>WFLZ01000041.1:5397-7027 GCA_009177225.1 Clostridia bacterium
CATATAAATTTTTGTACAATTTTAGGATTTGCTCATTTATAATTCTTAAGTCATTTCACTGGCATACTATTCCGCATGGAAAAAATATATCATTGAACGTGAAATTTCTGCTGGAAAAGGTTATACCGATTTGCTTTTCAGACCGAGAAAAAATAACAGCAATCCTGCCATGATTGTAGAATTCAAATACGACAAATCTGCTGAAGGTGCAATAGAACAGATAAAGAAAAAAAAGTATGTTGATTGTCTAAAAGATTACTCCGGAGAAATTTTACTTGTCGGGATTAATTATGATAAGAACGATAAGCGACATACCTGTAAGATCGAAAAAATAACTAAATAAAAGAAACTTTATTTAAAATAAGGCATAAAATCAAGAAAAATTAATGTCATCTATTTTATAGTAGCAAGACAGAAATCCTCGTAAACACGTACATTTACGAGGATTAATTTTTTTGCTTTAATGATTTGGTTCTTCCAAAAAGTAGTCTAAAACATATGTACAAAAGAAAAAAGATATGGTATAATAAAAATATTAAAATGTGAAATTCATATTAATTAAGAAAAGGATATAAAAATGGACAGAATAAAATTGCAGGAATACTATCCCAGCGAACTGGAAATAAAGAAAATAGAGAACAGTACGGACAGAACAGAAATATTTATGAAAACAACAACGCAAAGAGTCATATGTCCGAAGTGTGGAAAAACAGCAGATAAAAAAAGTGGAATACATAATAAGACTGTATATGATCTTCCGATACTTGGAAAACCACTATCCACAACTTAACGACTCATAAATTAGACTTTCTGTTATGATGAAATTTGGATTTTCGAGTATTCTCAAAGCGAGGAGTTTTTCCGTCATCGGGACGTATAGGAACGACAGAATGCTGTATTTCAAGAATAATTCTATTCAGTTTCTTAAAACGTTGTAAAGGATTACGGCTGAACACGGCATCAGCAAGCCGCTCACGCATAGAACCAATTAAAGTGTTTACATTTGCCTGATACTCATATTTATTATTTTTATCTTTACGATCAGCTTTGATTTTCTCGTCAGCTTCATTCTTGGCGATAGCAGCCATGTTTGCAAGATATATGCTGATCCAGAAATCCTGCATGATGACATTCTCAGTAAAACCGCCAAAACAGGGCAATTCAAGTTTATTCTTAACAACATCAAACTTCACCTCAACGAGCCATCTTTTGAAATAAAGCTCTTTAAATTTACTTTCATCAAGGTCAAAAAGATTTATCAACAACGTTTCAATTTCACCTGATGGCAGTGTAAATTTCACGACACGAACTTTCACAACTTTGTACATTGTGATTTCGTGACTTCCGATAGGGAGTGCATCTATCTCGGTGTTAAACTTATTTCTTAGACGGAACAAATAGTATGATTTTTCAGAAAAAAGCTTGATGAGTTCTTCACTTGCGTAGCCTCTGTCCATGATAAAAATTGCATCTTTTAAGTCGATGATCTTTGCGACATTTTCAATGTGATTTTTATAGTCAATCCACTTTACAAACGAACACAAAAGTGATATAATAAAAATATGAGTAAAAGTAAAGATTTAAGAGAAACAGCAGTAGCATATCAAAAAGAAGGACATACATATGAAGA
>WFLZ01000018.1 GCA_009177225.1 Clostridia bacterium
CACATAAAGTCGAGTCGATTACCGCTCTCCATACCGGCAAGTCGTCTTTGAATTCGGCTTGGAGGTCGATATAGAGCTGTGTTTTTATCCCTTCAGAAGATTTACTGTTAGAAAGCATTGGACGATAATAATCTTGAATATCAGGTGTCCCATCAGATGAAATCCATATTATATCAACATTCCAAGCAAGCCATTTAGCAACTTCTTCTGAAAAACAGCCATTTGTTTGTATTTCCGCAGTCGTTCTGTAATCCTTGTCCTTAGCATAGTAATAAATTTTTTTCATCAAATCAAACTCTTCTGTTGGCTCACCAGCTCCAAAAAATCTAATATGACGCTTATAATTAGTTTCATAATAATCATCAATACCAGCTTTGGCAAAATCCAAATTTAGTGTTTGATCTTGATGTTCAAAAGTGCTTTTATTTGTATAACAATAGATACAATTTAAATTACACCTTGTTGTTAGAAAAAAAGATATCATTTCTTTACTTGAATGTGGCATTTATCTACCCTTCCTTCATGACATATGGTTTTGTAGATTTTATTATTGAGCGAACGGTATCAAGTGTAATATTTACTTGATGTTCATTATCTATTTCCTTATAAACTGAATGTACTTCGTTTCCATTTTCGCCTACACATATGTATATTCGGGACTCATACTTTGATTTTTGAGGGTTTGGGTTGTATATAACAAAACTATATAAACTTAAAACCATATCAAAACGTGACGCAGAAACAAGATAAGGAATTAACCTTTTTTTATATAGAATTCGAGAAAATTTGTTTGTATATTTATCATATATCTTTATCAAATTTTCTCGTGAATCTGCACAATCTTGCGTGATAAACCTATATTTTACTCCTGATTTAATATTACGTCTAACTACTTCTGTAAAGAAAGTTTCTTTACATTCATATGACAGATCAGGTGAAATTATCCATACTTCTTTTAACGGCAATTTTGCTTCAAGCGTTGCTAATTCAAATTCGTCTATGAATTTATTTGATGAAAGCCGAAATAAATCATCTTTATAATTCACTCCTGGTCTAACTACTTTTAAGCAGCAAAGCAAGTCCTCACATTTATTGCATTCACTATATGGTAAAATACAGTAAANTNGNGAAGCGGTCTCNCTTATTTTTCACCACCAGTGCCGNCAGAAATTANCTCNAAATCGTCCACACCCTCNATCAGAGCAAGGCTTCTGCCGTTGTTCCATTTCATGTGTATGTTATCGGCATCACCGATGATTGCAACCTCGCCGATTGTTCCGGGCGGGACGGGAGCAATGTTGTCTGCCATGTGAATCAGTCGAATAATTGTCCCCGCAGGGATTTCAGTTGATTTTCATTCGGAAACTGCATCGTCAGCACCTCCTTGGGAATTGACGTGGCGGAATGCTGAACTTCCCGAAAGATTGCGGAGCAGAACTTTTCTCGCAGCCTTGAAATTATTACCTACGAGCCCCATGCGAATCAAAAAGCATCGGAATGTGTACTTTTCGTTGTCGCTGACATCGGGCTTGTAGTTGATTCTTTTCAAAGTTTTTGCGAACTCGCAGAGCATAGAAATGAAAGTGCAGTAAGCCTCTGCATCGCCGTCCTGCTCGACCGTAAACCACGGAAAATCCACGTTTTTTTTAGTTTTCAGAATGTCAAGGCTGTCGGTTTTGAACGCCGATTTGAAAAGTTCACTCTTGTTTTCAATGATGCGTTTGATTCTGTTTATCGTGGGTTCGCTAAGGGAATCAATGGGAATTTGTACGGTCAGCTTGTTGCTTTCGGTGTGGGGAATTTCATAACCTCTGCTTTCCAATTCTGCAAGAAGATGCTGAACTTCTTTTTCATCAGCATCATCTCCGATAATCAGCGTACCGTTCTTGGTAACAGTGCAGTCGCCGATGATGTAGGAGCAAGTCGGCATATACTGATACTCGGCAGGACAGCCTGTTATTTCACTGATTGCCTTGACCAGATTCTTGCGGTCGTTTCCGGTAAGATTGAACTCAATTTTCATTTGAAGATCCTCCTGTTTATTTTTGGGTAGTACATATCTTACCGTCTTTTCCACAGAATTGCAAGTGTGACATATGACGAAATATAGGGCAAAAATCTGTTATATTTCTACCCGATAACTTTTTGTAAATTTGAAAGAAAACTTAGTATCAGTCCGTTCACAATTTGCTGCAAGGGACATCAAAGTTGAAATTCTCCGTTATCGGCAAGAAATAATAAATTTTTCGTTGAAAACCGTTGATATTTTGCCGATAACATGGTATAATAGTAAAAAAGATGTTTGAGGAGAATTCACATGAAATACTTATCTGTAGCGGAAATCGCAAAAAAATGGGATGTTTCCGATAGAACGGTTCGCAATTATTGTGCAGAAGGGCGCATTCCTGATGCATTTCTTACTGGCAAGACATGGAACATTCCTGAAAACGCCGTCCGTCCTGAACGAAAATGCAAGAAAAGTGATATGCCTAAAACACTGCTTGATATACTTCGCTTTGAAAAGAAAAGTGCAGTTAAGGGAGGAATTTATCATAAAATTCAAATTGAACTGACGTACAATTCAAATCATATCGAGGGAAGTAAACTTACTCACGATCAGACTCGTTTTATTTATGAGACCAATACAATTGGATTGGATAACGATACCATTAATGTAGATGATATTGTGGAAACCATGAATCATTTTCGCTGTATTGATATGGTTATTGAAAATGCCACACACCAGCTTAGTGAAGCCTTCATTAGATCTCTGCATTATACACTGAAAAACGGAACAAGTGATTCTCGTAAGGATTGGTTTGCAGTTGGGGATTATAAGAAACTTCCGAATGAAGTCGGCGGAAGAATCACCGCAGCACCGGAGGAGGTTGCTGACAAGCTACGCAAACTTTTGGAATCATACAATGCTGTCAAAGAAAAGACCATTGAAGAAATCATCGCTTTTCATTATGAGTTTGAGTCAATTCATCCTTTTCAGGACGGAAATGGACGTGTGGGAAGATTGATTCTGTTTAAGGAATGTCTGAGGAATCACATCACACCCTTTATAATTGATGAAAAACATAAGCTGTTTTATTACCGTGGTCTTCATGAATGGAATGAGCAGAAAGGATATCTGATTGACACATGTCTTTCTGCACAAGATACGTTCAAGGCTTATCTGGATTATTTCAGGATTCTTTATTCAGATTGATATTTCAGGTGTGTTTCAGTACACCTTTTTATATATTGCTCTCTCAATTAAACATTACCAAAAGATGCAGTCAGAAATCCAATGATACATTTGCTTCGACTGATCTGAGTCGGTAAAATGCCGACTCAGCTTATCTTAGAGCCTGTTCAGTATCTCGACGTGTGCGGATTTTTTTCCTTGTCATCGACAAAATTATGCTCGAAAATCCACACATAAAAAGATACTGAACAGGCTCTAAGATTAATTTGAAAACTCAATAGCGTTTTGCTATTGAGTTTATCCTCAGTGTCATATGTCCTTTGGCGAACGGAAATGTCCTTCACAGCCGTTCGAGCTTGCCAAGTGGAAAAAACAATGAAAAAAGCACTTTCTTAGAAACGCTCTAAGAGAGTGCTATGCGGTTATCGTGTGCCGTTAGGGTATATGCCTATTTTGGTATGCTCCAAAATGGTGATCTGGACTTGTGCAGAACGTANAACNNGTGCGTCNATGCTATATTCGTATCACAAACATTTTTGTGTACTCATCTTCGGTTGTACTTACAGACAACTCTCCACCGTGCCGTTCAATAATACGCTTTGTGACCGCAAGCCCGAGACCCGTGCCGTGACCTGTCGTTCGTGCAGAATTTTCTGTCACGAACGGCTCAAAAATATCTATGTCATCGGGGAGCGTCTTACCGCTGTCAGCTATCCTTATTTCCGCTTTGTCATTTTCCTTTCGGACAGAAACTTTTGCTTTGATACCACCCGAATTATGCTTGTATATATTCACGATCAAATTTGTGACTGCTCTTTTCAGCTCGGTCTTATCGGCATTTATCTTTATCTCTTCATCGGGAATGTCTATATCAAGTTCAACGCCATGTTCTTCAAAGTCGCAGTAGTTCTCTGCAACAATCTCTCTGACGAGGGAGCATATATCAAGTCCCGCATAATCAGGCTTGTAATCCTCTAAGCCGAACTTTGCATAGTCAAACAGAGTGTTCACCATATCGTTCATGCTGTTTGATTTGCGGTAGATAATCTCAAAGATCTCACGCTGTTCGTCAGGTTGTATTTTCCCATCAGACAATGCCTTGGCAAAGCCTTGCACTGAGGTCATGGGCGTTTTCAGATCATGAGCGATAGCGGCATAGATAAAGTTCTGCTCTTTAAGTCTGCGCTCGCTCTCCTGATTGATAGCCCGTGCTGTCAATCTGTAAAACACAAAGGCGAACAGGACGAATGTGAGGATGTTCAAGATAAAATAAGCGATTCTTGAGGGCGTATTCGCATCAATATCTGTAACGCTGGGATTGAGCAGAGGGTCTAAAATTCCGTAGTAGATATAGTCCATATTTTTAAATAGTACCACCAGACCAAAGCATAGTCCAACATAGCTCAGAAATATTTTATTTTTCAGCGAAACCCATTTTTTATTCTTCAAAGCGATACCCCAATCCTCTTATCGTTTTTATTTGTTCAGCTCCCACTTTATCACGCAGGCGGCTGATTATCACACGAATGGTATTGTCGTCTACAGCACCGTCGTCATACCATGCGGTCTTATAAATCTGTTCCTTTGTGAACACTCGCTTCGGCTGGGACATGAGCAGTTCTAGCACCTTGAACTCCGCCTTGGTCAGCTCTGTGCTTTCGCCGTTTTTGCTGAAGGTGCATTCGTCAAGATCAAGGCTCATATCGCCCACAGTGATAATACTTTTCGGTTTTGCTTGCGGAGAGGTAACATTCAGCCTGCGTAGCTGTGCCCTGACCTTTGCAACGACTTCCAATGGCTCGAACGGCTTTGTGATATAATCGTCTGCACCGAGATCAATACCGAGAATTCTGTCAGACAGAGTGATTTTCGCCGATATGACCATTACGGGGATATATTTATCCTGCTGCCGTATCTTCTTTATCACCTGATAGCCGTCGATTTTCNGCATCATAATGTCAACAAGTGCNNGATCAATATNATTTTCTNNTAATNTCTCCATTGCCTGCACTCCATCGTTTGCTTCAAACACCGTTATATCGTCCGATTCGAGATATATTCGGAACAGCTTTACGATTTCCTTTTCATCATCTACAATCAAAATATTCGGCATATCATCATCCTTATAATTTCCAGAAGCAGTAAAGCTGCATTACAACTATAAACACCGCATAAGCAATGCATAGCGCCGACCAGATATACTGCTTGATTTTTGTGAGAGTTTTCACATTGTTCTTTACAGTATTATAGCACAGAATACCACCGTTTGCAAGAGATATGAAAGCAAGAACCGCCGCTAATATGCCGGAAACTGCTGTAAACACGGGATTCACCGCGCCCATGCTTATGATAAAAAGTACGAGGATGATAGCCGATACGCTGTAAATGCTTTGCTGAGCGAATATCTGCCAATTTGCAGAGTGATATTTCTTCTCGGATTTGCGAATTTTTCTCACAATCCATAAGATGAGCTTTACCAAAAGCGTTACAAGACAGGCAATACCAAACAGGATAAATCCAAATACCACAACTGTCCCCAATGCCCCTGTGCTGCTTCTCTCATAGTCTGACGACATCATTTCAAGCCTGCCGTTATCTATGTACATAAACATATTCATTCCGTTGTTCAGCATCACATACTCACGGTCGGCAAGCTGCACGAGTTTTGTTTCATCGCCGATATTAAGCCCGAACAGCTTCATAGAATATGTACCGTCATCATTTTTGCTCCACGGCATAAGTCCGCCCGTAAGTGACATTGCCTTTGCCGCACCGCTGATAATTGATCTTTTGGAGTAGTAATAACCGCTGACATCTTCTGTACTTGTAACAACTGCATTTTTATAGTTATCTCTTTGAGTAACGTCGCCAAATATCAGACCGGGTATTCCATAGTTAAAAGCAGTTTCTCCCGGCTCGTTCGTCATGACAACAATTCCAAGACTACTTTCAGGGTCGAACACGAGGTTAGACGAGCAGCCGCCGGTATTACCGCCGTGTCCGAGAGTCTGCACCTTGTATTCGCTGGTCCAGAGACCGTGACAGTTCTTTGCAATATCGGTATCGCCATAATATGAGGTTGCAGAGAACATTTCGTTCCTTGTAGCATTGTTCTCAAACAGAGGACAGTCCTTCGCCACGAATGCCTGACCAAATTTTGCGAAGTCCTCCAGTGTACCGATAGCCGCACCGGCAGGGAAAAGCTGTATTCCATAAAGACACTCGCCGTAACTCTCGCTCGTANCCGCAGTTTTCAAATAACATTTCAGCTCATNACGCTTGTTTGCCACCCAATTATTGTCACGCATTTTCGGGTCGATACANGTATGCTCCATTCCAANCGGTTCAAAAATNTTTTCATGGACATAAGTCACATAATCTGTACCGCTCGNCTGTTCCACAANATATGCTGCAAGTGCAGTACCCCAGTTGGAATATGCCGTGTACTCGCCCACATGATAGGACTGATAGCACTCGCAGGCTTTTACGGCTTCTTCANGAGTGTCATNCACATTATCCGGACTTGCCTGCTGATTCTCATAGAAGCTCTCCTGAAAGCCTGCGTTGTGGTTCATAAGGTTGAGCATAGTTATCTTCTCATCAGGATATTGCAGCTTGGTGAGAAAGCCGTTGGGTAGATACTCTCGAATATCCGTATCAAGGTCGATATTGCCGCGCTCCCACTGCTGCATCACGGAAGTCCACACCAACAGCTTAGAACAGCTTCCCCATTCGTAGACGGTCTGCTCGTCAGCCAAAATATCATTTTCAATATTCGAGTGACCGTAATAGCCGTTGTATATCACACCGCTGCTGTTAAATACGCATATCTCACAGGAAGCAAGTCCGCCCTCACGTTCCTTGAGAAAGCTGTCAATACTGTTCCAAATTTCCGATGGTGTTTCTGCTGTGTTGCTCTCCGCAGAAGCAGTAAGTGATGTTGCGAATGCCGAAACCGCCAGCGTTGCTGATAAAACTGCTGATATGATCTTTGTCACAATAATCTCTCCTTTGATTTTTTATCTTATGACTATATCATATACTGCCAGTCTTAAACGAAGAATTGATTTACATTAACTGAACATTAAAAATATCACTGTTAAAACTGGAGGTAACAAAATGTGACACCCTTGGCGGCAAAAAGAATGTGACTGTCATAAGTCAATCACAATGCAAATTGATGGCGGAGATAAACTCAACGACAAAACGTCATCGAGTATGGGATAGTGTGGCGGCTGGTTCATGTGCGCGAGGGCGATACCCTATATGGTGAGGGCATCGAGATTGATAAGACACAGGGCAAGTACATGGGTAGGGATTTACAGCAATTTCCATAAGACTTCTCTAATATCCCTGTTGATACAGATAGTCTGACTCCGTATTTCATCAGGAGTAAATGCTTCACCGTAATTCAGACAAGCATAGACAGCGTTAGGATTCTGACTTGTCAGCTTCCAAAACGGATATTTGATAATAACAGGAGTGTTATATCCGACACCAAGCTCCAAAAAGAGAATGTGCAAATTTTCATGTTGTCGGATAAAATCTGAATAACGTTCTGCCGCCTTATGCCAGCCCTCGTCTTCTACAAACTTATCATCGGAACGCAGATTCATCGTCATAGGCTTGCCGCATTTGGGACACTTTGGAATCATTTCACCCGGAATTTTCATATTCTCCTGAAACTCGATCATATCCTTGACAATTTCCTCGTTGTCATAAGTGCCGCTATGACATGGCTCGCTGCATTGAAACAGACCGTAATCNCCCNGCNTATAGAAAAGCCNCTGTTTATCAAATCCTGCCTTTTGAAACTGGTGGTCAACATTGGTGGTGATAACAAAATAGTCCTTATCTTTTACGAGGTCAAACAGCATTTTATATGTGCCATTATCTATGTCCATATAGCGATTACAGTAGATAAACCTCGACCAATATGCCCACATTTCTTCAGGTGTGTCAAATGGAAAGAAACCGTCTGAATACATATCGTGAAAAACGTATTTCCTTTCAAAATCGCTGAACAGCTTTTCAAAACGTTCTCCGCTGTATGTGAATCCTGCCGAGGTGGAAAGTCCTGCTCCTGCATCAATCACAATAGCGTCCGCTATTGTGATTTCCTTTTTCAGACGAATAATGCTATCCGAGTAACTTTCGGTAGATCTCATGATCTTTCTCTGTGAAAACATTAAATACCACCTCAATATCGTGATTTTTCTGAAACTCCCTTACCGTACTGACTGCAATTTCTGCTGCCTCTTTCTGCGGAAATCCAAATACTCCTGTCGAAATACAACAGAAAGCAATACTCTTGATATGATTCTGTACAGCAATTTCAAGGCAACTCTTGTAGCTGCTTTCAAGCAATTCACTATGAACTTGTTTTAATTCTCCTTGTACGATCGGACCGACTGTATGAATCACATAGTTGCATGGCAAATTGTAGGCAGATGTGATTTTTGCCATTCCTGTCGGTTCTTCATGACCTTGTTCCTGCATAATCTGTCCGCATTTATACCGCAGGCGAACTCCTGCAAACGTNTGAATACANTTATCNATGCAACTATGGCAGGGCTGCCANCANCCTGTCATTCCCGAATTNGCGGCATTAACGATCGCTCCGCATTTCAGCGTGGTAATATCGCCTTTCCAAAGATAGATACNATTCTCGANCGGCTCTAANTCTNTAATATCTGTNATACCCTTTTCAGCAATGAGACTTGTGAGATATTCGTCCTCGGTTTTTAGAAATTTATCATCAGCTTTCATGACAGGGCGAATATTGACAAGACTGCGATACAGCCTAAATTGCTCTGCTATATTGTCAGGGATTTCTATCTTGCCGAGGTCATTGCATTCCGATAGCAGATAGTCAATCAAATATATGAGTTTTTGATTTGGCATAATATCACTCCATTAAAAGAGAGCGGTCTCACTGTACTTTTATTCTTCAACGATATTTATTCTTTCAACTTTTCGTGATTTACCCTTTGGATATTCACCATCGCAGTAACCGAGCAGAACAAAGCACCTTGCGATAAATTCATCGGGTATCTCCCACTTTTTCAAAAGCTCCCTGCCGAAATCATTGTCAAATGTTTCTTCTGCCCTTGCAACCATACATGAAGAAATTCCGAGATATGTTGCCTCAAGCACCATGTTCTCCGCACAGCAGAAAGCATCAGGCACAGCGTACAGGAATTTACGGGGTGTAAAGATGATACAGACCGTAGGCGCACCATAAAAGCCGTTTTTGATAGACGTATCATCAATTACACTTGGCTGTTCCTTTGAAACATAGTTGCCAATCAGCTTGGAACGGTCAAATTTTGCAAGATTCATAATGCCGATTTTCTCAGTCAATTCACGATTATGTACAGCAACAATAATGCTCCGCTGACCGCCTCCGGCATTTGGAGCATAAGCGCCTGCCTCAAGAATTTTTTGTAAATCTTCTTTTGAGATCTGCTGATCGCCGTATTTACGGATAGAGCGACGATATTTCATTAAATCCAATAATTCCATAATTAAACCTCTTTCCAACATTGTGGGTCTGCTGCATACATATTGCCTGTGTAGCCGTAACTCACCGCAGGGCAGCCCCTGCAATAACCTCTTAACTCGCATTTTCCACATTTTTCAAATTTGTCAAACTGTCTGTATTCCTCTAAATCTGCTCCGACAAATAAGTCGTACATTGTATTTTCAAACACATTGCCGATCTTGCTCTCCATTCTTCGGCAGGCATACACATCACCTGTCGGCAAAA
>WFLZ01000141.1 GCA_009177225.1 Clostridia bacterium
ATTGAACCCATAATCAATGGTCTGGTCAGTGAGTGAACGGGAATGGTCGCGATTGTATTCCCCTTCGATCCAGATAGATATTGTAAATATAATATAAATGGAATTTAATAAAATTATTATTCAACAAATTTTGATTCATTTTAAGCATATTTAAAAAATTTGAAAAATCTTCAGATTCAATATATTCACTGTCAAACTGCAAAACTGAAAGATTTCCGGTTTTTATAATGCTATTAGACTTTTTTTCTTCAATTTCAGCGTATAATTCATCATCTATTGCATAATTAATATCCCTAGTAAGTATTAATACACATGTTGAGGTATTAGGAAATCTTATTATATGTGTAAGTATCCTTTTTATTTTAGAATTATCTAGCTTGTGAATATTATCAAATACAATTATATTGTTATAATAATTATTTCTTTCATAATCCTTTAAAATTTGATCCAATTGATTTTTGAATGATACAAAATCATAATAATAAATACTTTTGCTGTATTTTTTTAGTAAGAAAATGTATTCCTCTCTTGTGAAAATATCATTTATTATTTTTTTTGCGAGAATTGTTTTCCCACTATGAGCATCGCCACTTATAATAAATAAATGTGCCGCAGTATGACCTAGACTTATTTCAGATAGATTCTTTAATATATTTTCAACCATAATACTTTGCTCATGGATAGGTAAAAAATTACCCTTATATATAATATTTATAAAATTTTCTATTATTCTGCATACTATAGCACTTTGACTTGAAAGATATTGTCTGCATAAAAAACGATACATTTTAGATATATGTATTCTCATCTTATTAGTCATAAAGAGTGTTTGAATCAGCACTCCCATTATAGCTGTTAATATTGAAGTTACTATAATTCGTTCAATTTCAAAATAAGGATCAAGTTGCCAGTTAACGAAGCAGTTACTAAGTTTTAAGGTTAAAAAATTAGAGCAAATAAATAACATTACTATTAGAAGAATCATTAATAAATATGTTCCAATTTTATATAGTATAATATATTGCCTTTTTGAATTCTTTTTCATTAAAATTTCCCTCATTTATTTTTGATAATTAGTAGTTATCCTGCGTTGGCTTATAAATACTATTGTACACCTCTTCCACCTCAAAACCGGCATATTTTACGATTTCATATTCGTCACTATTAGACAAAAAGTTGATTATAGTATATAATAAGATTATCCACAATAAAGGAGTAACTACAATGTTAAATTTAACTTTACAAATTCAGCAATTTCTTGACTACTGCAAGTCAAGAAAAGCTTTAAATGATAAAACCATCAAAGCCTACAGAATTGACCTCAAACAGTTTGCTGAGTGTACAAGCAATACGTTTTCCAAAGAAACCATTTGCCATTACATTGACACGCTGCATGAGCAATTCAAACCCAAGACAGTAAAGCGAAAAATTGCTTCTGTGAAAGCATTCACCCACTATCTTTTAATTGAAGAAGTCATCGAAATCAATCCCTTCAATAAAATTGATATTTCATTTAAAGAACCGACCATACTTCCCAAAACAATTCCACTTAATGTAATTAACAGTATACTTACCCGTGCTTATGATATCTTTTCTCAAGCTAAAACAGACTACCAGAAACGGTACACTGCTCGTGATATCGCAGTTCTTGAAATTCTTTTTGCAACCGGAGCCAGAGTATCTGAAATTTGCAATCTTTCACCTTCATCCGTGGATTTGACCAACCATACAGTCAAAATTTTCGGTAAAGGTTCTAAAGAACGCATGATTCAGATTGAAAATCCAGATGTTTTAAAGGCACTTCAAGAGTATTATGCGCTGTTTCAAGAAGATATAAAATCATGTGGTTTTTTCTTTGTCAACAAACTTCATAATCGTTTGATGGAACAATCTGTACGTGAAATCATTTGTAAATATACTGCTATGACCGAATATGACATACATATCACTCCACATATGTTCCGCCACTCATTCGCCACCTTGCTACTTGAAGAAGATGTTGACATTCGCTATATACAAAAGCTTTTAGGTCATAGTTCTATAACCACTACTCAAATATATACCTATGTCGCTATGTCTAAACAGAAAGAAATTCTATCAGCCAAACATCCAAGAAATAAAATAAAAGTCAAAGCAGAATAGTATACAATGTATCTTTGTTTAATAACGCTTGTCCAAAACAAAGATTTTAAACGTCTCTAATATATATAATCATTTTCGCTGCCCAAAAGTTACAATATTCGCATGAGTTTTTAAATATTTGTATGATTGCACAAAAAATATAATGAGCACTTGTGTATTGTGAGATAAACAATTATTTTAATATAGTATAGAAGCAAGTTCATAACTAAGATATCATGCTTTATTATAACACAGTATTACAGTTTGTGCAGAACCTTGCAGTGAAATGTTGGTTTATATGCATTGAAAAGTCAAACTTTGAAATTTTTTGATGAAGAATCAAAATAATTATCCATAATTCATTTTAACCCTCTATAATAGTAATGTCATTTTTTATACCAAAAATGACATGTTATAATCAAAATTTGTATGAATGCATAATTTGAATATTTATTTTTTATCGAAATATGACAAAAATGGACTTTAAAAATATTTTGTTGAATACATCTTTAACTTTCAGTCATTCTTCAGCAAACTTTGATGAAAAAACAAAATAATTGTCTATAATTCATTTTAACCCTATATATTTTAATTGTCAATATCTGTGGCATGAAATACATATTTGTGGCACGAAATGCATATTATTATTTTAACATAAAATCAGCTTTTATAAGTTTGAATATTTCTATCCGAACTGCACATCTGATCATTCTTCCTTTTTGAATTCACGACCATACTCATCAATCATCCTGCAGGATTCCTTTTCCTCGCTGTCAATAGACTTCCTCGGAAACTTAAATCTCGAAACAGACATTTCAATTTCTACACTCGATAATTCGACAAACATGTATCTTGATTTATTAGCTTCCGAGGAAGTCTAATAATACCATCGTCATTCTCAGCTTCTATAAGTGCCTGTCTCATAAGGCAGAGGTCGAAAACGTCAAGTCTTTCGTCCTCATAGAAATCGGCTGCCTTCCAGTTTGCGAGCTCGGAATCTGAAACAGCAAGCATCCACTTCTGGAACAGCACCAGATCGGCGATATTGAACTCTCCGTCACCGTTCACATCGCCCATTATTCTGCTACTGTCCAGATAATTTTCATATTCCTCCAATGAGTAATAGTTCGCANCAAGNTNGNTNTTNTCGCNGCAAAGCNTTGTCAGTNTGACGGATTNTCTGCCGNCATAATAGTACAGGNCATAGCCGCCGTTTGCAGTACCTCTGTAGATNATTACATCATCCATTACAGGACAAGGATCTGAGCAGTCATACTGTTCGGAATTGAATGGCAGGATGGATATATCGCTGCCGTCATAGTGCATTAGCTAGTCACAATGATTCTCTGCGCTGTACCATTTTGTAAAATAGAGCTGTTCTCCTTTTATAATAGGATAATATGCAGTTACATCTGTTTCGCTGTAAATATCCTCAATTTCACGAGTCGCCGTATCCATGCGGCATATCTAGCCGATTCCCTCTGTATAGCGTGTATAATAGATATATTTCCCGTCTTCTGAAAAGACAGGCATAGCCTCCTCTGCACGGTCGTTCGTCAGCATTGTCACTTCGTAGGTATCTATATTTAACATTGCAAGATCATACACAAAATCTCCGACACTGTTATCCCAATAGCCGCGTTTGAATACAATTTGTTTCCCGTCCGGCGACCATTTCGGATCTTCATTCCGGAATCTGCTGTTCTTTGTGAGATTTGTGATATTGCCGTTATCATAAAGGAAAATATCCCATTCATCCGCACTGCTGTCAATTGCCATAAAAGTGATCTGTTCCGGCGTGATACTAAAGCTGCCGTTCATCGCATGGATAAAGTCGTCGCTGATCTCTTTTATACTGCCGTCCGGCGTTTGCAAATACAACTTGCTGTCCAGTGCAGCATATTCACTGTAGCTGTGCCAGAGCAGCCAGCCTTTCGGCAGTTCTGCATCTGAAACTGCCGCCATACTGTCTGGATAGGATTCATGCTGCTGCGTATAAAGCCGTGATCCTGTGAAATCATCGCAGAAAATATCATCATCGGATGCGACTGTTGTAAACGTCATCACGCAGGACATGGTAACTATGGTCATAAAAGTCAAAAAACACTTGAAAGCGTTTGAGATATGTTTTTTCATTAAACAGCNCCTCTTNNTNNTTTTATATTCACCGANAAGTATCAACTTCATGTACNGATTTTTTTCTGTTCACTACATATATTCCAACGCAAACAANACTAAGAGCCACAAGCGACTGAANNCCAAGAGAACTNCTTTCTTTCANCANNATATTTGAAATAATCACACCGCATATCGGGTTCATGAAGCCGAACACAGCTACTTTCGACACAGGATTATATTTTAAAAGTACAGACCACAAGGAGTATGCCGCCGCTGAGACGAATGCGAGGTACAGAAGTATCATGACAGAGCCTGCATTTACGCTGCCGATATTTCCGCCGCAAATTGCTCCTATCAGCGTCATAACAAGCCCTCCGAAAAAGAACTGCCAGCCACTGAGCATCACAGGATTTTCCGATGCTGAATACCGTTTTATCAATACCGAGGAAAATCCATTTGCAANCGTAGATATTAATACAAATCCGTCACCAAGCAGACTGAAGCTCAGTCCGCCTTGAAGTCCACTGAGATTGATGATAATGATTCCACTAAATCCTAGTACACAGCCAATTATCTTGTGTAATGTCAGCTTTTCGATTTTGTATATCAGCGATGAAATAAGTATAGCCATAAAAACATTTGCAGCTACAATGACTGCCGCTTTCACACCTGTTGTGTGAGCAAGTCCGATGTAATAGAAAATATATTGCAGAATGGTCTGAAATAGGCTTATTGTTATGATTTTGGGTACTGATTGCCTTGTCGGTAACATCACTTTACGAGCTGAAATACTACCGAAAACAATTGTCATGATACCTGCTATGGCAAACCGTACTCCTGCGAAAATCATCTGCGACGACCAGTCGGCAGAATCTATGCCAAACTTCTCATATCCGATTTTGACTCCCGAAAAAGCGCTTCCCCACAATGCCGAACAGATGAACGCAAGCAAAACAACCGCAGAAGTTTTAGTTAAAATATTCTCTTTGTTTCTCATATCAGTATCCGTCGCTGAACCTCTGCTTACGTGCCGCATTACGCCTTACTGCACCTTCCCACTCGGCTTTTTCGGACAGCGTTTCCACTTCAAGTCCGTACTTCACGGGAATCGGTTTGCCATCATTGTCGACGTGAACGCATATCAGATACGCATGATTTATCGCACGTCTAATGCCTGTTTCAATATCCTCGACATATGTGTCAACACGGACTTCCATTGAAGTATTACCGACATACGTTATCTTGCCTATCAATACAATTATTTCATTAATATATGCACCATACTTGAAACGCAGATTGTCCACCGCACAGGTGGTAACAAGTCCGCCGCAGTGTCTCATAGCTGTCAATGCAACCACCTCGTCTATCCATTCCATCAGACGACCGCCAAATAGTCGGTTCTGACCATTGATTTCCCTGTACTGCAAAAGCTTTGTGGTCTCTGTAATGGATTTCTCAACTTTCTTATTCCTGATTTTCTCATTCATGATACTCACTCCTTATCATCTGATAATAATACTATACCACATTCGGTTGAAAATTTCAATTACAAAATCAGAAACAGGAAAACAGAATGATACTCCGTAAAACTTTATGATGCAAAATGAAAAAATCAAGAATTTTTGGCATAGCTGTACGGTAGTTGTATTTTTCAAATAATTTCGAGAAAAATGAAAAAGGCTTAGATTCGGAATTCCCCGATTCTAAGCCTTTTGCGATTTTCAAAGAACGGAAATATTAATACAAATGCAACCAATGGAAATGCCGTTTTATTTTGGTATGTACCGTTTTCCAATGCTATACCCCATTTTCTTTTAGTGTAAGCGTTTGAATTGTACTGAATACGAAAACTTCACAGCAACGAAAATGAAGCATTTTTCATTTTTCGGAAGTTATTGTTTAGAAATTGAAGTCAATTATCCAATAAAGCTCGTTTGATCATTACGAGGTCAAACACATCAATCCTGTTGTCTTTGCAAAGGTCAGCATTCTGCCAAATGGTCAGTTCGTCTTTGCCAAGAAGATATTTTTGAAGCATTATTACATCAGCAATAGTTAATTGCCCATCTCCATTAACATCTCCGGGAATAGAGGTATAATTTCCAATAAGCATTCTTTTCATTAAACTAAGATCAAAAATATCAATTATACCATCTTCACATATATCTCCAGCTTGCCAACAGGTCAACGTTCCTTTACCGAGTAACCAGTTTTGCATCATAACAATATCCGCAACATTGAATAGGTTATCACCATTAACATCACCAATAGGAGAAACCCATTCAAAATGAATTGTTGCATCATAGAGTAGATCATTACCACTATCTATAATGATTTTATCCCAATCTTTTTTTGTTCCACTATAATATACATCAGTGATCTGAATTTTATCAAAAGCATTTTCCTTAATCCATTTCATACTGCTTGGAATTGTAATGGATGTTAGATTAGTACAACTACAAAATTCTTCACTACCAATACTAGTGTGCTGTATCGTTGAAAATTAATCTAATACAGGATAAAGTGAAGCAAGCTTGATTCGAGAATTTTTATTAGTAAACTGCCAGTTGACAATAGAGGCTGATTTATTACGCTC
>WFLZ01000259.1 GCA_009177225.1 Clostridia bacterium
CGATACCGTTGAATTGCTTCATTCTGTAATTCCGGATGCTTTTTCGACGATTTCTATTTCTGATATTTCAGGTTGGTTTTCTGCTTCTGGATACTCTTTATCTTAAGTGGAATTGCTGTAAAGAAGACTTCTCAAACACATTTTTCATCCCTTTCTTATATACCGAATTATTGTAACATAAATCCTTAATAAAAAAATGGCATATGGTATGAGTTGTATAGTTTTTGGGTATAAAATGCAAAATGCCGGACACCAATTAGTGTCCGGCATTATTTAATCTAAACTGTTAAATAAAACAGCAATTGTATGAAATCTATTCTCTTCGGGGAAGGTCTTTAAGCTGCCATGATATTTTTCAAGTGTATTTGTTACACTCAACAGACCTATTCCATGCTCTCGTCCATCAGGTTTTCGCTTATATGAGGAATTATAAGTGTTTTCAATATCTATTCTTATAATACCTTTCATAAACTTTATTGTAATGATCATTACTTTCTTTTCAGATTGACGAAGTGCATTTACGGCATTATCAAGTAAATTTCCTAATATTACAGTTATATCAAATGATGTAATGTTTAATTGTTCAGGTAAATCAATATCACAGATAATTTCAGCACCATATTCTGATGCAAGTGTAAGTTCATAATTTATCAAACTATCTACATCCTTGTTTCCTGTTTTTGAGTATTCCTGCTTTACTACTATACTTTCTTCCATATCATCAAGGTATTCCTGAACGCCTTGATAATTATCATTATTAAGCAAATCTCTGATTTTATTAAGATGGTTTTTAAAATCATGGCGCATAAAACGAAGTTTCTTCTGGGTTTCAGTCATTATTTGTATCTGAGTTTGATACGCCTTATTTGATGTTTCAATTAGCGCCAGCATATGCTGTGATTCCAAACTCTTTTGCTCTAAATTATAAATATAAAAATTCATCAAATTTATTAAAAGTAAAATAATAGCAATTAGAGAATCGTGTGTAGTATCATCATTTACAGTTAGAACACCAATCACAACTGTACCCAGTGCCACTAGTACTAATAGTAAAGAATATTTTGATTTTGATGAGTAATCCTCTTTATGCATATAAACTCGCTTAAAAATAAATGCAACAATCAGAAGCATAATATATTGTACTAGACCGTTTCTTACAGCTTCACTGTTACCCAATAATGTAAAAGCAATCCATTCAATAAACATTGCTGTTGCCTGTGATGATATAACCGAAAAGNTTCTTTTTTTCAATGATGTATTGTACTGCATTGTAATGATGAAAGATATCATAATATTAATAAAAATATTGAGTGTTTCATTATGAACAATAATCCAACAAAGACTTCCTACAATATAATATGCTACATAAGCTGCTGATTTTAGTTTGTGATTTATTTTACTTTTACCAAGAAATACATCGAAGAAAATGCTAACAGCATAAACATGAATAGCATTAGATGTTAAATACAATAGTGTGCCCATTTAGTATCTCCTTAAAATTCTGAAAGCCGATCCCTAACTGCATTTTGGCAGCCACGGCTAATACGAAGTGAACGATTATTTGTCAGCAATATTTCTTTNGGCGTTGCCTCAATTATATGCTGAACATTAACATATATTCCTCTTGATATGCAGNCAAATTTGTCTNCANNGTCTGCGATGATGTCAATTATTNTTCCATATGTNNTAAAGTCTCCTCTATTTGTGTGAAACTCTACTTTTTTACCTTGTGATTCCAGGTAAATTACCTCACGTACTCTTATCCTGTGTTTGATATTATCCATTGTATACTCAAGAAATCCATTGGAGCTTTCATAATGCGTCATATATGAAAGTATGCAATTCGAAAATTTTTCATGTGTAATCGGTTTTATCAAGAACTCTATTGGACACGTCTGAAATAAATCCATAGCATAATCTTTAACCGAAGAAATAAATACAANTTGAGTATCATAGTTTTTCAGTTTTCGCCTAAGTAATTTTCCAAAGTCCGNTCCCNTCATCTCTGGGAATTCGATATCAAGAANAATCAAATCATATTNCAGTCCTGTAGTTATTTTATTATATATTTCCTCACAGGAAAGAAAGTNTTCAACTTTAAAGTCAAAANCGTACACCATTTGAAATTTACTAAAGNATNTTTCCAATTCCTTGTGCAACAGCTTATCATCATCTACCACAGCAATCTTAANCATGTCACTATTCCCCCCGAAACATTCATCAACCATCTTTGACAAAAAGCAACGTTATANAGCATATAATGTCATTATAGCAAAGTTTATTAAAAAAAGCAAGTATATCCTAAAANGAAACATGATATAATAAATACGTTCCTCTTTCGCAAAATTCGGNCTTTTGCGAAAGTGAGTAAATCCATGGTTATTCTATTTTCAAGCTGCTAATTTTTCAAAAAGCGAGTTTTATGCGTTTCATATACTCTTTTTTCTGTTCAAATGATGAATGCACGTACCTATTTAGCGTAATTTCCACGGAGCTATGCCCAAGAAGCTCACTCAATGCCTTAACATCAAAGCCTAATCTAATGCAAGATGAGGCAAAAATATGTCGCAAAGCATGAAAGTGAACTGACGGCAATTTTGCGTTTTTTAATATTGATGCGAAGCGGTACTGCATTGTTCTTGGTTCAATTGGCTTATTAGAACCGGTCAAAACATATTTATCAGATTTTTCCTTAAACTTACTTAAAAAGCCCACCATGCAATCCGGGATTGGTATTCTTCTGCGGGAAGATTCACTTTTCGGATCAGTAATGATGAGCTTGGTTTTCGATATTTCTGTGGGACATTGGATTCTTTGCATTGTTTTTCTGATGGTCAAAATACGTTTTTCGAGGTCAATATCCTTCCATTGCAGAGCACAAAGTTCTCCGATTCTAATTCCGGTAGATATGGAGAGTGCAACGCCAAGAGTTGATTTGTTTTGATTATGATTAATATATTGCTGTAGCTTTGCTTGTTCAACATTATCAAGCAAATCAATTTCAGGAGACTTCTTCTTGGGCAGAACAACTCCATCCATTGGGTTGAAAACATGATAGGTCCTTGCTGCATATTTGTATATGGTTTTCATAAGAATGATTATATCTGAAACATATCTACTGGAAAGACCTTCATTTTGCTTGGCTTCAATGAACGAATAGATGTCACTCTGCACGATTGAATCAACTGATTTATCGCCAAAATTCGGCAATATATGCTTTTGAGCCTTCATTGTATAGTTTGCAATGGTAGATTCCTTGACTCTATGCTGAATACTGCGATACCATTCTGAGAACAAAACAGATACCGTTTTAGTACATTGTCCATTTGGTTTCTCACTTTGAAGGATATCTTCCATTTTCTTGACAACAGCATCTCTTGTCCTGGCAATGACATACTGATACTTATGCTTTCCATTCTCTTTCTTGCCACGAGAAATACGTCCTTCCCATCGTCCGTCACGGCGGTGATAAATATTTAATTTAGACATCTGATACCTACTCCTTGTTAAGCTATATTCACAATACTCATCGAAAGAAACGATAATACTGCTCTGATTCTCTTTCGCAAAAGTCCGAATTTTGCGAAAATCCGAATATTCCTTAAGCGTATCGTAGTATCATATATTACTCAATAAGTCAATATAGTCAACAGTCATATTTACCAGATTTAATATCTTTATTTTGTTTAAGCGAGAAAAGCTGTATCAATATTTCATGATACAACTTCTCATGAATATGCCCTCATTACAAAGGAAACCCATATCAAATTAATTCGGCTAATGTGCAGATGCCAAATTTCAACAAGATAACATATGAAACGTAATTATGCATCTACTGATGCTAAATTACTAAGCAGAATTTTTTTCATTAAACAAAGATCAAAAACGTTGAGTACGTTATCCTGACATAAATCAGCTGCTTTCCAGTTAGTAAGATTGGCATCAGGCACAGCTAACAACCACTTCTGAAGCNAAAGCANATCTNCTACTGAAAATNCCCCATCCTCGTTGACATCTCCCTGNATTTGTTTAACAATCCCTTCAGAATTACAGTGAATNTTAGCTTTTGTCAAATAAGAATTCATATCCATTGAATTATCAATTTCAATTGAACTCCAATCACTTTCTGAGCCGGAATAGTATACGTCACTCAAAGCAATACATTGAGAAAATGCACCAACAGGAATTACTGTTATACTTTTTGGAATATAAATCTCTGTAATTTTCGTACAGCCGTAAAATGAAGCTTGACCTATGCTTTGAATAGTAGATGGTAATATAACTGTTTGTATACTGCTGCAATAATAGAAAGCAAAATCTTCTATCGTTGTTAATTTGTCTGGAAGTGTGATTTCAGTTAACCCTCGGCAGTTATAAAATGCAGCATCTCCGATTATTGTTACACTGTCAGCAATCGTATAATTTTCGCCTGATTTTCCAGCAGGATAACAAATGATTTTAGTAAAATCAGAATTATAAAGCACACCATCTTTGCTGGTAAATGATTTATTACCATCTGCTACTAAAATTTCCGTCAAGCTATTACAGTCATAAAATGCACGATTGCCAATCGTTTCTACATTTGTCGGAATTGTAATTGTTTTCAAAGCAGAACAATTATTAAATGCAAAACCTTCAATTGTAGTCACACTGTTTGGAATTTCAATTGATGATAAACCAGTGCAGGAGTAGAATGCATTAAAACCGATTTTTTGTAATCTGACTGGAAGCTCTATGCTTTTCAGCGAAGAACAACCATTAAAAGCATTTGTTCCAATTGTTTTTACCGTATCCGGAATTGTAATTTGTGTTAGAGCAGAACAACCAGAGAATGCGTTTTCACCAATATCCCGTACAGTTGTATTATCAATTTTTTCCGGAATTTCCAAAGTTTCCACATCAGTACTACAATCAGTAATTTCAATCCAGCCTCCATAATTTATGTAGGTCAGATCGCCATAAGTTTGTGATTTTGCTGCACTGACTGTCAAAGTGGAAATAAATCCACCAAATATGCACGTAATAGACATTACGAAACCCATAAGTGAAGCTAATATTTTTTTCATAGACACATCCTTACTTTCTCTTTTTCATAAACAGAACTGTGGATACTGCTGATATGCCAATTGCAGTCAATACACTGACAATCGGAAATGAATCTCCTGTTTTAGGAGAAGAAGTCGAACTTCCTTTTGAATTATTTGCATTTCCGTTGGAAACGGAATTTATCTTTTGAGTTGTGGTGATTGTTTGGTTTGATACAGTGCTAGCTGTACTGCTTTGTGCGGAAGTTTGCGTTGTAGTTTTTTTATTATCGGATGTTATTGCAGTAGTTGATAAAGTAGTTGTTACAGTTGTTGATATATTGGTTGACTCTGAATTATCGGATGAAATGGTAGTTGTTGTAGTTGTAGAAGTGCTGGTTGTTTGAGTTGTTTGTGCCGTTGTTGTAGAAATTGGTTCATCAAGTGCAATAAAGGTGAAGCCATTTTCATTTGCATAAGTTTCAGTGATGGTATTCTCAAAGCCAATCAAAGTAAAATCAGAATATTTCTCCCCAACTGACACTGTTGTTGCAACGAAATCATAGCCGATAGCGCAGTTTCCAATAGATTGAACATTTTGAGGAACAACTAAACTTTGCAGTAATTTGCAACCTGCAAATGCTTCATCTTCGATTGTAATTAAGTTATCTGGTAATGAAACACTAGTAATCATTTCACTCAAATGAAACGCTCTGTAACCAATTGTTGCTACAGGATATCCTTCAATTTCCTCTGGAATTGCGATATCACCGCCACACATACAAGAGGTTATTGTAGCTTTTCCATCCGAAACATTGTATACCAAATAATTGTAATCATCAAAATAATAAAACGATTCACTAGAATGAGCACTAACATTAAGATGACAAGCTGCTATATATACACATATAGTGCTTAATATCATAAAAGTTATTTTTTTCAATTTTTTCATAGTGTCAAAGCTCTCCAATCACAATATTACGAAAAAGTTGTAATTCTATCTTCTGAAAAGTCTTTAAAAGTATTTTGATACTGTTCCTTAACAATTTCAGGTACACGTATAGTCACATGTATGCAATTCAAAAACATCCCAGCATCATATTTAATGTTATCTGTCCTCAAAAAAGTAACTTGACCTACATTAGTCCACCAGCACATATTAAATGCATAAGCATCTATTTGTTCAACACTTGTTGGGATTTCTACATTGCCAATACTCTGACAATTATAGAAAGCCGAATTTCCAATACGTTTAACACCATCTGGAATCGTTATGCCTGTAAGACTTTGGCAATTATAAAACGCTGAAGTTTCAATACGAACAACATCATGTAAGCTTACTGTTGACAAATTAATGCATTCCTCAAATGTATAATATCTGATACTTTTTACATTACTTGGAATAGTTATATTTTTCAAATTACTGCAATTATAGAACGCACCTTTTCCTATATAAATAATATTATTAGGATTTTCAAATTCAACAGAATTTATGCTTGTATTCATAAAAGCACCGTCACCAATTTGAGTAACAGGATAACCATTGATTTCATCAAATATTACCGCAGCACCTTCATATGATTTATCGGTAAAATCAAGAATGGTAATAGTTGTAATTGAATTGATTTTTTCCTCAGCATATATATATTTACCATTCTCAGTTTGCAATGTTTGAATTGCAGAATCTTCAGGAATATATGCTTTTCCATTCCAACATATATAATCAACTTTTTTGTCATAAGAGACACCGGGAATTGAAAGTTGATATCTATAAAGTTGACGTTCTCTAATTGCAGAAGAAATATTTCTGTTAATGCTAGGAACATATGCCTGTGATTTATCATTGATAATTGCATAAAGGGCCATTTCAATATCATTGACTACTACCTTTTGGTTAGAAGACATCATAGATTGGTAGCCAATTACTTCATTTTGATTTTTTGGTAAAAATTCTCGATCACAAAAATCTTCTGAATACATATCTGCTAAACCTAATCCATGACCGAATTCATGAGATGCTACTTGTCCATAATAGGATGAACTGTAATAATAGAGCATCATTGAAGATGTTTCAGTTGGTGATGCAGCTCTACCGCTATTATAAGAGCGTCCAGATTCCATATTCAAATTAACAGTATATACTTTTCCTTTGGTTCTTTCTTCAATATTGAGCAATACTTTAATCTCCATACCAGGATAAAAATCATATACAGTTCCGATATAATCGCCGCCCCAGTTACTTGATATGCCCGTCTTGACTTTATTTTTCAAGTCTTCGATATCACGATCAATGTAATCTTCCATTGTTTTTCCTTCACCACAAACCACGTTAAACTTCATTGCCACATTCACGGTGATCTCATTACCGTCTATAGTATAGTATATAGCATTGGTATCAAGATTATTGCTATTTTTTTCATTTTCAAGTNGNAGTTCCGGATACAAACTTTNNATAGTATCTTCATTCAAAGGGTCTAATAAAGAAACGTTATTCTCATAATCATAATANTGCGAATCAATTGTGTATNCNTAATCATCATAGCTCTGGATACCATAACGTTCAGCAATGCCGCCTTCTCCAACTTGCTTTACCTCATCTCCGTCAGTAATACCATCATCATCAGTATCCTCATCCTCGGGATCAGCAACCATAGTAAAGTAAATACCGCCATTATTACTAATGAAAGGCTCTNGANTACTACCATANATATAGTTATAAGCNGCNTTCACTTCGTCAGCANCATCTNCAATATGCATAATTACTTCTNCGCCATCTTCNAGCCCGTCACCGTCAGTATCTTTTATTTCAGGATCACTAAAAAGCACCTGACCGTTTGCAACTGGCATACCATATGTTTCAAACAAATTCGGAATACCATCTTCATCTGTATCTGTAATAATATCATATTTTTCACCCATATTAACGGTCAAGAAATATGAAATCAACTCTTTGGCAGTGTTAGCATAATAGTACTCGCCATTTGTTCTGTTTGCCATTTCTTTCAGAATATTTTCATTTACATGGTTAGTTAACCCTATGGTATAAATTCTAATTCCCTTACTTGCTGCTTCATCGACTAATGAATAATCAAATTCATTTTCGGGTATTTCTATGCCAGAACCATCGACTACATTTGTAGGACGCCCATCGGAAAGAAAAATAATAATATCATCCGCATTAGAATCAGGCTGTTTTTCTAAGCTGTCAATAGAGTATCGCAGTGCAGCTGTATAATTGGTTGTACCAGCTGAGAAAACATCATTAATAGCATTTTTTAATGCTTCCTGATCATTGGTTAACTCCTGCTTTTCATCTGCACCATCTGCAAAGAAAATTACTGATGCCAGATCAGCAGCATTCATTACGTCAACAAAACTATTTGCAGCTGTTATTCGATAATTATTTGGATCGTTGCCTATCATGCTACTTGAGCAATCAATTGTAATTGCCGTATGTAATGTGTTTCCATTAAAANNATAGTTATTTTCAGACCACGCTGCANACCATCNGGNGCAATCTACAATCAAATATTTACTGAAATGTTCTACCGTTGTTNTAAGCGTTGAAGCTGCGACATCTGGAATTGTTTCCATCTCAACAAAACGCTGTTCCTTTTCATTGTACCACAAAACAACTAAATCGTCAAACTGTGTATCACCTAAAGAAGATTTGTCTACAGTAAATGTAAGCGTAGCTGTATCAAATGAAGAATCGGAAGAAATATCATAAGGAGCACCAACCAGACCTACAACATTTGAACACATCCAATCTGTATCCATAATATTCTCAACAGAAGTGGTGGAATTAATATAGCCTGTACCCTCAAATGATACGTTAATGGAATCAATAACCGTATCTGAATCTTCAGTATTATATGTCATGCTTTGTGAAAACTTTTCCTCATTATCCGGAATGCCATCTCCGTTGCTGTCAGTAACCAACGGATTTAATCCAAGAGCAATTTCATCACCGTCAGACAAACCATCGTCATCTGTGTCAGGATTTAGTGGATCAGTACCATAAACATTTACCTCATCACCATCGGACAAACCATCAAAATCAGAATCAGCACGAAGAGGATCTGTGCCAAGAAGATATTCTTTATAGTTACTCAATTCATCTTGATCATTATCATATTCACCATCGGAAAGTGTGCTATCAAGTGAATATGCATCTGCCGGATTCGAACCGATTGTCATAATTTCATAGCCATCCGGCANGCCATCTCCGTCTGTATCTGGATTNGTTGGATCACATCCGTATTCTTCTTCATATTCATCTGGTAAGCCATCTCNATCAAAATCAGGTAATGTACTCCAATCAATACAGTCATCATAAAACNCATCATCTTTGTTGCCGCTGTTAATTATCGAATTAATAAAAGATTCATCTACAACAACTTCGGTCAATGAATACTCACTGATGATTGGGTTGCCCTCTTTCATACCATTAAAACCAAGGGAAATACTTCCACCAACCGGGATAACACTTGTGTATGTTCCTTTCAGCATATAGTTGTACGGCTCGAGCTCGGTAACATCAGCAGCCCAACTATTNGTAATTTCGGTANTAGTGANATTTGTATCTGTCTTGAGTTCCCATGCCTCGATTGGTGCATCTGTATCATTCTGGATAATAATTTCACCATTAAAGTACTCGTTATTACTACCCCATGTATAATTCACTTTAAGTGAAACATCATATCCGGTTTCCCTTGTCATTCTTGACTGACAGAACTTGTAATCACTGGGAATCTCTTCACAGTCATTGACAGCATAGTGGAATTCAACGGATGCACCAGGATCAATATCTGCGTTGTAACCTGGATTTTTGATATACCCTATGCCGTTAGTTGTTGTCATTTGAACAGCGTCATTGACATACTGAATCTCACCATTAGGATCAAAATAAAGCATCCAATCTTCAATGGTTTCTGTTCCTGTGTTTGTAAGAGTCAGAGCAATAACCTCAGTATTTCCCCATGAATTTTCAACCTCATATCCAACAGTATACCCATCGAACTCAAAAGTTTGTGAAATATTATCTGCGAAAACTGAGAATGGCATTGTAAGCAAAACATTTGCACTCATCGCAGTTCCTATCATAGTCGCAAAAATCTTCTTAAATTTTGACATAATTTTACCTCCTGATTATTATAATTAATATAAATTAG
>WFLZ01000300.1 GCA_009177225.1 Clostridia bacterium
CTTATGGTTGATGAGTTTTTTCAACTCCGTTTCAGGACAATATTTTTCGAAGAAATTTTTGAGTTTTATATTATGTTTTCCTCCGTAAACAAAGCAATAAAAGTGAATTTTTGCCTCCTGTCTATCACATTCTAAGATACTTTCTATTTCTGAATATATTTTCTCCTGCTCATAGAGAGATATAAGCCTATTATTGTTTGTTAGTCCAGCTAGAATACCCGCTTCGAATTGACTGTAATCTACATACAGATACCTAAATCCACAAAATGTCTGTGAAGACACGTCGAGTAATCCACGAAATTCTTTACTCATATTTTGTAAGGCCGGATCACGCAGGATTATACGCGATGTGCGGGTACCTACAGGTTTGATGACAGGTGAAACAGTATTTACATTCTTCCTCATGGCACTTAAATATGTTAACATTTTGAGATTACGTTTGGCTTTCTCAACATCTCTGAAAGGTTGTAACTGAGGATACCTTTTACATAATGCCTTTAAATGTCCATACTTAAGATAATGAATTGGTATGTCTAATTCTACACATGCCGTTTCTATATCAGGAATGACTTGCCCATAATCAAGCTGAATCCGATTTAAGCCTCGATAAAGCTTTTTATGCTGTTGACGGCACAACTCATCGAGGAGGTCATGGCGGAATCCTATTCCTCTGGCGGCTAAATCATACAGCACCTTATTTACAGGAATTTCTATCTTCTTAATTCTAGCCCATTCATCCTTTGCCTGTGTTTTCATTTCAACATAACAGTCTCTCAATAGTTGCAACGTTTCTCTGTAATGTTCTTCCGGTCTAATAGGGAACTCACATCCCGTATAATGTTGTACCATTTCATATGGAGACCATTGATCTTTGTTATTCTCACAATACTCTACAGATTGACGAATCTGACGGTCAAGACATTCCAAATCAAGTAACTCAAATCGACATATATCGCCATAATTTCTCACAAGCGTATTAATTACCTCAGATATTTGACAAGTAATAACCCTATCATTGTAATGTAACCCTTTGCGAGTTAGATCAATTAGTTTACACTGCTTATCGTCTACATTACAACCAAAGATATTACTGTCTAGATATATAACCACATATTCATTTTTCATAAGCCAGAATATAAATCAGGGAAGAGATATTTATGCTGCGATTTAAAAAGATATGATGACACATGTCCCATTAGAACAAGTTCCTTCTCTTTATGACGATTAAGGAAATCCGATGCCACTACAAGAGAATGGAAGCCTTCTGGTAAATTACATACGACTGATTTAGGATTAAGACTACGACATGCAATTAACGCCGCCCTTACCTGCATATAACCATGAAAATCATGTTTACTCAGCATATTCATTATCACTCGAACATAGTTTGGCTCGACAGACACCAAATAAATTATGATAGCAGCATTTTCGATACGGCGAGTTCTATCGTTTCGTTCAAGCTCTGTGGCAGCATATTTTATCAATGACTTGTCGTTATATTTTAAAAAGGCCATCAGTAACCAAAAATGATAGGCTTGCCAAGGATAAATATCACAATCCTGACGCATCAACATCCCAGCAATCAAACGTTTAATCTCGTCCAAATCTCTGTCCGGATTAATACAGGAAATCAACCTACATATTAATGGGGTATCAACTGGAGCTTCCTTAAGATTGTCAACTATGGTAACTAAGTTTTTATAGAAATGTCTCCAATGAGGCATAAGAGTAAGTGGATGATTACAAAGCATATATAGCAAAAACTTCTTTTTGCGCTGTAAATCCTTTGTCGTTTTTCCTGAATTACCTTTAACGGAGCGTATGATTACATCAAGTGTACTCACCAAAAGAGCAATTCCGTTTTCACGTCGTCCAAGAGCTTCACTATTAATTAATTGCCTTATTTTCTGATTCGCATGATTGTATAGACTCAGTTCTTTGCGGAAATCTTCTACCTCTTTAGTATTTTCAAGCCTCACACAGACTATTTTGGAGGAATTCAAACACAAGTTGAGCCTTCGCAACTCGCTTTCTAGGGATTGAAGCACATTGCGAGCAATAAAGTAATTTGGTGCCATGAAATAAATGTCATCCATAAAACGACAATACTCCATAGCTTGAGCCTGAATCTGAGAATCAATGTGACTTAGATAGAATGTTGCCAGTAATGATGAGGCATCACTGTTCTGTGGTAGCCCGCAATGTATATTAGACCCCGAAATTTCTACAAGCATTTGTTTGAGTAGATTTATAGTATTGAGCATCTCAGGATCATTTGTGATTTCGTTAAGGAAAGCGATTAGCTTATCATGTGATATGTTGTCATAGAAATTCACGATATCGCACTTAAAAAGACAACCTTCTCTCTTATCTAACCATTCATCTATAAGATAATTCATCTTAACCCACTGCTGTACCCCTCGTGCTATAAGTGAGTCCTCCTCTAAACAACTATTTATACGAGCAGCGTAAACTCTGGAGGAAATGTATTTTTCCATTAATGGTGCAAGTTTTCCTACTATCGCAATATATAGAAGTCGATCTACGAAATTTCCAACCATTGCCTTTCGCTGCACTAACGATTCCTTCGGTAAATAGAAAATCTCCATTTCCTGAAACTTATATTGTTCGCGTTCCTTAAAGTCAGAAAAGTATTCGAGAATATAATCCCTATTACACAAATCAACATTTTGCAATGGGTCGAAAAACCAATCATCAATCATATCATGGCGAAGATGCTTTAGTGCAATATCAAGGTTCAACTTTGTTTTATTAATGCTGATTTCTTGTAGATCAATAATGTTTTTGTCATTTGCAAGACGTGTGCATTTTGAGGCACCACGAGATAATTTATGCCATTTATTAGTGTGTAACAGATTATTTATATCATCCCAGTTTATTTTGGCAAGCATAAAATAACTCAGTTCGAAATCTTCGAAAGGATAACTCGAAATGACGCTTATAAGATAAGGCTCATTTGCAAGGTGAACGCCACCTCCTGAAATTCCGTGATAACGTTGTATATCTTTAATAATACTATTACACTTAACCCTATAATTATTTGTAGGATGATACTGTAAGTCAAGATCGATATGACAATTACGTCTAAAGCCTGGAAAACCTTGTGCTTTCATCAAGCATTCTTGTTTTATCTCACAGCAATTCTTCACCCATGTCCTCACTACGTTAGGCAAATATATCTTTTGAACACGAATAATAGCTACATCTTGAGTATTATGAAAAAGAAAACTATCTTTCAGGCTAATGGAATATATGGGTAAATCCATTGATTCTTCTTCACTATCCATTGTAATAGACAAATCAGTAATATCCATTATAACTGGATTAGCAGTGAGGTCTTCTGAAAAAATATGTTTTGCTGTGATTACATAATTATAATCACAAAAAGGAGCTGTGAGATATATAAAGCCTGATCCATGACTTTCCTGCCCAGCCACTTTCACGTCTATTCTACAAGTATTATATTTCAAATTCAGCATTTCCATCTAATTCAAATTGATATTTATCTTTCTCATCTTCAGTTATGTTTAAAGATTTGCTCAGTACCTTATAATAATTGAGATGAAATCTGATACTTCCATCAATTCTCCTCCCCCACTTAAGAATCTTAAGCATCATCTTTTTATTAGGATGATAATGAACATTCCCATCAGTGAGGACTACATAATCCGAACAGATTATNNTTNTAAGAATNTCCTGAGTNATATTTTTATNACTNCCGTGATGAGAGAGTTTGAATANGTCTAGCCTAAGAGGTTTCTCCTCNTTATAATCACATAAGGCCTNAAGCANAACATCGGGTGTANTATCTCCTGNCAACAGATANTTGAGTTCGCNATTAGTTAGCAATAAAACAATTGAAGATGCGTTCACTTCAGAACAATCCAAGACCCTATCATTCAAATATGGTTCCAGTTGCTCCAAGGGTACATTCCAATCACATTTAGGTGTGGTTAGAAATTCACCTGTTCCATTGAGGGTTTTATCATAACCACCATAAAGTATTTTAAGTGACCATGTATCCCCAAGATCAAATATTTTACCTCGTGTTAATGCTTGATCCCAATTCACTCCATAACTCTCTAAAGCCCTTTGCACTGCATTGGCTTGGTTTATACTTAGATATCCGTCTTTATTGACAATAGGTATCAATCTATTTGCAGAATTGAACCAAACATTATCAATAAGTTCCCAGTTATTCATATCCATTTTTGATATACCTCCTATATGATCATAATCATAGTGAGTAATAACTAGTAAATCAATTCGTTGTCCACTGTGCCTTATGTCATTTACTAAATTACTAAAAGCATCAGACTTAGGAGTGCCGGAATCAACAATAATATTCCTTCCATTATGAGTAATATGGATGCAATCTCCATGTTTAGCTTGTAAAAAAGATATCCTCATTAATATTGATTATATCGTTTAAAAGAATCGACCTTTTAGGATTATAAAATTCATTATGTAGAGCTTTTATATCGCTACATATCCTTCAACGTCAGCATACATGTTTCTATCTTATACTTGGATAAGATAGCTGCTTTTATACAGGCTTCTTTCTCCATAAATAGCTTGTGGTCGTAGTTGCGCTGCTGTCGCTTTACTTCGGCTACAACTGCTGTATTCCCATCTACTGAAAGGGCTACAATGTCTATCTCGTTGGCTTCTTTTCCCTTCTTGCGTTCCCACCATGAGCCAATGTCGGCATACTTATGGCTTTCCATCATCTTCAGCCGAAACCATTTTTCAAGGGCAAGACCTGAGAAAGTCGGGTAATCTGAAGAAACTATATGTCGGAGGTGCTCAAAGTTGTTCAGCTCGACCAATGTCTGGTTGCGGTCAAAATAGTTAAACCAGA
>WFLZ01000295.1 GCA_009177225.1 Clostridia bacterium
AAAAATTCGTCAATTGTATTGTTTTCCACCTTCTCTCTACAAGAAGAGAAGGCACTGGAATCATATATTACGGAGTTATCCTGGATATAAAAATTACCGTTCATAAGAACGATATGCGATTTATTTGCTATCTGTTTCAGTTTTCTTGCCTTGTTAGCAGGATTATTTTCTTCAAGGTACTGCATTGTACTAATAAGCAAATCATAAATGCTAAACATAACATCACCATTACAGACACTGTTCTTTCCAGGAAAATAAAGTTTACTGAAATCCTTTGATGTCTGGTCTGCTTCTGGATATACAGTACATAAGCAGTTGGATATAAGAACAGCTATATCCTTATCTTCAACTACCTGATTGCATATAAAAACAAACCTGAATCTCGAATAATTCTCAGAANTCATAGNCNCATAATACATTGCTACTGGTATACGATNCCTTTCAGCACGTTCNAGTGNATCATGTAAAGACAAATCACCATCAAAATCAAGTGCAAAAATCTGTATTGAATCCAGTTCGTCCTGTTTTTTATCATTTCCAATAAAAGTTGCAGGACACCACACATAACCATTTTCAATAATCCCTGTAAGTTTCTCAACAGTAATACTCATTCTATATTTTGCAATATTCTTGCAGATAAGACTTGTTTTTATTTCCTTTTTATCATTCTTGACAGGACGATAGTATACTGAAACATTATATTTATTCATATCAGGCACTTCCTCTTTAAAATTATTTATTTCTGATTAATCAGCTTTATCTTAATGTTAGAAAGCACACAAAAAATGACCAGCAGACTAATCTGCTGGTCAAAAAACAATCCCTTTGTGCGAAACTATTTCGCACACAAAAGGTATCAGAAAGTGAATAATTATCTTTATATTATCCACCTCCCGAAGCCTGACAAATTTCGCTTACTCACGTTAGTTTCTCATTTGTCAGACCCAATTAAAATTAACAAAAATAAATAGTAAAAAGTTAAAAGTCATCAAATTGATACCCAAACAGCTTACATGATAAGCCTTTCAGTTTGTATCGTCAGTCATTTTAATAATATAGCTGTTGACTGATTCAATAGGTATTTTCCATTTATTTCCCAATATAANGCCTTTGATTTTTCTGCTTTCAAGAAGTTTGTATGCCGTATTTTTCCCGATATTCAATAGTTTCATTAGTTCTTCTATTGTTATTATCCTGTTTAAATTGTCACACATCTCTTTACCCTCCTTTAATTTTATTACTATGTTATATATTTTGTAAAATGAAATNTCNTCAATTATATATCATAATGGTGAATCTATGTCAGGTACTGATTTTACGAAAATGGNATANCCACANAGATAAACCGCTCTCGGGCGGAACGNANGAGCATAANAAATCAACAGGAGGTGAAAATAATGTTCAACAATCAGCGTTACATTACAATAGGTATCGATGCCGAAATCCCGTTTGAATTGCAGGTTTTCATGTGGGAAGTCATCGGTTTTATACCCGAACCCGACTATTTGCAAATATTCAAACTCGAACAATTCGGAATGATGCAGAGAATCATTCATGAACAGGAACAACCGCCGTTCAGGCTTGAGTACCTTATTCCGACAGACAATCCAATTACACAAAAGGTCTACATCATAGACAGCGACACATACTCAACCATGCTTTTGGCAAGCGAATATTAATCAGCAAAAAGCCCTCTCGGTCAAATCCGAGGGGGTAATTTTTATTTTACGGAGGAAATCGAAATGGAAGAAAAAATCTACTGCTCTCACTGCGGTGAAATCATTGAGGGCGATAACTACGACACAATCTACGGCGAGCCAATCTGCGAAAACTGTGTTGACAGATACACAACAGTCTGTGACCGCTGTGAAGAAATTGTTTGGGACGACGATATACACAGCGATGAAAGCACCTGCCTCTGCCACCGCTGTTTTGAAAACTACTACACACGCTGCGAGGAGTGCGACAGTATAGTTCACAACGATGAGGCTTATGAATACGATGACTGTTACTATTGCCACGAGTGCTACCAGAATATCCGCAGAAACGCATCAATCCACGAATATGGCTACAAACCTATGCCTGTTTTCTACGGCGATTCAAACCGCTATTTCGGTGTTGAACTTGAAATTGACGGAGCAGGCAAAGACGACGATTACGCTGATGAAATACTTGATATTGCCAATTCAGATGACGATTGTATTTACATAAAATACGACAGTTCACTTGACGACGGCATGGAAATTGTAACTCACCCTATGTCACTTGAATACCACAAGGATTTCTGCTGGTGTAGTATTATGAAAAAAGCTGTTTATCTTGGCTACCGTTCGCATCAGACTTCAACCTGTGGACTTCATATCCATGTAAACCGTGACAGTCTCGGTCTTGACCGTGACGAACAGGACGAAGTTATTTCAAGAATCCTGTATTTTGTAGAACATCACTGGAATGAGATTCTGAAATTTTCAAGACGTTCCGAGTACGCTATGAACAGATGGGCGGCGAGATACGGATATGAGAACTCCCCGAAAGCCATTATGGACAAGGCAAAGAAAAATTATGGTCATTATGTTGCAATCAATCTTTGCAACTACCACACTATCGAATTCAGACTTTTCAGAGGTACACTCAAATACAATACCCTTATCGCAACGCTGGAACTGGTGAATAAGATTTGTGAACTTGCCGTTCTTATGGACGATAACGAAATAGCAAAACTCTCATGGTCAGAATTTGTGGCAGGAATCAAAGAAACTGAACTCATTCAGTACCTTAAAGAACGCACTCTTTACATCAACGAAAAAGTTACAACAGAGGAGGAATTTTAATTATGTGTGCATTATTCGGCTGGCTTGACTACAAGCATATCGTACCATACAAAGTCCTGAAAAAACTTACTCAGGCACTTGCAAACGCTGCGGAAGAACGTGGAACTGATGCGGCTGGAATTTCATATATCAAAGACGGCAGAGTTACAATTTACAAACGTCCTAAGCCTGCTCATAAGATACGTTTCAACGCTCCCGACGGTACAAAGGCAATTATGGGTCACACCCGTCTGACCACTCAGGGAAATCAGAAGTTCAATCAGAATAATCATCCATTCTCTGGTCATGCGGACAGAGATTTTGCCTTTGCTCNTAATGGTGTCTTGTACAATGATGAGGCACTTCGCAAAGAAAAACATCTGCCCATAACTCATATTGAAACTGACAGCTACGTTGCAGTACAGCTTATCGAACAGCAGAAAAAACTGGACTTTAATAGTCTGAAAAATATGGCTGAAACGGTTCAGGGAAACTTTACCTTTACTGCTCTTGATGAGGAAAACTCGCTTTACATAATCAAGGGAAGTAATCCTATGTGCCTGCTCCATTTTGAAGTTTTGGGACTTTATGTATATGCTTCAACTGAATCCATTATGAAGAACGCCCTGAAAAAAGTCGGTATGCAGAATTTTCCATACACCAAAATTGAAACTGTTCATGGTGATATTATCAGAATCGACAGCAACGGAATTATTATCCGTTCCGAATTTGAGGGAAAAGAAGATTTCAGATATACTTCTTTCATGAGATATTATGATGACTGGGAAGATGATTATTACACACAGCACGAACAGTTGCTTTTTGATATGTGCAACTGCTATGGCGTTGATGAAGATGACATTGCACTTCTGCTTGATTTTGGATATACAGCTGATGAAATTGAGGATATGTTAATGGACTGCGACCTGCTCCACTCGACAATACAGAGCATAAAATGTCAGGATTACTATGATGATTTCCTTATGGAAGTGTAAGCAGTAAAATTCAACGACATAATCTGAAAATTAAAAAATAATACCGCCCAACATATAAATAAAAAAATATATGAAAGGCGGTATTTTTTTATGAATTTACCAAAATTTAATTCCAATGAGGAACTTCCTCTCGTGATGACGGCAAAGGATATTGCAGGCTATCTCAATATCTCCCTGACATCAGGCTACAATCTTATGAACTCAAAAGGATTTCCAGTCCTGAAACTCGGCAAACAGTTACGTGTAACCCGTGATAATTTTCTGAACTGGCTCAACAACACAAATGAGGTGATTTACAAATGAAAAAAGGTAATAACGAAGGTTCAATCCGCAGACGTTCCAACGGCACATGGGAGGGACGTTATTCGGACGGTCGTGACGACAAAGGCAGGCAGATTCAGCGTTCCGTCTACGGTAAAACACGTAAGGAAGTCGCTGAAAAACTCAACGCCGTACTTCATAATAAACAAACAGGTGCTTATGTTACCCCGAACAGACTTCTGCTGAAAGACTGGCTTATACAGTGGCTTCAGAACTACGCTTCCGTAAGCATCAGACCCTCCACATACATAAGCTATGAGGGATATGTCCACAATCACATTATCCCGATATTAGGTGATATTCCGATACAGCAGATTACTCCTGCCATTATCCAGAACTTCTACAATCAGAAATTTGAAAACGGAAGAACTGACGGCAAAGGCGGTCTGTCCGCTAAGACANTNCGANATCTCCACAANANGCTTCANCAAGCTATGGAGCAGGCTTGTATCAACGNAATAATCATAAATAATCCGACTCACGGAACTGTAATCCCACGTCAGGAGAAAAAGGAAATGCGTGTACTTTCCGTTGATGAACAGGCAAAACTTCTAAGTGTTATATATACCCACAGGCTCGGTTTTGCAATTCTTTTTGACCTCGCAACAGGCTTACGCATAGGTGAACTCTGTGCATTACGCTGGACTGACGTTAATTTCAATAAGNGTACTATAAAAATCAGCCGTACCCTCCAGCGTATCAAGAAAAATATGAACGAANTTGAANAAATCGATGAGGACGACGAAGATACCTGCTCCACTACCCTTNTTGAAGGCAACGTNAAAACTCCAAAAGGNTTCAGAGAAATTCCTNTTCCNCAGAANGTCTGGATAAAACTGCTTGAACANAANGAACGTCAGCAGCAGGAATATATGTCGCTCGGCGTTCCGATTATGCCAAACGGATTCGTATTCTCAATGCCATTTGGTACGTGTGTTGAACCCCACACAATGCGTGATGCTTTGAATTATCTGCTTAAAATTGCAGAAATAGAACACGCCAACTTTCATGCACTCCGTCATACTTTTGCAACAAGAGCTATCGAAAACGGCGTGAACATCAAGGCACTCAGCGATATTCTCGGTCACGCTACTGTACAGATAACTATGGACTTGTACTGTCATTCCTCACTCGACCTTATGCGTGACAGCATGAATAAAATTGCTGGTCTTTTCTAAAAATACAGGCGGAGATTAATTGCTNCGCCCTATTNTTTTTTGTAATAATNATAAATCGCAGNATCTAACTGTCAATGTTATTAAGTTAAGAGCTTAACATTAAAATCATTGCAGAAATCTCAAAAAGCACCAATATGATAGAGTAAAATCTATC
>WFLZ01000138.1 GCA_009177225.1 Clostridia bacterium
GTTTCTTTGGCGGCTTCTTTCCAGCCTGTCGGCATCATTTCATATATGAGGCTCATCTGGTCTTTTCCCATGACTCTATTATATCATATTTTTTCTCTTTTGTTAAGTGTACGCATATGCGACATCAACCATATCAACGGCGCAGAGATCGAACCCGTTGACATTATAACTTTCGGCTCGCCATGCACCGACCTCTCGGTCGCCGGAAAAAGAGCCGGATTGAATGCGGAGCGTTCAGGACTGTTCTTTCAGGCAGTCAGAATTATCAAGGAAATGAGGTGTGCAACAAATGGCAAATATCCGAGATTCGCAGTGTGGGAAAACGTCGGAGGTGCTTTCTCCTCGAACGGCAGAGAAGATTTTAGGTGCGTCCTCGAAGAACTCTGCAAAGTCAAAGCTCCAGACGTTTCTGTCCCTAAACCTGAAAAGTGGACAAAAGCAGGAGAAATCGTGGGTGATGATTTCTCTGTCGCCTACAGAACTTTTGACGCTCAATACTGGTATACGCCCCAGAGAAGAGTGCGTATCTACCTTGTCGCAGATTTTGATGGCGGATGTGCCCCGAAAATATTATTTGAGTTCGAGGGCGTGTCTGGGTATTCTGCGGAGAGCGTCAGAGCGTGGAAAGAAGCTGCCCGAAGTGCTGCAAATTGCTTTGGAGCGACAGGCGCAGGCTTAGTATTCTCCAATCACGGACAGGATACACGCTTCAAAGGTCCTGTTGAAGTTGCCGAAACGCTATCGGCGTCATATGGAACAGGTGGCAACAATCAGCCGTTTGTGGTAGAATTGGCAGGATTTTGCACGGAGCATTCCGCCAAGGCTCGTGGTATCGGATTTGAGGAAGAAACATCTCCGACGCTCCGTGCAGGAGTCGTTCCCGCTACGCTGAAAATCAGATGCGGACACGGAATTGGCGGTCGTGGAGCGTTGATACAAGAGGATAAATCAGCAACGCTCTCCTGCAATAACGACCAGACACTTTTCGTTCCCAAGGCATACGGCATCTGTTCCAAACACAGCAATTCCATGATGTCGGATAATCCAGACAGCGGATTTTACGAAGCTGATACAGCAAGAACAATTGATACAAGCAATCAGTCCCCTTGCAAAAATCAAGGCGGTATGGTAGTCATAGAGGGCAACGGCTCACGCCCGTCACATCACGGTAACGGATACAAAGAATCTGACACGATGTACACCTTGAACTGCACGGAAAATCATGCAGTTTCCTACGGCATCGGCAGACCTGCCATGAATCAGGCATTCAATGCAAATTTCAGTTTTCAGATTGAGGAAGAAAAATCTTCGACAATCGTTGCATCGGGAGCTGGCGGAGTTTCCCACCCGAAATATTCCACAAGCAAAAGTTCTCATCACACAATTGCCGAAAAGGAAAAAGCCGGAACTCTCGTGGCAAGCGATTACAAAGACCCGCCTACTGTCAGCGACAGCACTCCCGAAATCGAATACATCGTTCGCCGTCTCACACCGCAGGAATGTGCGTTGCTGCAAGGTATGCCGCCTTGGTGGTGTGACGGTCTGGAAACCGAAAATCCAACTGTTGAAGAAATTGACTGGTGGTATAATGTTTTTGAAACGCACCGCAAGGCTATGGGAAAATCCGTCAAGCCGAAAAGCCGTAAACTGGTGGGAAAATGGCTGAAAAATCCGTACTCCGACAGTGCTGCCTACAAAATGTATGGAAATGGCATTGCACTTCCGTGCGCTTGGTTTGTTTTAGCCGGAATCGCCTATTTTGCGAATCTTGGAGCAAATTGTGAACAGACTGATAGTAAATCAGCAAAAGTTATCGGGTAGAAAAAGCAACAGATTTCTGCCCGATATTTCGTCATATCTCACACTTGCAATTCTGTGAAAAAGACGGTAAGATGTGTACTACCAAAAAACAAACAGGAGGATTTTCAAATGAAAATTGAGTTCAATCTTATCGGAAACGACCGCAAGAATCTGGTCAAGGCCATCAGCGAAATAACGGGATGTCCCGCCGAATATCAGTTTATGCCGACTTGCTCCTACATCATCGGCAACTGCACCGTAACAAAGGAAGGCACGCTGATTATCGGCGATGATGCCGATGAAAAAGAAGTTCAGCATCTTCTTACGGAGCTGTCAAGCAGAGGCTATCAGATTCCCGACACCGAAAGCAATAAGCTCACAGTTCAGATGCCAATTGATTCGCTCAGCGAACCTACGATAAACAGAATCAGACGTATTATAGAAAACAAGGGTGAACTTTTCAAATCGGCGTTCAAAACCGACAGCCTTGACATTCTGAAAACCGAAAAAACAGTGGATTTTCCTTGGTTTACGGTCGAGCAGGNCNGCGATGCAGAGNNNTANTGCACTTTCATTTNCATNCTCTGNNACNTCGNAAAAAACCTGAAACGCATCAACTACAAGCCCGATACAAGCGACAACGAAAAGTACACATTCCGATGCTTTTTGATTCGCATGGGGCTCGTAGGTGATAATTTCAAGGCTGCGAGAAAGGTTCTGCTCCGCAATCTTTCAGGCAGTTCGGCGTTCAGGCATATTGCAGATTCTTGAATCCCCTTGGGGCGAAATTTTAATCGAGAACGCTCCTTCATTTTACTACATTTTACCATAGAAATGCAAGTATATCAAGTGTGTATATACACCAGACTTTCGGCGAAATACAGCCAAAAAGATTGTGTAACTATGGTATTGATTTATCCTCTGAAAGACGGTAATATGTTACTACCGAAAGGGCGGAAACCCCTACGGCAAGCCAAAAACTACACTTTGCGGAGGAAACCAAAATGAACGAAAAAACAGCACAGCAGATTGCAAGAATGAAGGAAGCTACAATTGGAGTCGAAATTGAGATGAACCACATCACCAGAGAAAAGGCTGCAAAAATTGCCGCCGACTTTTTCGGAACAGGCAGATTTGAAAACACAGCAAACCGCAACGGCTACTGCACTTGGTCGGCTTGGGATGCACAGAACAGAGAATGGAAATTTCAAAAGGATGTCAGCATCGCAGGACCCGACAGCGAAAAATGCGAACTGGTTACACCGATTCTTCACTACGAGGACATCGAAACCTTGCAGGAGCTTGTGAGAAGGCTCAGAAAGGCAGGAGCAATAAGCCACGCAGGAANCGGGGCGGNCGTCCNTNGCCACATAGGCGCAANAGGACACACACNGCAGNGCCTCAGAANCCTTGCGAACCTCATGGCAAGCCACGAAAGGCTGATCGCAGATGCCCTGAAAATCGACCAAGGCAGAATGAACCGCTACTGCAGAACGGTAAACCCCACCTTCATCGAGCAGCTCAACAAGAAAAAGCCCACAACAATGCCTCAGCTTGCAGACATTTGGTACAGAACAAACAACGCAGACTTCGGCAGAAATCAGCACTACAACGACAGTAGATACCATATGCTCAACCTACACGCAACCTTCACAAAAGGCACAATTGAATTCCGACTTTTCCAGTTTGACAAGCCTGCCGATGGCAAGAAAAACGGACTTCACGCAGGACAGCTCAAAAGCTACATTCAGCTTTGCCTTGCACTCAGCCAAATGGCAAAAGACCTCAGAACAGCAAGTCCCAAGCCTCAGCAAACCGAGAATCCGAAGTTCGCAATGAGAACATGGCTGATACGCTTGGGAATGGTTGGAGAAGAATTCGCTACTGCGAGGGATTTCCTTACAAAAAATCTTGAGGGAGATGCAGCCTTCCGCTACGGCAGAGCCTGAAAAGGCTCGCCCTGCGGAACAGAGCAAACGGCGGTAAATCGCCGCCGTGTTGCACTGTGTGGAACGACAGGGATTCCTCCGCAAAGTTATCCCCATTAAAATACCAAGCCACACAGCGGCGACAGACCGCCTGATTTCGCAAGGCATATCATGCACAAATACTACACAATAAAATTCACAGAAATTTTGTAGTTATAGCGGCTTGCAATTTCGCCTGAAAAGATTTAATATGTGACTACCGCAGAACAAATGCGGAATTCACGAAAAGGAATGATTTCAATGAAAAAATACTACCTTGCATACGGCTCAAACCTCAATGTTCAGCAGATGAAGCACCGCTGCCCCGATGCAAAACCTATCGGAACAGCGTGGATTCACGACTACCAACTGCTCTTCAAGGGCAGCAAGACAGGCTCTTACCTTACCATTGAAAAGGCTGAAAAATCCAAGATTCCTGTTGCAGTCTGGGAGGTTTCGGAAGCCGATGAACGCCGCCTCGACATCTACGAGGGATTTCCGACTTTCTACTACAAAAAGGAAATGGAAGTCACCGTAAACCGCCGAAAAATCAAGGCTTTTGTGTACATCATGCACGAGGACAGACCGCTGGGGATTCCGAGCAGTCATTACGTCAGAACCTGCGTTCAGGGATACCGGGATTTCGGTTTTAACCTGAAATATTTACGGCTTGCATTTGACATCAGCGAAGGGAGTGTACGAAATGAAAAATTCTGAAAACATAGCAAAAATCTGCCCCATTTGCGGCAGTGAATACAACGGTGCTCCGGCACTTTCCAGAATCGACAATGCCACAATGATTTGTTCCGACTGCGGAACAAGACAAAGCCTTGAAAATATGAATCTTCCGCCGGAGGAAATCGAAAAAATCATCAGCATCATTCACCGCAACTGCTCCGAATAACCCCACACAAGCCCCCACGTTCGTATATGCGTACACTTAACAAAAGAGAAAAAATATGATATAATAGAGTCATGGGAAAAGACCAGATGAGCCTCATATATGAAATGATGCCGACAGGCTGGAAAGAAGCCGCCAAAGAAACAA
>WFLZ01000014.1 GCA_009177225.1 Clostridia bacterium
CCGTTGTCCTTGAAAGACCAGTTGTCACCGCTTGATGTTCTGTTATTGTGCGGAACATTTTCAACGGGTTTGTTTGGAGTGTCCGGATTGTCGGGGTTATCGTCGGGCTTGGGAGGTGTTACAAATTCGCCGTTAGCTTCAATCTTGTCAACAGTAATTGTACCCTCTGATTCTCCGGCATAATAGTTTCTGAACTCAAACTTTCCGGGATATTTGGATGTTGATGGGGTATAACTGAGGTCAAGTTTTGAAACGTCAAAGGAAATTGTTACAGGTTCACCGGCTTTGCAGGCGATTTCAGTAGAAGCTATTTTAACTGTTCCTTCCTTTGAGTCGATGAATCCTTTTTTAGCATCATATTCAAGCCAGTAGGGAGACTTCTTGATTCCGATACCGAAACCGCATGAGAATTTACCTGTGAAATCAGGTGTAAATGTTATGTTTATTATTTTGAGACCGCTTTCGGCTACATCAGCAGTAAAACCTTCGTATACTTCGCCTACGCCGATACCTGAGTCAGTTTTCTTGTCAGTTTCAGCGTCGTCGTCAGTTGACGGAGAAACAACAGCACCGACAGGTACTGAAATCATTGCAGCAGGTACGCATGAAGCAGCCATGACAAGGCTCATAACGGAAGCCTTGAAACGTGCGGACATATTTTTCTTCTTCATTAAAAATCAATCCTCTCCGAAAATATTCATTAATTGTAAAAGTTATTTTGTATAAAGAAATTATAGCATATTCTGTACTGTAATTTGTTACTAAACTATGAACAAAGGGTGATTGTTCAATGAAAATCCATAATTTGTACAAAACTTGTGTATATTATATATTGATAATTACTAAAAGTATATTCAGCTTATATGGTATAAATGACTGTATTTGAAAATTTGTTCTTTATCCGTATTGACTTTGTATCTTAAATAATATATAATTAATAATGTATAACCACTTAAAAACTTCATATAATAATTAAAAACATTATGAAAGAGGGTATACGTTTTTGGAAATGAAAAACAAGGACGAAAAGACAGTCACAGAAGAAAAAACAGATGAGGCAAGGCTTATTGAAGAAACTGGACAGAGTATTTCGCAAAATTCAAAGCATCTTATTCACTGCCTTTCGGTCATAGGACAGATTGAGGGACATTACGTTCTTGCAGAACAGAACAAGACAACAAAATATGAGCATATAATTCCGGCACTCGTTGCCATTGAACAGGACAGAAGCGTTGAAGGACTTCTTATTATATTGAATACCGTCGGTGGAGACGTTGAAGCAGGTCTTGCAATAGCTGAACTTATTGCAGGAATGAAAACACCTACAGTTTCGCTTGTAGTCGGGGGCGGTCATTCAATAGGCGTACCGCTTGCCGTAAGTGCGAAACGTTCATTTATCGTTCCGTCAGCATCAATGACGATTCACCCCGTGCGAATGAACGGGACGGTTCTCGGTGTTCCGCAGACACTTTCATATTTCGATAAGATGCAGGACAGAATTATTAATTTTGTGACCGCAAACAGCAGTATAAGTGAGGAAAATTTCCGCAGTCTCATGATGAACACTCAGGAGCTTGTACTTGACGTGGGCAGTGTTATTGAGGGTGGAAAAGCTGTTGAACTCGGTCTTATTGACGAACTCGGAGGTCTTAGCAATGCGATGGAGTGCCTTTATAACATAATTGAAAATTCAGAAAAAAGATATTTATAAATTTATGTGGGCGGACATTGTTCGCCCGTAAAGTTGCTTATGCGGAGGATAAATAATGGCAGAATCCAAAAAGAAAAAATCGTCCGGAAAAAAGTCAGAATCCACCAAAAAAGAACCTTTTAAATTCGCATCGCCCGTAAATGACAAAAATCATTTCTGGTCTGTGGTGTTGTTTGCACTGGGGGTTCTCACGTTTTTTATGACATTTGTCAAAGGCTCGGCAGGCTGGCTGGCAATACATAATTTTTTACTCGGCACTTTCGGTTTTGCCGTGATTTTCGTTCCTGCAATTCTGATATATACCTCAATACAGATAGGAATGGAAAAAAGTGAAAAATGTGTTGCAGACCGTGCAGTCTGGGGAATCTCACTTGCTTTCCTTACAAGTGCGGCAATACAGATTTTTGCTGTCGGGGCGTTGCCGGGCAAAGAATTTTCCGGACATATTGAGGAGCTTTACAAGGACGGCGTAAAGCTTAACGGCGGAGGTGTTGCGAGTTATCTTATTGCAGGTCCTTTGCTGGGGATTTTCGGTGGAATCGGAGCAAAAATAATTACAATCATGCTTTTTTTCGTCACAGGTATGCTGCTTACACATAAAAGTCTGATAGAGTTTCTTGAATTTATTACAAGACCGTTCCGTAATTTCGGAAGGGTTGTTCAGGGACTTTACAGTATGCTTATGGGCGGGGATTTCAGCGATGTTTTTGAAGATGATGATTTGAATGATGATATTGAAAAAAAATCTTTCGCCAAAGACCTTGAAGCAATTGACATTGTAAATAACCGCACGGAACAGCCTGTACAGCCGGCGTTTGTGTCGGTTACAGTTCCGGTGAAAAACGAACCCGAACCAGAATTTTGGTTTGATGTGCCGCTTGAATCCGACAAGCTTATACAGCAACAGCCGGAGGAAGTCAAGCCAGAATCCGCACCGGAAAACAAAAATAAAAAATCTGAAAATGTTACAGAAAAGTCGGAGCAGGAAAGTGTTGACAAGAATCTTGACGAGTTGATTAAACGTGTGGCAAATGCAAAGAAAAAGAAAAATTCCGTCATTGAAGTAATAGACAATGATTTTGACATTGAACAGCGACCCTATAATCTGCCGTATCTTGATTTGCTTACATCTCCGAAAAACAGGCTGAACAGTGCAGAAGCCGCTGCTGAAATGCGTGAAAAGGCTGATATTATCGTAAACACGCTGAAAAGTTTCAAAGTTGAAGTCCGGATACGTGATATATTGAGAGGTCCGGCAATAACACGCTATGAAGTTCAGCCCGGTGTGGGTGTGCAGGTAAAGAAGATAAAAAGTCTTGAGGACGATATTGCTCTTAATCTTGCGGCACAGGGTGTAAGAATAGAAGCTCCCGTACCGGGAAAGTCAGTTGTAGGAATTGAAGTTCCGAACGAAAACAAGGACGTTGTTACGATAAGGGAAATACTTTCGTCACCGAATTTCGTTAATGCAAAAAGTAAGCTTGCCTTTGCAGTCGGAAAGGATATAGCCGGAAATATTATAATAGGTGATATTGCCAAAATGCCACACGTTATTATAGCAGGTACTACAGGCTCGGGAAAGTCCGTCTGCACACGTTCCATAATAATGAGCATACTTTACAATTCAACGCCCGACGAAGTGAGACTTATTCTTATTGACCCGAANNTAGTTNAATTTAAGGTCTTTGACGGTATACCTCATCTGCTTATACCGATAGTTACCGACTGTAAAAAGGCGGCAGGTGCTTTGAACTGGGCAGTAAACGAAATGATGCGACGTTATCAGATTTTTGCTGATGCAGGTGCGAATGACCTGAAGTCATATAATTCCTACGCCAAGCAGAATGAAGATATTCAGACAATGCCACAGATTGTCGTATTTATTGACGAACTTGCCGACATGATGCTTGTCGCCGGAAAAGAAGTCGAGGACTATATTTGTCGTCTTGCACAGATGGGACGTGCCGCCGGAATACATCTTGTCATTGCTACGCAGAGACCGACAACAGACGTTATCACAGGTCTTATCAAGGCAAATATTCCGAGCCGTATCGCACTTTCTGTTATGTCGCAGGTGGATTCACGTACTATTATTGACATGGCAGGTGCGGACAAGCTTCTCGGCAACGGTGATATGCTTTATATGCCTATCGGTACAAGCAAGCCTGTGCGTATACAGGGCTGTTTTGCTTCGTCAAAGGATATAAACGCAACTCTTGACTATATCAGGCAACAGGTTGAGGGTGAATATGACAACGATATTATGCAGGCAGTAGAAAATTTTGTACCTCAGACAAAGGGTAACAGCAATACGGACGATTTCGCAAGTACTGCTCCTCTTACGGACGAGGACTTTGTGGAAAAGGCGATTGAAGTCGCCGTCAACAACGGACAGCTTTCCACTTCCATGTTGCAGAGAAAGTTAAAACTCGGCTATGCAAGAGCCGCACGTATTATGGACGAACTTGAGGAACTCGGCGTTATAGGTGCAAGCGAGGGTGCAAAGCCCCGTAAAGTGCTTATGTCAAAAATGCAGTACGACGAAAGAAAATTAAGAAAACAGGAGGGTAATTAAATGCCGGATTTAATGGGTATGCTTAAATGCAAGGGTCTTGAATGCAGAAAAATGGCTGATGAACTTAAAAATTATTACAGGAACGCTGTTATTTTATTTTGTGAGGAAAAACAGAATATTCCTACAGGTTCAAGCAAAATGGGCGGATTTCCCGATTTACCACCCGAAATAGAATATCCCACAATGTCGGAATGTACAATAGGACGGGAACATTATGAAAAATCCGCCATGCAGTTGGTTGCACAGATTAATTTGTGTGAACTTGCGGAATCGGGTGCGGACGTTGAAAATCTTCTGCCGAAAACTGGTATGCTTTATATATTCTGGAGCGGTGAAGTTTTTGAACTTGAAAGCAATGAATATTTTGAAATGGAAATTGCTGAACCCGACAAAACGGCATTCCATAAAGTTATTTACTGGGACGGCGATATGTCAACATTAAAACGTACAGAACCGCCATGCCCTTATTACAGCAAGTACTTTGAAGAATGTTTTGAGGAATATTCTGTCACATTTGATTCTGATTCGGAATACAGTGAAGATTCAGCTTACAAAATAGACGGTCTTGAAGAAGCTGTTGAAACATATTCTTCTAAATTTGCAAATGGTGGCGATAAGATGTTAGGATTCCCGAAAGGTGCAAACGTTCCATATCTTGACGAAAACACTGTTAATCTTTTTCAGTTTAATTATTCTATGGGTTGTTTGTGGACTGAATATTGGTTGATAAACAAAGAAGATTTGAAAAATCATGATTTTTCAAGAGTTTTATTTAGTTGCGATATGGATTAGGAGGTGATACGCTTGTACAAGGGATTTTTGCCGATTTCCAGAAAGGAAATGGACGAACTCGGTATTAAGCAGTTTGATTTTATATATGTGACTGGTGACGCTTATGTTGACCACCCGAGTTTCGGGGCGGCTATCGTCACAAGGCTTATTGAATCTCTCGGTTTTACAGTCGGCATTATTTCACAGCCCGACTGGCACACGGACAGGGATTTCAGAAAATTCGGCAGTCCGAAATATGCTTTTCTTGTGACTTCCGGAAATATAGACTCTATGGTTGCACATTACACTGCCGCCAAAAGAAAACGTTCCGACGATGCCTATACAGCAGGAGGAATGGCAGGAAAACGCCCTGACCGTGCAGTTATTGTATATTGTCAGAAAATCCGTGAGTATTTCGGTGACATACCGATTGCAATAGGTGGACTTGAAGCTTCTCTGCGTCGCTTTGCCCATTATGACTACTGGGACGACGCTGTAAGACCGTCTGTGCTTGTTGACAGCGGTGCGGATTTGTTGATGTACGGTATGGGCGAACATCAGATACAGGAACTTTGCACACGTCTTGCAAACGGTGAAAATATCAGGGATATCCAGGATATCAGGGGAACTTGCTACATGACAGAACCAGTCAATACACCGATAGGGTCAGCACAGTGTCCGTCATTCGAGCAGGTGAGAGACAATAAAGCCGAGTATGCAAAGGCTACCAAAATACAATACGACTGGCAGGACGAAGTTTACGGAAAAACTGTAATTCAGCGTCACGGAAATATGATGTTTGTGCAGAATCCACCGGCTTACAGTCTTACAACGGAAGAACTTGACCATATCTATTCACTGCCTTATACAAGGGCATATCACCCGTCATATGAGGCACTGGGAGGAGTTCCCGGAATTGAAGAAGTCCGTTTTTCAATAACACATAACAGGGGTTGTTTCGGCTACTGTAATTTCTGTTCTATTGCACTTCATCAGGGTCGGCGTGTTACTTGCAGAAGTGAAAAGTCCATACTGGAGGAAGCCGAAAAAATAACACATATGCCCGATTTCAAGGGATATATACACGATGTCGGAGGACCTACTGCTAATTTCAGAAGTACATCATGTGAAAAACAGCTTAGCAAAGGTCTCTGCATGGGAAAAAAATGTCTCGCACCTAAACCGTGTCCGGCTNTTAGGGCGGACCATACGGAGTATATGACGATTTTAAGGAAAATCCGTAAAATCAAGGGTATTAAAAAGGTTTTTATACGTTCGGGAATACGTTATGACTATCTTATGGAGGACAAGAATGACGAATTTATGAGAGAGTTAATAAAGTACTACGTAAGCGGACAGTTAAAAGTTGCTCCGGAACACTGTTCGGCGGTCGTTCTTGACAAAATGGGTAAGCCACATATTGAAGCTTACAAGGCTTTTCAGAAAAGATTTTATGAAATCACCAAAGGCATAGGAAAAGAACAGTATTTAGTGCCGTACCTTATGTCGTCGCACCCCGGAAGTACGCTCAACGAGGCAATTGACCTTGCCGTTTTTCTGAAAGAAAATAAAATCCGACCGGAACAGGTACAGGACTTCTATCCCACTCCGGGAACTATTTCAACGTGTATGTTCTACACCGGACTTGACCCGTACACTATGGAAAGGGTTTATGTTCCGAAAACTCCCGAAGAAAAAGCGTCACAGAGAGCGTTATTACAGTATTTCCGTCCGCAGAACAGGGAAATAATTATAAAGGCTCTTAAAAAAGCAGGACGGTATGATTTGATAGGTTCGTCACCGAAATGTCTTGTTGATGGTGATTCAGACAAAAGTAACAGAAAGGCAGGCGGTAAAAGTTGGCAGAATTTAAACTCACAGAAGAACAGAAAAAAGCCCTCGGCAACTATGCAAAAAAGGCAAAGCAAAAATACGACGGTCAGAACCCAAAGCAGAAAAAGAAAACCCTGAAAACAGTAATTTCTGCTTTAATCTTACTTATAATAGGTTTTGCAATCTGGTATCTGTCGGGCGGTATCGGGACGGAAACAGACATTGAAAAACTTTCTGTACACTATATAGATGTAGGACAGGGTGACAGCATATACATAACGTCAGGCGGTGAGGGAATGCTTATTGACTGCGGAGAATCAGGCGATGCAGACAGGGTTATTTCTTATCTCGACAATATGGGTGTTACAAAAATTGATTATGTCGTAGGCACTCACCCTCATTCTGACCACATGGGTGGTATGAGTAAAATTGTTGAACATTTTGACATAGATGAAATGATTATACCACATATCGACGACAGTGACACCCCGACTACAAAGTATTTTGAAAAATTTCTGAATGCCTGTGCTGAAAAAGGTCTTTCGATTACAGAGGCAGAACTGGGCAGAAAAATTGAAGTAGGTGACGCAGAATTTGAAATAATTGCTCCGAACAGTCAGGATTACGGCAACGTCAATAATTATTCGGTAAGTTTTATAATGCACCACGGTGACAACAGTTTCATATTTACCGGCGATGCTGAAAAGCTTGCGGAAAATGAAATGCTTGAAAAGAACGTTTTAGAGGATATAGACGTTTACAAAGCAGGTCATCACGGCAGTGACACATCATCGTCTGAAGATTTTCTTAATGTCATAAAACCTGACTATGCTGTTATTTCGTGCGGTGAGGGAAATTCCTACGGTCACCCGAATGACATTACAATAGAAAATTTAAGTAAATTCACGGATAAGATTTATCGTACTGATTTATGCGGTACAGTGGTTTTTGAGTCGGACGGCAATGAATTGACCGTCAGGACGGAAAGGAACGGATAATGACTGTTATTGACCGGTTTGAAAATAATATTNCTGTTATTGAAACGNANAGTGGAATAATTNAAGTTGACCGCTCACAGNTTCCGGAAAACGCTCGTGAGGGTGACGTACTGACAGAAAATAACGGCGTATGGACTGTTGACGTTGATGAGACCGAAAAAAGACGTTCTGATATTCGTGAAATGATGAAAAGGCTGATGAAAAAATGACTGATATAATTATAATAGGAGGCGGTGCGGCGGGTTGCTTTGCAGCAGTCCATGCGGCACGTTATGGAAAAAGCGTACTGCTTTTTGAAAAAAATGAAAAACTCGGACGAAAACTCCGTATCACAGGAAAAGGCAGGTGCAATGTCACAAATAACTCTGATATTCAGGAACATATGAAAAATATTCCAGTAAATCAGAGATTCATGTACAGTGCGTTTTCTGTGTTCAACGCATATAATACAATGGATTTTTTTGAAGAAATAGGCGTGCCGCTAAAAACCGAAAGGGGAAACCGTGTTTTTCCAGTAAGTGACAAGGCTGACGACGTTGCTGACGCTCTTGCACGTGAGATGAAGAAAAACGGTGTAAAAGTAATTAATAAGCGTGTCACTAAGCTTATAACAGAAAATAACGTCTGCAAAGGTGTGAGGGCAGGTGGCGAGGAGTATTACGCCAAATCCGTTCTTATAGCCTGCGGAGGAAAATCCTACTCCAGTACGGGTTCAACAGGTGACGGCTATTCACTCGCTGAAAGTGTCGGTCATACTGTTACAGAGATAAAACCAAGTCTTGTACCACTTGTCTCGCCTGACAGGTATTGTTCCGAAATGATGGGTCTTTCTCTGCGTAATGTAACTCTTAGTCTATGCGACCGTGAAAAAGTCATTTATTCCGAACTCGGTGAGATGCTTTTTACACATTTCGGCGTTTCAGGACCTCTTGTATTGAGTGCAAGTTCACATATAAGAGAAATGTCGCCTGACAGGTATAAAATTTTAATTGACCTCAAACCTGCACTTTCTCCGGAACAGCTTGACGCACGTATACAAAGGGATTTTGCGGAAAATCTTAACCGTGACTTTGTTAACGGTATAAGAAAACTTCTTCCTGCAAAACTTATACCGGTTATTGTGAAGCTTTCGGGAATTTCACCCGAACAGAAAGTAAACGGTATAACCAAAGAACAGCGTCGCAGATTCGGGGAACTTGTCAAGGCGTTTCCTGTAAGAATTTCCGGATTCCGTCCGGTTGACGAAGCTATAGTAACAAGCGGTGGAATTTCTGTAAAAGAGATAAATCCGAAAACTATGGAGTCCAAAATAATCGAGGGACTTTTCTTTGCCGGAGAAGTCATAGACGTTGACGCATACACAGGCGGTTTCAATTTGCAGATTGCCTTTTCAACTGCATATTCTGCCGCATTATATATGTAAAAAGGAGAAATTATTATGAGTATAAACATTGCAATTGACGGACCTGCCGGAGCAGGTAAAAGTACGATAGCAAAAATGGTATCTGCGCAGCTCGGATATATATATGTTGACACAGGAGCATTATACAGAACTATCGCACTTTATATAAAGGAAAACAATATCACTGACGAAAACATTCCGTCGTCACTGAAAAATGCCGACGTTTCACTTAAATTCATTGACGGCACACAGAGAGTTTTTTTAGCGGACAGGGACGTTTCTGATATGATAAGAACTCCTGAAATCTCTATGGAGGCTTCAAGAACTTCTGCAATGCCGGCTGTACGTGAGTATCTTTTCGGAACACAGCAGAAAATTGCTTCTGAAAATAATGTCATTATGGACGGCAGAGATATCGGAACAGTTGTACTTCCGAATGCAGATGTAAAAATATTCCTTACCGCTACAGCAGAAGAACGTGCAAACCGACGTTACAAGGAACTTTTTGAAAAACCGAATTGTCCTTGTTATGAGGAGATTTTAAGTGATATTATTGAGCGTGACCACAACGATATGAATCGTCCTGTTGCACCTCTCAAACAGGCAGACGACGCTGTTCTTGTCGATACGACGAATCTCACGCTTGAACAGTCGGCAGACGAAATTATAAGAATTATAACTGAAAAGACAGGTAGGTGATATCATGATTTACGCTGTTATAAAGGCAATTGTCAGATTTGCCCTTAGTATAGCTTTTAATCTTCACTACGAGGGCAGGGAAAATATTCCGAAAGATACCGCTGTAATATATGCCTCAAATCACCGTACAAATGCAGACCCTCCGCTTGTAGGCTGTGCAACTTCCGGAAAACACGCTTTTATGGCTAAAGAGGAACTTTTTAAAAACAAACTTTTCGGCGGGCTGATACGTTCAGTAGGAGCGTTTCCGGTTTCAAGAGGTAAGGGAGATACCAGTGTTATTGACAAGTCTGTGGAAGCACTCAATGCGGGCAGAAGTTTATTTATTTTTCCGGAGGGTACACGCTCAAAAGACGGTAAGGTTCATAAAGGTCATTCAGGTGCGGCACTCATTGCGGCACGTTCCGGCAAGCAGATAATTCCGGTTGGTGTTGTTTTCGGTGAAAAACTGAAATTCCGTACAAAAGTAACAGTTACCTACGGTAAACCGATAAATCCGGCTGATTACTGCGAAATATGTGACGAACCTAATCCACGTCAGATTGTAAGGCTGAAAAATCGCTATATGGCTGATATAAAGGCTCTTGTTGAGGGTGAACCCGAAGAACTGAAAGGAGAGTCTGCTTCTGATGAGTAAAGTTACAGTGGCAAAATCAGCAGGTTTCTGTTTTGGAGTTGACAGAGCTGTCCAAATGGTGTATAATGAACTTGAGAAGGGTACTAAAGTGGCAACGCTCGGACCGATTATACATAATCAGGACGTTGTGAACGATATGGCAGAACGTGGTGCAAGGATTGTTGATTCAGTTGACGAACTTCAACCCGACGAAACTGTTGTTATACGTTCTCACGGCGTGGGCAGGGATATATATGAAAAAATCAGGCAGAAAGGTAACAGAATGCTTGACGCTACCTGTCCTTTTGTCTCAAAGATTCATAAAATTGTTGACCAAAAGACAAGGGAAGGCTGTTTTATTCTTATAGCAGGCGATGCAAGTCACCCCGAAGTGCAGGGAATCGTTGGTCATTGTGACGAAAATTGCCTTGTTTTTAAAGACGATTTTGAGCTAAAACACTTTTTTCAGAATCGGGACAAAAATTTCAAAAAAACTCTTGCTTTTGTTGCTCAAACGACGTATAATATATTAGTATGGGAAAAGTGTTTAAAGGAGATTCCGCAGAACGNCCCCNATATCGTTNTNTTCGATACANTCTGCAATGCCACCGATNCAAGGCAGACAGATNNACGTGNGCTNGCTCAGAGGTCTGACATTATGCTCGTTGTCGGCGGACGGCATAGTTCAAATACTGTCAAACTCTATGAAGTGTGCAGCCGCTACTGCAAAACGTATCATATAGAAAATTCGGAAGAGCTTCGTACTTTAAAGCTGCCCAGTGCTGAAAACATCGGCATTACTGCCGGAGCGTCCACTCCGGCTTATATAATTAAGGAGGTACAAACCAAAATGGCAGAGATTGAAAAGNAAATGATTCAGGAANAGGAGAATTTTGANGAATTANTNGACCAGTCATTCAAGAAAATACATACAGGGGANAAAGTAANGGCTACAGTAGTTGCTGTAAANAACACAGAAANTGCAGTTGACCTCGGCACTAAGCACGCAGGATATGTAAAGCTTGAAGACCTTACAGACGACCCTTCAAAGAAGCCTGAGGACATCGTAAGCGTAGGCGACGAAATCGAACTTGTTGTAATTAAGGTCAATGACGCTGAAGGCACTGCTGCTCTTTCCAAGAGAAAAGTTGACGAACAGGCTGGTTACGAGACTATTGTTAAGGCTAAGGAAGAGGGAACAATTCTTGNAGGCGTTATCAGACACGTTGTAAACNAGGGTGTTACACTCAATGTTCTNGGAGTAAGAGTATTTATCCCCGCTTCACAGACGGGTCTTCCAAGAGGAGCAGAACTTGAACAACTTCTCAATAAGAAGGTTGAGTTCATGATTATTGAAGTTACTGAGGGCAGAAAGAGAGCAGTTGGTTCAATCAGAGCCGTACAGAACGCACGTAAGGAAGAAGCTAAGGCTAAATTCTGGGAAACTGCTGCTGTAGGTGATATTTTCACAGGAAAGATTAAGTCACTTACAAGCTTTGGTGCATTTGTTGACCTTGGCGGTATTGATGGAATGGTTCATATTTCCGAACTTTCATGGAAGAGACTCAGACATCCGAGCGAAGTTGTAAGCGTTGGCGATACTCTTGAAGTTTACATCAAGGAACTCGACAAGGAAAGCAACAGAATTTCTCTCGGTTTCAAGAAGGCTGAGGACAATCCGTGGGAAATCTTCATGAACAACTATAATGTTGGCGACGTAGTTAAGGCTACTATCGTTTCCACTACTTCTTTCGGTGCATTTGCTCAGATTATTGACGGTGTTGACGGTCTTATCCACATCTCTCAGATTGCTGACAGAAAGGTTGAAAATGTAAAGGACGTTCTTTCTGAAGGCGACGAAGTTGATGTTAAGATTATTGACATTGATGCAGATGCTAAGAGAATCAGTATCTCTATCAGAGCTTTACTCGAAGATAACGCTGACGATGCTGAATAATTTCAATTTTTAGTCAATCAGGGGACTGTGCATATGTGCAGTCCCTCTTTGCTTAGGAGTATTTTTATGGAAAGATTTNTAAAGGCACAGGAAAAATGTTACAGTCNGGCACTTTCTGAAATTAAGAACGGCAGAAAATTNAGCCNTTGNATATGGTATATATTTCCGCAGATTGCAGGACTTGGAATTAGTTACAACGCAACATATTACGCTATAAAAGACCTCTATGAAGCAAAAGAATATATTTCAACCCCCGTACTGCGTGAAAGACTTGTTGAAATATCTGAAGCACTTCTTGCAAACGACGATACAGCGGTTGAAATACTCGGCTATATAGATGCTATAAAAGTCAAATCATGTATGACGCTTTTTCATGAGGCTNACCCGTCAATAGAAGTATTNAGCAGGGTTATTGATNAATTCTATGACGGACNATATGACAAACTCACTCTTGACATTATTAAAAGAGATAAACAGTTATGNGCTGNATAAGANGTCAATGTGGTTATATAATACATGACAGTTCGGATTTNTTGAGTTACNAGGGCAGTATCATGGCTGACCAGGATGAAAGCGATTATTTTGANAGGGTAGAGGAAATAATAAAATCAGATAATCCCAACAAGAATAGTTTGATGTGTGATTTTTTACGTGAACTCGGATATATGACAAAGACTATTTATCAGNGTTCACAATGCGGACGGCTTTACATTGAAGATAATAATGAANTNTTCNGTTTCAAGCCGGAAAATCATACTAATAACGATGTTCTGAAANNGGNTCACGGCGAAAAATGGAAAGGATTTCTGTATGCCGAATGGAGAGACGAAAAGTACGAATGGCAGGATTATAAAGGGTATGTCTGTGCAGATGTCAATTATCCGTGCGAAAGCATTTACTCTGACAACAAACAGGAAATTATTGACGGATATTACGTACTTTTTGAAAAACTCAGACAGGCAGGTATTATACGTTCCGCATCACTGAAAATAAACGGAGAAAGGATTCATGACTGGACATTATGATAAAATTTTCGGATTTTTATTGACAAAATCGAATAAATATTGTATATTAAAATTATACTAATTAACGGAGAGGGGTTAATAATAATGATTTTCAAGAAAATTGCTGCGACAGTTTCGGCTCTTGCACTTTCGGCAGGAATGGCGGCTTATATGCCTGCAAATACTGCCGTGGACATTAACGCAAATGCCGCAGAGGTCAAGGTTAACTATGCAGAAGCACTTCAGAAATCAATGTTTTTCTATGAGGTTCAGCAGGCAGGTATTCTTCCCGAATGGAATTCTGTTTCATGGCGTGCGGATTCTATGGTGAAAGAGGACGGTACACCGTCGGATATTATTGACGGCGGTTGGTTCGATGCAGGCGACCACCTGAAATTTGCACTTACCAATGCCTATACTGCGTCTGTTCTTTCGTGGGGTCTTATTGAATATAAAGATGCAGTTCAGAAAGCAGGTTTATATGACCTGTATCTGAAAAATCTCAAGTGGGGACTTGATTACGTTGCTGCCTGTGATTTGGGTGACAAGGTTATAGGTACTATTGGTGAGGACGCATTTGACCACGTATGGTATGGAAGTCCCGAAGTATATATAAGAAAATTCAATCTCAAGAACAAGACAGAGGAAAGACCTTATGATACCATAACAAACTGTACTACAATAGCAGAAATGGCAGCAGCTATGGCAGGTGGATATATTGTTTTCAAGGACGAAGACCCGAAAGCTGCCAAAGAATATCTTGAACACGCTGAAAGTCTTTTCAAGCTTGCAAATGATGTGTGGGCTGAAAAAGGTGCTGATGCCAACGAAGACGAAGGCATTCAGGGAAAATATTATCATACTATAAATAATCAGGGTACGGACAACTTTATTGACGAGCTTATGTATGCGGCTAACTGGATGTATATGGCTACAGGCGACAAAGCGTACCTTGACAAGTGCGAAAAGGAATATATTCCGCTGTTCCCTAAGGAAAACCAGTCTACAGATATGAAGTATACATGGGGATTCTGCTGGGACGATACAACTCAGGCAGCGGCACTTCTTTATGCTATAAATACAGGCAAACAAGAATGGATTGACCATGTTTCACATCATCTTGATTATATGATTGGTGGCTACAACGGCAAAAAGCCTGTAGGTGGCTGGACTCCTGACGGCATGACTATCGTTGACGGTGCAGGCTGGGGAACTCTCAGATATACGGAAAATGCGGCTTGGCTTGCAAAGCTTTCCTGCGACACTATCTTCAAGGACANTGCACAGCTTTCCGAAAAGTACAATACATNGGCNAAGAANATNATGGATTATNCTTTNGGGGACAATGACCTCGNNCTTANCTATGTTNTCGGANTGGGTGANAAGAATCCTGTTAATATCCACCACAGAGGAGCTTCCGGTATACATGACGACCACTGGAATGAACTCGGTACTCCCGAACCTGAAGAAGATGACGGCTGGCAGAGAGAATATGCCCATGTTCTTTATGGTGCTTTGGAGGGCGGACCAAATCAAGATGGTACATTCAAAGACAATAATGAATCGTATACCAACACAGAAGTAGCTATTGACTATAATGCCGGATATACTGCTGCATTATGTGCATTTCTTGATGATTACGGCGGAGAAAAGCTCGCTGATTTCCCACAGGCTGAAACTCCGAAATGGGCAGAATGGGAAGTTGCCGCAACTCTTAACGGCAAGGGAAACAGCTACACAGAAGTCAAGGCATGGGCAATGAATCATACTGCATGGCCGACAAGAGTAGCTGAAAATATTAAATACAGATACTATTTTGATGTTTCGGAAGTTCTTGCGGCAGGTCTTTCTGTTGATGATATTACTGTAAGCATCGGTTCACAGCAGTATCAGGAAGGACAGCAGGGTCATGCTACCACTACAGGCAAGCCTATAAAATATGAGGGTGACCCGTCGGGCAATACTTATTATGCTGAAATTGTATTCAAGGACGGCAGAGCTATTATGCCTACAGGTCAGAGTGAACACAGAGACGAAGTTCAGTTTAGAATTTCAATTCCCGATGCTGTTGACGGCAAACCAACAACAGGTGCGTGGGATTCTTCAAACGACTGGTCCTATGAGGGCATTGAAGATGCTCCGAATGAGCTGAAATATAAGGACGCACTCAACGAACATATAACAATGTATGTTGACGACGTGCTTGTGTGGGGTACTGAACCAGACGGCACTAAACCTGATGTTACCAGTCCCACAAAGCCGACAAAGCCTAATACATCACAGCCTTCATCAGGCGATGACAATAAAATCAAGCTCGGTGATGCAAATGAGGACGGCAAGGTCAATATTTCAGATGCTGTTCTGATAATGCAGTCAATTGCAAACCCCGAAGAATTCAAGCTGACTGAAGAAGGAAAAAACAACGCTGACGTTGCTGACAGAGGTAACGGAGTAACAGGAAAAGATGCTCTTGCAATTCAGTTTGTTGAAATAAAGGTTATAAAAGACTCTGACCTGCCGTTGACTTCACAGGAAATTGAAGATTTGATAAAGTAATTTCAAAAAAATCTCCGCTGCTTTTTACAACTGTAATACTAAGAACAATTAATAGTTTCCCGTTCGACGCAAGTCTGCTTGAAAATTTACAAACAAAAACGGGTAATCTGATATAAAATATAACTTATTAATAATATGTATTCAAAAGGGAGCTTGTCTCCCTTTTTTCTTTTGGACGGTTTGTATGAAATATACAAAAAATTAATTGCACGATTAGGAGAATAACCGAAATTTGAAAAAGCTATTTACTTTTTTTTCAGGATATAATATAATAAGATTGGTAAGTAAAAGGGTATGGTGCAAGTCCGTAACGGACAACCGCTTGCCAGTATTTCTGATATAACCACAGTGTTTGCACTGACACTGCGTTATAATTAAATTTATATTTTTTTGGGAGGGTATAAAAATGCACAAGAAAATTTCCAGAGCAATTGCCGGAAGTCTTATGTCTGCTGCTATGCTCGCTACAGCTATTACCGGCATGGTTGCTCCTATAACCGCTTCAGCTGGTCAGGTACTTGGCGAAACAACTTTCGATTATAAGGCACTTCCTTGGCATACCTGCGAATCAAGTCCCGCAAAGCAGGACTTTGAAATTAAAGATGGTGAAGTTCACCTTACAGTTCTCACTGCAAAAGGTGCTGACGGTGAAAAGTGGGATCTTCAATTCAGACACAGAAACCTTAACTTTAAAGCCGGTCACGCATATAAAGTAACATTCACGGCAAAGTCAAACAGAAATGGTATGGAGCTTTGCTCGAAGATTGGTAACACTAAGGGCGATGAGGAATATTTTGTTCTTGACGGCGATGCGGGTACTATGCACGAAGGTCCTCACGAAGTGTCTAGAGATCCAAATAAGGCTGATGATTCGAAGTGGGGTAAAGCCGCAAAACTGACAACATCATATCAGACATACAGTGGTACATTTACTCCTACTCAGGATATTGAGAGCGCTGAATGGGCTTTCCATTATGCAAAGGGTACTCAGTGGGAAGGCAACGCTCAGGACGGCGACGAAATTTGGTTTGAGGAGATGTCAATTGAGTGTACAACCTGCAACGACTGCGATGCTGACCCGAATAATTCCTATGGTGCTGTAAACCGTGACTATAGTACAACTGCTGACAGCAATCTTGGTACTATCGGTGCAACTAAAAACTTCATCTCTGTGAATCAGGTTGGTTACTATCCGAACCTTAAAAAGGTTGCAACTCTCGGTGATAACGCTGGTGATATTCTTCNCGGNGCTACNAAGATTAGNCTTAGNGNTTCTTATNNCTTCNAACNTGNCGATGCAAGTTCAGGTTCTGTTGTNNACACTGGCAAGACTTCTGAAGTCAAGGCTGACAAGGATTCTGCTGATAATATCTGTACACTTGACTTTACCGAGTACGATAAACCCGGCAGATACTATCTCCAGATTAAAGGACAGGACTGGAGGTCATTCGAGTTCAATATTGGCGACAATATTTACTTTGATGAGTCCCACAATATTCTCACAAATGCTATGAACTACTTCTATCAGAACCGTTCAGGTATTGATATTGAAGACAAGTACTGTACATCAGGCGGTGCAGACGGCAAGGGTACAGGAATGGGTCACGAAGGCGGTCACAAGACTGATACAGCTACAATTCAGAAAATCTGGAAAAATGAGTATGCTTCACAGGAAGAAGCAACTTCAACATACAAGTCAGGTACCCTTACTGCAAACGGCGGTTGGTACGATGCCGGTGACCACGGTAAATACGTTGTAAACGGCGGTATCTCTATTTGGACTCTCCAGAATATGTATGAAAGAGCTATTCAGACAGAAGAAGGCAAGGCTAAGTTTGCTGACGGTTCAGGTACTGTTGTAATTCCTGAAGCAGGAAATAAAGTTCCTGACGTTCTCGATGAAGCTGCTGTAGAACTTGACTGGATTGCACAGATGAAAGTTACTTCCAGCGACAGCGCATGGGGTCAGTATGAGGGTCTTTACTATCACAAGCTCCATGACCATAAGTGGACGGGTCTTGCTACAAGACCGTGGGATTACGAATCAGATTGGGAAACTGTTCGTATCGTAAAGCCTCCGACGTTCGCTGCTACACTTAACTATGCTGCTTGTGCTGCACAGGCTGCAAGACTTTGGGAGCCTTACGATTCTGCAAAGGCAAAGAAGTATCTCGACAGTGCTAAGGAAGCATTTGAGGCATATAAGAAATACTGGTATCCTTATGACAGCACAGAGACCACTCACCCGACTCTGAAATGCAAGTGTGCAAAGGAAGAACTCAGAGAAGATTCACTCTATGCACCTATGTGGCAAGCAAAGGGTGGTGGACCTTACGGTGATGACAACGTTCTTGACGATGCTTACTGGGCAGCTTGCGAAATCTTCGTATCTGCTTCACAGATGGGCGACTCTGCTGCTGCTGATTACAAGAAGATTATCGATGAATCTGATTATGCTTACGAAGTAGGCACAAGAATGATTGGTGGCGAGAATAAGGGTAGTGGTTCATTTACTTCATTTAACTGGGGCAACACTGCTTCTGCTGGTTCACTTACACTTTCTCTCCACAGCGACCTTCTCTCAGACACTGAAAACAGTAAAATCAAAGAGACAATCGTAGCGGCTGCTGACGAATACATTAAGTGCGAAGGCGAGCAGGGCTATGGTATTCCATACAAGTATGACGGTCCGGACTACAATGACCCGAACAACCTTGACCCGTCTGTTATGATTAATGGTTATGAGTGGGGTTCAAACTCAATGGTTATCAATAACTGTATCATTATGGCTTATGCTTACGACCTTACAAATGATGTTAACTACATGAACGGCGTTGTTACAGGTCTTGACTACCTCTTCGGACGCAATCCGCTTTCATACTCCTATGTAACAGGTTACGGTACATACAAGGAACATAATCCTCACCACAGATACTGGTCTTACGAACTTGACAAAACATTGCCTATGGCTCCTGACGGTATTCTTTCAGGTGGTCCTAATGCAGGTCTTCAGGACCCATATGTACGTGCTCTCGGATTCGTTCCTGGCGATACAAAAAATCCATCACAGAGATGCTTTGTTGACTCTATCGAAGCTTGGTCTACAAACGAGGTAACAATTAACTGGAACGCTCCTCTTGCTTGGATTACTTCATTCATGCAGGATGAAGCTGCTACGGCTGGCGGTAATCAGCCAAATACTAAGCCAAACGATGGCAAGGTAACTATGTGGGGCGATGCTAACGTTGACAATCAGGTAAATATTTCTGATGCAGTACTTATCATGCAGTCAATCGCAAACCCTGAAGAATTCGAGGTTAGTGACCAGGGTAAGCTCAATGGTGACGTTATTGACAACGGCGGCGGTCTTACAAACTTAGACGCTCTCGCTATTCAGTATGTTGAAATCAAGACGATTACTAATGAAGCATTCCCGATGTCAGCTACTGACCTTGACGCTTTAAACGAATAATTCAATAAAAATATTAAAGGGACACTTCGGTGTCCCTTTTTTGTGCGTTATAATATTTCCGTTTGTAATTCGGGCATAAAAAAAGACGGTTTATAAAACCGTCTTTTTAATATCTCAATCAAACGCCGTATTTAAGTGTAGCAACGGGAACACCAGGACCCATTGTTGAAGCTACTGTACAGGACTTAAGATAAGTACCCTTTGCAGCAGCCGGCTTAGCCTTTACGATAGCGTCCATAAGAACGGAAAAGTTTTCTTCGAGCTTTGCAGCACCGAATGAAGCTTTACCGATAGGGCAGTGAATGATATTTGTCTTGTCAAGACGATATTCAATCTTACCAGCCTTAGCTTCTGTAACAGCCTTTGCAACGTCGGGAGTTACAGTACCAGCCTTGGGGTTCGGCATAAGACCACGAGGTCCGAGAATCTTACCGAGACGACCAACAAGACCCATCATATCGGGAGAAGCAACAACAACGTCGAAATCCATCCAGTTTTCTTTCTGAATCTTTTCAACCATGTCCATACCGCCAACATAGTCAGCACCAGCTGCCTTAGCAGCCTCGTACTTATCTTCCTTACAGAATACAAGAACTCTTACATTCTTACCTGTTCCGTTAGGAAGAACAACAGCACCTCTTACCTGCTGGTCAGCGTGTCTTGAGTCAACGCCGAGACGGATGTGTGCTTCAATAGTTTCATCAAACTTAGCCTTTGCGTTCTGGCATACTAAGTCAAGAGCCTCTGTGGACTCATAAAGCTTTGCATAATCGACAGTCTTTGCACTGTCAACATATCTTTTGCCGTGTTTCATTATATTTCCTCCTGTTTAAGTGGTAATACCGCACCGCCTATAGCGATACGGTTAGCGGAATTTTCCTCCCACCGTTTAGAAGTCGGAACGGGAAAAAGTTCCCTTTCGTCATTCAAAAATTGATTAGTCAACAACTACAACGCCCATAGAACGAGCTGTACCAGCAATCATGCTCATAGCTGCTTCGAGAGAACCTGCGTTGAGATCAGGCATCTTCTGTTCAGCAATCTTCTGAACCTGTTCCTTAGTGATGTTAGCAACCTTGGTCTTGTTAGGAACTCCTGAACCGCTGTTGATATTGCAAGCCTTCTTGATAAGGACAGCAGCCGGAGGAGTTTTTGTAATAAATGAGAATGAACGGTCAGCATAAACTGTGATAACAACAGGAATAATCATACCGATATCGTTCTTAGTTCTCTCATTGAATTCCTTTGTGAATGCCATGATATTAACGCCATGCTGACCGAGAGCCGGACCAACAGGCGGTGCAGGAGTAGCCTTTCCTGCTGCGATTTGAAGCTTAATATAGCCAACTACTTTCTGTGCCATGTATTCGCACCTCCATAAATGTGGTAAATGGCGAGGCAAGAATTATTTTACCTCTCCCACTGAAGTCTCTGCGGACTTCTTTTTGACCTGAACTAATCCTCAGCCGCAACCACCTGATTAATAGGGAGTGTGGTGAGGGTTTCACGACCGAACATTGAAACAAGCAAATCTACTGAGCGGTCGTCAAGATTGATGTTCTGAACGACACCGATGAAGCCGTCCATAGCAGTTCCCGAAATACGAACATTGTCTCCGACCTTGAAATTGACTTCAACAGAAGAAACGTCAATGCCGAAAAGTTTCTTTACTTCTTCTTCCGAGAGGGGAGTAGGTTCTGATGCAGGACCTACAAAGCCTGTACAGCCTCTGGTATTTCTTACGACATACCATGAATCGTCAGTAACAACCATTTTTACAAGGACATAACCGGGGTAGGTCTTACGCTCTACCTCTTTGGTTTTTCCGTCGGTGATTTCCGTCACCTTTTCAGTAGGAACTNTAANTTCTTGNATAAGCTNATGAAGCTTGCGGTTTTCAACANNNTTTNNGNTATTCTGAGNTACTTTATTTTCGTAGCCTGAATAAGTGTGANNAACGTACCACCTTGNTGNTTCTGACATAACAAATCCTCCTTAGATTTCCGTTCTGATTATTTGTTGTAGATAAGCCTGAGCAGAGCGAGGAAACCCTCGTCCATCAGTCCTACAAGGACAGCCGAGAGTACAACGACTCCGACAACAACAGAAGTATTTGTAACAACTGTTTTCTTTGTGGGCCATACTACCTTTTTAAATTCGACTTTTAAGTCGTGGAACCATTTTCCGACTTTACCCTGTTCTTTTTTACCAGAACCCTTTTTGTCGGATTTCTTTTCAGCCTTTGAATCAGCGGTTGCCTTGGAAGATTTTTCTTCCTTCACCGTTTTTTCCTTAGTAGCCTTTTTCTTTTCGGGGGTTGTATTTTCTTTTTCTTTAGCCATTAAAAATACTCCTCCTGATTACTTAGTTTCTTTGTGAAGAGTATGCTTGCGGCAGAACTTGCAGTGTTTATTCATTTCAAGTCTGTCGGGGTCATTCTTCTTGTTCTTCTTAGAAACATAGTTGCGCTGCTTGCACTCAGTACAAGCTAAAGTAACCTTTACTCTCATATCGGCACCTCCTGAATTAGTACTTCTTCCGACTGAACGGAGATAGGTTGTTTGCCTCCCTCGGACGAGACAAAAAAATAAGCCTCAAACGAGGTAAGTACATTATATCACGTTATTTAGACGTTGTCAAGCTTTTTCGGAAAAAAATTTCCTGCAAAATAAATTATACATTAATAGATAAAAACTGATATGGATTTATCGGAATGACAGTTGATTAATTGTGCGTGACAAAATCGTATAAAAGCACAAAATATCAGTTAATGAGTACTATACATCATTGAAATTAGTGATTTTTTACAGTATAATATAAACAATGAAAAACAAAGTGCGAAAGTTGCACATAAGGTGCAAAAATTATTATCATTATATTTACGGAGGAAACCTAAAATGAAAAACAACGTTATGAAAAGACGTATAGCAGCTATGGCATCGGCTGCTGTAGTTTCAGTATCATGTATGTCAGCATTCATGAACAATTATGTATTTGTTCCTGACAATTCAGCTGTAACAGCATTTGCAGCAGACAGCGTTAACTTTATTCAGACTGTAGGATTCGGCGAAGGTATGTATGCTACATGGTCAGCAGTATCAGGTGCAGACGGCTACAATGTTTACGTTGACGGCGTTCAGATTGATTCAATGCTTATCAGACAGTATGCAGGCTATATGAGAGCTGACGCAGTAGGTCTTACAGCAGGCAGTCATACAATGAAAGTTGTTCCGGTTATCAGCGGTAAGGAAGATTCTTCAAAGGCTTCCGAGACAAAGGCAGACGCTTATGCTCACGACCGTTCCGGATTCGGTTTTGTAAACGGTACATCATCAGGTGCATACAATGAGGACGGTACTCTTAAATCGAACGCTGTTGTTGTTTATGTAACAGATGCAAACAAGGATTCAGTAAGTGTCACACTTCCCGATAAAAAGGGCAGCGACGTAACAGTTACAGGTGTACAGAATATCATTACAAACCTTAAAAGCAATAAGTCCGCCCCCCCTGTGGCAATTAGATTTATCGGAAATATCACCGACCCTGCTGATATGCCTAAAGGCGACCTTATGATTGATACTGCAACTTGTGGCGTTACAATCGAGGGTATTGGCAATGATACAGTATTCAACGGATTCGGTCTTGTTATGAAGAACAGTTCAAATGTTGAAGTAAGAAACATCGGTTTCATGAACTGCAACAGCTCAGAGGGTGATGACTGCGGGCTTCANCAGGGCAACGACCACGTANGGGTACATAACNGTGATTTCTTCTANGGTGNCGCNGGTTCAGACGCTGACCAGGTAAAAGGTGATGGTGCGTTAGATACAAAAACTTCAACTTATGTAACTCACTCATATAATCATTTCTGGGATAACGGANAGTGCAATCTTCAGNGCATGAAGGACGAATCAACAGAAAACTATATTACATACCACCACAACTGGTANGACCATTCCGATNCACGTCACCCGAGAATAAGAACCTGTACANTACACANCTANAATAACTANTTTGANGGTAATGCCAAGTACGGTGCAGGCGTTACAATGGGAGCTTCATGTTTCGTTGAAAACAACTACTTCAGAAACTGTAAATATCCTATGCTTATTTCAGGACAGGGTTCTGATGTTACTGCCGGCGGTATATTCTCCGGTGAGGACGGCGGTATAATCAAGGCTTACGGAAACTACATCGAGGGTGCAAAGGCAGTTATTTCATACGCCGACGATAATACCGATTTTGATGCTTATGTTGCAAATGACAGAAATGAAGCAGTTCCAGCAAGCGTAAAGTGCAAAAAGGGCGGTACATCTTATAATAACTTTGATACTGCTTCAGATATGTACAGCTATCAAGTTGATTCACCGGAAGTTGCAAGAGATAAGGTAATGGCTCAGGCAGGACGTGTTGACGGGGGTGACCTCCAGTGGCAGTTTGACAACTCTGTTGATGATGAAAGCTATGCAGTAAATCAGGGTCTTAAAGATGCACTCGTTGCATATAAGGGAACAGTTCAGGCAATTGGAAGTGGTTTCAAGGAAGATAACACAACTTCTCCTGACGTTACAACACAGCCTGTCGTTACAACAGTTACAACGGTACAGCCTCCGCAGACTACAACAACTACAACTACTCAGAAACCTTCACAGCCCGTTGTAGGTGCAAACGTAATCTATGCTTCACCGAACGGCAAGGGTGACGGTAAGTCAATTGATAATCCGACAGACGCTCTTTCAGCTATAAAGGCAGTTCCGGCAGGCGGTACAATTTATCTCCTCGAAGGTACTTATAATTATAAAGAAACAATTCTTATTGAAGAAAGCAATGCAGGTAAAGCAGGTGCTTACAAGACAATTTCAGCATATCCGGGTGCAAAGGTAGTTTTTGACTTTGAGGGTCAGGCAGTGGCAGGTGCAAACAGAGGATTCGTTCTTGACGGTTCATACTGGCACTTCTATGGCTTTGAAATCAAGAACGCCGGTGACAACGGTATGCTTCTCTCAGGCGACAACAATATTATCGAAATGATGGTATTCAATGACAACGAAGATACAGGTTTACAGCTTTCACGTTATCAGACTTCATATAATACAATTGCACAGTGGCCTTCAAATAACCTCATCAAGAACTGTACTTCAAAGAACAACTGTGACGAGGCTACAATGGAAAACGCTGACGGTTTTGCTGCAAAGCTTACCTGCGGTGAAGGCAACGTATTTGACGGCTGTATGTCATACAATAACTCAGACGACGGCTGGGATTTATATGCTAAGACTGAAACTGGTTCTATAGGTGTGGTTACAATCAAGAACTGTATAGCATTCAGAAACGGCTTTACAGAGGACGGCAGAGGTTACGGCGATGCTGACGGTAATGGTTTCAAGCTCGGCGGCGGCGGTGTCGGTACAAGACACGTTGTTGAAAACTGTCTTGCATTTGAAAACCTCAACTGTGGTTTTACTGACAATAATAACCCGCTCTTTGGCGAAATGAAAGACTGTACAGCTTACAACAACGGTATAGGCGGTAACGGCAAGGCTAACTATATGGTTTACAGATGTGCTTCTGATGCTACATTTTCAAACATGATATCATACACAAACACAAGCAGGGTTTCAAAGACAAATGCTCCTGGCATAAAGATGACAAACGACAAGTTCGTAGGCAAGATGACAAATTCAATCTACTACAACAGTAAATATTATTTTGCAAAATCCGAAACAATGACAAACGGTGCTAAACTCGGTGATGTAGTAACTCCTGCTGATTCAGAATTTATCACTCTTGACGTTCCTGCTATGGGTACAGATTTCCACACGGCATGGAGAAATGCAGACGGTTCACCGAATCCGCAGGGCTTCGCTGAAACAGCTTCAAACAGCACATACAAGGGACTCGGTTACAAGATGTTTAATGGTACATCACAGACNCCTGTTACATCACAGACAACTGCTCCCAATCAGTCAACAACCACAGCTACCACAACAACTACTGCTACCACTAAAACACCCGATACTCCGATTGTTTCAGGCGGATACGTTCACGACTTCACAGCTAACGGTACATCAAGCAATTTCTATACTATCACAGGTAACCTCTCTACATCAAAAGGCACTGTAGATTATAACGGTCTTAAACTCACACAGTGCCTCAAGATGGAAAGTGCTACAAACATTACTTTCAATGCTGAATCAGCAGGTAAGTTCACACTTGTATTTGCTGAACCTGCTGCTACAATCAAAATTGACGGTACAAAGTATACATCATCAGGTGACGGAACAATTACAGTTGACCTTAAAGCCGGAAATCNTACAGTTACAAAGGCAGNTACTGCAAATCTTTTCTACATGGTTTATTCAGCAGAAGGTACACCTTCNGGCAACAATTTAATGGGTGATGCAAACGAGGACANTAAGGTTAATATCTCAGANGCAGTACTTANCATGCAGTCAATTGCAAATCCGGAAGAATTTACTATTACTGAACAGGGTAAACTTAACGGCGACGTTGTTGACAATGGCAAAGGTCTCACAAATATGGACGCTCTTGCTATTCAGTATGTTGAAATCAAGACAATTACTCCTGACGATTTCCCGATGACAGCAGTTGAACTTGACGCTTTGGGTCAGTAAGCTATCAAGACTCCCTCAAATATAATGATATAATGAAAGAAGGAACTCTCTGAGTTCCTTTTTTCATATTCAGCATAATAAAAAGGACGGTTATAAAGACGGGCATTCATAAAGAAGTTTTCGCCATAGTACTTATGATTTTCAGTCAAAAGTGCTATGGCGTTTCTATTGATAATGTAGTGACTTTGATGTATAATTATTACTAAGATAAATCGAAATTTTACGTTGATTCTGCTTGTGAATAGGGCATTGCAACTAAACTTAACATAATTGTCAAAGAACATTGACAAATTGTTTAGAATGGTTGGTGGACTTTTAGAAATAAAAATGATACAATATTTTCATCAAATGATAGGAGGAAATATTGATGAAGAAAAGTATTATTTATAATTTAAGTCCATTCAATAATAATATGGATATGTCAGTAACAGAATACATAATAAAGAAATTATTGGCATTTGTGCTGATATATTGTTTTTCAGCGGTTTTAAGCGAAGGAATCATTATGGGAATATTATATTGCATGGGATATAACCCTTTGCATGGTGTAATGCCAGTAGGACTAATTGGTGAGTTATTGCCTTATTATGGCTTCATGATTTTTGCAATAGTAACGTTTGCATACTGGAGATTTTTCGAAGAAAGAACTATTAAATCTATTGGCTTAACGGGAAACATCGTAGATTATGTGACAAAAGAAATGATTGCAATAATTATATTATTCATAATAATAA
>WFLZ01000326.1 GCA_009177225.1 Clostridia bacterium
ATTCGGAGGTGGAATGAGGTTGGTGACCTCCGTTTTCACTTCGTTTTTCCTCTCTTTTCAAGAATTACTCTTTGTTTTTAATTTTACTCAAAACTTCAACCCCGATTTCTATTCCGAAATTGNGGTTTTTCGACNGACTGNAGNCAGTCGTCAGGACTGCCTNTTCTTTATTTCGGTATAAGCCATAAGATAGGGAGCAATTCCCTTTGCATCGTTTTCAACAATTTTCTCGCCGAGATAATATTTTTCAGAACCGTCACGCCGACCGTCACCGCCAAGACCTGCCATAAGGCATATATTTTTTAATATGGGAACATTATCGTAAATTATATACTTTTCCGTAACCGTCTCAAAAGCTTTAAGACCAGTATTAAGAATCTGCTTTCCGGTAATGCCGAGATTAGCCGATTTCACCGCAGAATAGGCAAAAAGAAGTGTTCCGCTTGTTTCGGTGTAGTTTCCGGAGACGTTCGGTTTAAGAGGAAGCTGACAAAGTGTGCCGTCGGAATTTGCACATACAGAAAGCGAATCAAGAATTTCTCCAAGCATGACGGCACACAGATTATACAGTTTTTCATTTACCGGAACTATTCCGCACAAATCTGCAAGTCCTGCACAGAACCACCCCACAGACCTCAACCAAAATTCAGACGAAAGTCCCGTTTCGGAATCTGCCCAGTATTGAGAATGTGTCTCGTCATAACCGTGAAAATAAAGACCTGTTTTTTCGTCACGCATAATCTGACAGACATTTTCAAGCTGTCTGTATATATCGTCATAAACGGACTTATCACCGGAAAATTCCGCATATTCAGCCATGAACGGCAGTGCCATATAAATTCCGTCAAGCCATATCTGACGGGGATAAATCGCCTTATGCCAGAAGTTACCATTTTTAAGTCTCGGCTGACTTTCAATCTGTGAGTATATTTTTTCAAGAGCAAGACGATAACGTTCAGAACCTGTTTTCTTAAAAATATAAAGAAGATTTTTTCCACCGTTAACGTTGTCAAGATTGAAATCGCTGATATTCATAGTGGGAATACTGCCGTCCGTTCCTATGTAAAAACCGGTGAAATTCACGGCATAGTCAAAAAGTTCTGTGTTACCTGTGATTTCGTACAGCATGAGAACAGCTTTTATCATACAGCTGTCTATGTAGTTCCACTTCGGCTTTTTGCGGAAAACAAAGTTTTCTCTGTTCCACATGGGAAACGCAGGGTCAGACGGCAAAACAAGATTTTTTATATATGATTCAGTAATTCTGTCAGCAAGAATATTTGTTTTCATCAGGAAAGCCCTCCCACAGTAATACCACTTATAAATTTTTTCTGTGCAACGGCAAAAATCGCAACCGACGGTATAAGTCCGATTACCGACATCGCAATTACCTTGCATTCCTCGTAACCCTGTCCTGTACTGTCAACCGACGTTCTCAGGGCAAGGGAGAGAGTGTATTTTTCAGTGGAATTGATAAAAATAAGCGGATTCAGAAAGTCATTCATAGTCCACAGAAAATTAAAAACCGCAACTGAAATTACCACAGGTTTTATACACGGCACAAGAATTAAAAAAAGTGTTCTGAAAGTTCCGCAACCGTCCATTCGTGCAGCTTCGTCAAGTTCTTTAGGAAGTCCCTTGAAAAACTGAATCAGCATGAAAACGAACATTCCCTCACAAGCAAAAAGTGACGGCAGGGTCAAAGGCACATAGCTGTCAAGAAATCCGAGTTTGCCCCAAAATATATACATCGGCATGACGGTGACAATTGCCGGCATGAACATTCCACCCATAAGCATGGCAAAGAAAAATTTCTTAAACGGAAAGTCAAATCTTGCGAATCCGTAGGCAACCAGTATTGAAGATACAACCGCAAAGACAGTTTTCGGGACAACTACTGCAAATGTGTTCAGAAAATAGTGTCCCATAGTGTAACCGGTGTTTGTTTTCCATGCGTTGACATAAACTTCAAAGTCAAAGCTTTCGGGCATGAACCACACAGAACTGTATATTTCACGGTTCGACTTGAAAGACGCTCCGAAAAGCCACAACAGCGGATAAAGCATTATTAATGCAATTACGGTCAGAAGCAGATAAACGGAAAATTTTTTCATAAATCCTCCCTTAGTCTGCCGGTAAACCTGAACATGACGAATATCACAATTGCCGTCAGAACAAACAGCACCCATGACACAGCGTTTGCATATCCTGCATTGTAATAGCTGAACATTTCGTCATAAATAAGCATTCCGACAGTATACGTGCTTTTCAGCGGTCCGCCCTCTGTAATCATATATGGTGCGTTGAACTCCTGTAATCCGGCTATCGTCTGTAAAACGACGTTCATAAAAATCACATTTTTCAGCAACGGCAGGGTTATAAGAAAAAAAGACCGGATTTTTCCGCAACCGTNTGTNTTTGCTGCNTCATNATANTCNTTCGNAATATNTCTTAANGNCNTCAGAANTATAATCATGGTAGAACCAAANTCCCAANGTNNGAGTAANATAATTATAAATATTGAATAATCAGGATTTCCGTACCAGCTTACCGGAGAAAGTCCGATAATTTCAAGAAACTGGTTTGCAAGTCCGTCAGAAGTGAAAAGATACTGCCACATTATTACAACTGCGAGATTTGCACCCAGCACAGACGGTATATAAAAAGCCGTTCTGAATATGCCTATGCCTTTTATTTCAAGACTGAGCAGAAGTGCAGTAATAAGCGAGACGATTATTTTCAGCGGAACGAAAATCACCGTATACCTTAAAGTAACGCCGACGGCTTTTCTGAAATTCCTGTCTGAAAACATATTTTTATAATTTTCAAATCCGATAAATTCGGGCGGGTGTATATTGTCGTAATTCGTCATACCCGTGACAAATGAACACACAAACGGGTACAGAATAAATACCACAAATCCCACTACAAACGGACTTATTAAAATAAGTCCTGTATACTTTCCGACACCGACAGGATTATGATAAATCTTTTTCATTTTATACTCTCCAGATAATTCGTGATATTTTCATACAATTCCTGTGCGATTTCATTGGTATCAGCAAGATTATACGAAATCTGTTCTATTGCGTTGTTATAAAATTCTTTCATTCGTGCAAGCTCCATGTACGGACTTACAGTAACAGTTTCAAGGCTTTCAAGCATTTCGTCATTCTGCTGTACAAGACCTGTAAGTCTGCCCGTTGATTCAAGTCTTTCTTCTGCATAGCGTGACACCGGAATACCTCTTGACGTTCCAAGAATATCTGCACATTCCTCGTTATTAAGCAGAAAATCCATAAAAGCGGCGGCTTCATCAGGATATTTCGTATTTGCAGAAATCGCATACAATAAAGACGGTTTTACAAACCAACCGTCTGAATTGTCGTTTTCGTCCATGAGAAACTGACCTGCTTCAAGAACTCCGTCATCAAGTACTGATTCATATTTTCCCACTGCACTCCCCCATTCAAGAACACCTGCAATATTTCCGTTTATAAATTCGGGCGACTGATAAAGTGCGGCATTTCCGTCCTCGTCGGTACGTGTACGGACATTCCTGATAACATGATTATCTTCAAGCTGTTTATAGAAGTCAAGGGCTTTTTTCAGGTCTGAAACGGTAAAACAAAGATTTCCGTCCATATCAATAAAATTCTTTCCTGTTGTCTGCTGAACGTATACAACCGAAAGATACCACGCCGTTGCACCAGACTGAATATCCAAATCAAGCGGATAAAGACCATGTGAACCGAAAGTTTTTCCGAGTTCAAAAAGTTCATTCCATGTGGACGGATATTCAACATTAAGCCTTTTAAAGACTTCGGAATTATAAAAAAGTCCCCGTCCGCTGATTGAAACGGCTACGGCATTGAGATGACCGTTTATAGTTCCGAACGAAAGTATATCATCATCAAAACCCGAAAGGTCAAGAAAAGTTACGAGGTTATTGAGGTCATAAAAGCCCTTTCCGTCAGCAGAGAGTGTAATAAGCCAGTCATAATTTATCTGCATTATATCAGCTTCATTTCCTGAACTTATCTGAGTATTTATTTTTTCTGTCCAACCGTCCCACCCTCCGTACTCAGATTTTATCGTAATATCGGGGTGAATACTGTTCCAGAGTTTTATAGCTTCAAGGGTAGCTTCGTGGCGGTCGTCTCCTCCCCACCATGAAAAACGCAGGGTACATTTATCAAGAGTACCGTCGGGGAGAGTTATGGAAGAATCTGTTTTCCCGCATGAAGAAAGTGCAAAAACGCACATCACGGGAATTAATATTTTTTTCATAATATCCGTCCCTTTGCAATAATATAATAGCATTATAATATATTTTTCACAGAAAATCAACCCCGAAAATACAGCATAATGAAATGACAGAAAAAATATTAACTGTTCTGACGTTTCTGCATTTTAGTCCAGCTTATAAAACCGTAGATATCATTTACAAGAAAAATCACAAAGCAGACAACAACAGATATATATGATATATCAGAAGATACTGCTGAAATCCACATAATAATAAGAATAATATCATTTGCCGCATACCCTATAGCATAAAACATACTTCTTCTGAATGTCAGGAAAACTGCAACAAAACTTGTTGTAACCGATATGGTACTGAAAATAATGTTTCCTGTATTGCAAATGTCAAGAATACGAAAATAAATCATGGTAATAACAGCTGTTAATAAAAGCATAATAACGACGTCTCTTAACTGAAGCCTGTTTACTTGAA
>WFLZ01000319.1 GCA_009177225.1 Clostridia bacterium
AGTTATTAGGAGGTAATTTTCCAATGTCAGTTAAAGGTGCTATTAATGGGATCGGCCGTATCGGTCGTCTTGCATTCAGACAGATGTTTGATGCTGAAGGTTACGAGGTAGTTGCAATCAATGACCTTACTAAGCCTTCAATGCTCGCTCAGCTTCTCAAGTATGATACAGCTCAGGGCGGTTACTGTGGAAAGATTGGTGAAAATCTTCACACTGTTTCTGCTGATGATGAAGCTGGTACAATTACTGTTGACGGCAAAACTCTTACAATTTATGCTAAGGCTAACGCTGCTGAACTCCCTTGGGGTGAAATCGGTGTTGACGTAGTTCTTGAGTGTACAGGTTTCTACTGCTCAAAGGCTAAGGCTCAGGCTCATATCGATGCAGGTGCTAAGAAGGTTGTTATTTCTGCTCCCGCAGGCAATGACCTCCCCACTATCGTTTTCAGCGTAAACGAAAATACTCTTACAGCTGAAGATACAATCATCTCTGCTGCTTCATGCACAACAAACTGCCTCGCTCCTATGGCTAAGGCTCTTAATGACTATGCTCCTATCCAGAGCGGTATCATGTCAACAATTCACGCTTACACTGGCGACCAGATGATTCTTGACGGTCCTCACAGAAAGGGNGACTACAGAAGAGCAAGAGCTGGTGCTGCTAACATCGTTCCTAACTCAACAGGTGCTGCTAAGGCTATCGGTCTTGTAATTCCTGAACTCAACGGCAAGCTCATCGGTTCTGCACAGAGAGTTCCTGTTCCGACAGGTTCAACAACTATCCTTACAGCTGTTGTTAAGGGTGCAGACGTTACTGTTGACGGTATCAACGCTGCTATGAAGGCTGCTGCTTCTGCTTCTTTCGGTTACAATGAAGACCAGATTGTTTCTTCTGACGTTATCGGTATGAAGTACGGCTCACTCTTTGATGCTACTCAGACAATGGTTTCAAAGATTGCTGACGACCTTTATGAAGTTCAGGTAGTTTCATGGTACGACAACGAAAATTCTTACACATCACAGATGGTAAGAACTATCAAGTATTTCGCTGAACTCGGCTAATTCATTAATTGTACAAGCATTATTTAAAGGACGGTTCTTTCGAGCCGTCCTTTTTTATAGAAAGGTGATTTAATGACAAAAGAAATAACAGCCGAAATTCTGAAAGATATGCCCGAAAATGAATATGCAGTCATTGACATTCGTGACGAATCAGCCTTTGAGTACGGACATATCAAAAATGCAATAAATATTCCCTACAAAGATATATTTTCGGCTGAATTACCCCGTGACAAAAAAATTATAATCTGCTGTAAAAACGGATTCATAAGCCGTGATGTTGCCGAAAAACTTTATGAAAAAGGATTTGACGCATACAGCCTTTACGGTGGTTACATTGACTGGCTCGGTATTAAAATGAAAAACCGTCAGATTACAGAGGACGTTGAAAAAAGTCTGCGTAAAAAATTCAAAAAATCCATATGGTGCAGATTTACAAAGGCGATAAACGAATATAATCTTGTTCTGCCAAACGACAAAATTGCGGTCTGTATCTCTGGTGGAAAAGATTCTATGCTTATGGCTAAACTTTTTCAAGAACTCAAACGTCATGACAAATTTCCGTTTGAAGTCAAATTCATTGTTATGAATCCGGGTTACAGTCCGGAAAATCTCGAAATTATCAGAAAAAATGCCGAATCAATGTCAATTCCGATAAATATTTTTGAATCGGACATATTTGAATCGGTTTTCAATATTGAAAAAAATCCGTGCTATATCTGTGCAAGAATGAGACGTGGATACCTTTATAATAAAGCAAAGGAACTCGGCTGTAACAAAATTGCTCTCGGTCATCACTTTGACGACGTTATAGAAACCATTCTCATGGGTATGCTTTACGGCGGACAGGTTCAGACCATGATGCCGAAACTCCACAGCACGAATTTTGAGGGAATGGAACTTATCCGTCCGCTTTATCTCGTCCGTGAAGCCGACATAAAACACTGGAGAGACTACAACGATTTGCATTTTATACAGTGTGCGTGCAAGTTCACTGAAAACTGCACAACCTGCGAACCCGACGGGCGTTCTGTATCGAAAAGACTTGAAATCAAGAATTTAATTGCAGAACTGAAAAAAATCAATCCACAGGTTGAAAAAAATATTTTCCGCAGTGTTGAAAACGTAAATCTTAATACTATTATTGCTTACAAGGATAATTTGGGGGTTCATAATTTTCTTGACAAATACGATTCAAAGGAATAAATTACCATAAATATTCCGCTCATGATGTGTCATAATACTATCACGGCATCAATAAATCATTTTTTAAAGGAGTTTTTATCATGAGCAACAGCAATAATAACAATAATGGTGATATGACACAGAAGGGCAGAGAGGCTCTCGAAAGATTCAAGATGGAGTCTGCCAACGAACTCGGTATTAACCTCAAGGAAGGTTACAACGGTGACCTCACTTCAAGAGAAGCTGGTTCAATCGGCGGTAACATGGTAAAGAAAATGATTGATTCTTACAAGAAGCAGTAATTATATAAAAAGGGAACGCTTAAAAAACGTTCCCTTTTTTATTATTTTTCCTTTCGCCTTACAACTACCGCAACAACGTCAGGACCTATATTTGACGCAACCGCCGCACCTATCGGATTGAACATTTCTGCCTTACGTCCTACCCTTTTTGAAAGTTCCTTTTCAACTTCTTTAGCAAGAGTCAAATCCCTGCCGTGTACCATAATATACGGTGTCTGCGGAGTCATACGCTTTTCAACGCAGTCCACGAGTTTCAGAACAATATTTTTTTCACCTCTTATCTTGTCAACAGTTTTTGTACCGTTGTCTGCAAACTCAATAATGGGTTTAAGTCCAAGAAGTTCCCCTGCAAAAGCTGCGGCAGCAGAAATTCTTCCCGATTTTCTCGCATACTTCAGACTGTACGGAACAGCATAAATTGCACACACATCAAACCATTCTTCAAGATATGCAACAATGTTCTCCGCTTCTGCACCCTTACGTATTTTCTTGACTGCCTCCATAATCGGATAACCATAAAAAATCGTATAACATTTTGAATCAAGATTGAAAATTCTTATCTTATCCTTTGCTTCGGGATTATTTTCAAAAAAATCATTTTTTCCGATAATTGAATTATTATAAGTTCCCGAACCCTGACTGTTTATTGATACAGAAATAATATCGGTGTAACCCTGTTCATATAGTTCCTTGTATGTTTCTTCAAAGGTTACGGGAGATATCTGTGAATGTTTAGGAATTTCGTCGGTATGGGACATCATTTCATAAACTTCCTGCGTAGACTTGTCAAAAATCTCTCTGAAACTTTCACCGCCGAGTGTAAGTGTAAACGGAAGAACTTTTATTCCCAGTTCATCGATAGTTTTTTTATCAAGGTCACAGCATGAATCTGTAAGAATCATAATTTTACTCATTTTATNTTTCTCCTTTACCAGTNATANTTTGTGAGTTTGCCTTCACNNGANAGGTCGGNATATTCCCACTGNCNAAGANCTTCGNACACTGNNACNGCAACCGAATTTGAAAGATTAAGACTGCGTAATTCGTTCCTCATAGGTATTCTCACACAGTTATCGGGATTGTTATAAAGAAGTTCTTCGGGCAGACCTGCGTCCTCACGTCCGAAAACGAGATATGAATTGTCGGGATAATTCACATTGCTGTGTATATTTCTGCCTTTGGTCGTAAAATAAAAAAAGTTTCCGCCCTTGTTTTTTTCAAAAAAATGAGGCAGATTATCATAATATGTTATATCAAGCTTGTCCCAGTAATCCAGTCCAGCACGTTTAAGCTGCTTGTCGGTAATCTCAAAGCCAAACGGTTTTACAAGATGAAGTCTTGCTCCCGTTACAGCACAGGTTCGAGAAATATTGCCGGTATTCTGAGGTATCTGTGGTTCTACAAGAACAATGTTAAGATTAGACATTTTGTTTCACCATGTATAATATAAGATTTACGGCAGAAAATACAGATGTACCGAAAATATCCGGTAATCCGGCTTACCGTCAGCCGTAAGGACGGTTTTTCAAGGAGACTGATATGAATATGAAATCAATTGCAAAAGGTACTGCTGTAGGAGCAATAGCAGGTTTTGCGTGCTACGCTCTTTCTACAACAACACCGGTAAAAAAATACAGCATTAAAAAAGATGCAGGAAAAACTCTGAAAGCCGCAGGTCATCTGCTTGACGATATAAAATCAGTTCTTATGTAGCAGATTCTCCGGTATTACGACGATATCCGAGATAACTCTCTAAAATTATGACTGCTGCAACAGCGTCAACAACAGCCTTGCGTTTTTTTCCTCTTGTATTGGTAACGTTAAGGGCATTGTGTGCCGAAACTGTTGTACAGCGTTCGTCCCAGAGTTTCACGGGACAGTCAACAAGCTTTGAGAGTTCTTCCGAAAACAAACGGCACTTTTCAGCTCTTTCACCTATAGTTCCGTTCATATTCTTAGGATATCCGACAACTATTTCTTCAGCCCGCTGTTCTTTCGCAAGGACAGCGGTTTTTTCTATACATTTATTGAAATCCTTTTCGGATATAACACAAACGGGTGAAGCTATCATTTCGCTTTTTCCGCATACGGCAATTCCCGTCCTTGAGTCACCGAAATCAACAGACATTATTATCATATTTATGTCACCACGGTTTTACTGTACCTATAATATCACGTACAGAAGATATATTTTTACTGTCAAGAAATTTATTCATTTCGTCAATAATTTTAACCGGTGCATAAGGGTCGGTAAATATTGCCGCACCTACCTGCACAGCACTTGCTCCAGCCATCATGAGTTCTATAGCGTCACGTCCGCTTGAAACTCCGCCCATGCCAATTACAGGAATATTTACGGCGTTTGCTACCTGCCATACCATTCTTACAGCTATCGGGAAAACTGCCGGTCCGCTCATTCCGCCAACGTTATTACGCAGAACCGGTCTGCCGGTATTTATGTCTATCCTCATGCCGAGCAGAGTATTTATAAGTGAAACTGCGTCCGCACCTGCATCTTCAACAGCCTTTGCAATATCGGCTATACTTGTGACATTCGGTGAAAGCTTTACAACAAGCGGTTTTGTAGTCGCTTTTCTTACCTGTCTTACGACTTCCGAAGCCATTTCACAGCTTGTGCCGAATGCCGCACCACCCTGCTTTACGTTCGGACATGATATATTAAGTTCAATCATGTGAACGTCCGTGGATTCAAGTTTTTCCGCAACCTGCACACATTCCTCAACAGTAGAACCTGCTATATTTGCAAGTATAACGGTATTTTTTTCAAGCAGATAAGGAAGTTCCTTACTTATAAAATGGTCTATACCGGGGTTCTGAAGTCCTACAGAATTGAGCATACCGGACGGAGTTTCCGCAATTCTCGGTGCAAGATTTCCTGTCCGTCTGTTAAGGGTAGTACCCTTAGTGGCGATACCACCGAGTTTTTCCAGTGGGAAAAGTTCTTCATACTCCCTGCCGTAGCCGAAAACTCCCGAAGCAGGAATTACAGGGTTTTTAAAGTCAACACCGCATATTTTTATAGATAAATCAGCCATTACCAAAGCACCTCCTCTGCATTGAAAACAGGTCCATCCTTGCAGACGTGTGCAAAATATTCCTCATCATTCTTTATGGTACGGCACGCACAGCCGAGACACGCACCGATTCCGCAAGCCATACGTTCTTCAAGCGAAATTTCACAGAAGATATTATTTTCTTTACAGATTTTTGCGATACCTTTAAGCATGGGCATAGGTCCGCACGCATAAACCGCATCTATTCCACCATTTTCAGCGAGTTCCGTAAAAGGCTGTGTAACAAATCCGTGTATTCCGAGAGAACCGTCGTCAGTACAGAGGATAGTTTCCGCACCTGTCTTTTTAAAGTCGTCCTGCAAAATAACAGCATCCGCACTCCTGAAACCTGAAATTGCAACGGCTTTTTCACCATAAGTCTCGGCAAGCGGAAGCATCGGGGGTGTTCCGATACCGCCACCGATAAGAACGACTTTTTTAAACTCCGGATTTACTGTAAAACCATGTCCGAGAGGTGCGAGCATATCAATAAGACTGCCCTCGTTAAGACGTGAAATTTCAGCTGTTCCCTCTCCCCTTATCTCGAAAACAATACGGATTGTACCTTTTTCCCTGTCTATACCGCATATTGAAATGGGACGACGGAGTGTGAAATTTCCGGTTCTTATGTGTACAAACTGTCCGGCTGACGCAACAGCAGCAACCTCCGGACACTCTATAATAAAACTATACATTTCCCGTGCAACAGCAGTTTTCTTTAATATCAGATATTTTCCCTGTGTATACTTCATTTTTTCTCCTTAATAATCTTTCTTTGTTTTACAAACCGAACATTTTCCGTTAAACTTGCTGAATTTGTTTCCGCAGTACTGACAAAGACCGTTTGATTTGAAATAATTCGACAGACAGCCATGTTTGAAAATATCAGCAGCATTGTATTCAGTTCCCTTGAAAATAATTCTGCTTACACCTTTACCATTGCCGTTTTTGTCAACTGAAAACGATGCGTCTGCAAAATCGCTTGCCTGTTCCCATGTGGTACGTGGATTTTCAAAGACTATTTCCTCAAGACCGCACACCATTGAATCACACATAATTTCATCAACTCTTTCCGGAATAGTGATTGACTTGAGTTTTGTACAGCCGTTAAAAGTCTTGTAATTGATTTTTTTCAGTTCACCGGAAAGCTTTACTTCAGTGAGTTCAGAACAATTCATGAAAGCAGAATCGCCTATTTCTTTTATATGGTCACCACATACGACGGAAGTAATATTTTTATTGTCCTTAAAAGCCGACGAGCCTATTCTCCATACATTAAGAGGAATATGAACCTTTGATATATTTACATTTGTACTGTTGTACTTAACAAGTGTATGCTCGTTCATCTCAAACTCTTTCTTTGAGTCCTTTTTATCTTCACCAAATTCGTTTGATGGTTTTTCTGTAACCGGTTCAGGTTTCTTTTCCGGTTCGGGCTTTATAGGTGCAACCGGTTCAGGTTTCTTTTCTGGTTCGGGCTTTACAGGTGCAACCGTTTCGGATTTCTTTTCCGATACAGGCTTTACAGGTGCAACCGGTTCAGACTTCTTTTCCGGTACAGGCTTTACAGGTGCAACTGGTTCGGGTTTCTTTTCGGGTTCAGATTTTTTGTTTGCATCTGACGCAAGATTTGTAAATTTCATTTCCGGATTATTCAGGACAGTATGAGGTCTGTTAAGTTTCGGGACAGCTCCTTCTGTCGTTGGTGCAGCCTTGAAAGTAGGTCCTGCCGGTGCTGACGGCTTAGCCACTTCTTCACCGTTCTCCAGAGTCTTAAGCAGATTTTCCTTTTCTTTGAGTTCTGCTTCTTTTTTCTTGAGTGCATTTTCTCTGATTTTCAATTCTGCCTCTTTGGCTTTGAGTTTATTTTCCTTTTCCTGAAGTTCTGCCGCTGCTTTAATGTCGATTCTCTTTCCGCAGTATCCGCAGTACCAGTGTTCTGCGTTTTTATCGGCATACAGACCGGCTTTGCAAGCAGGACACTCCATTTCAATCAAATCTCTAATATTCATAAGTACCCTCCGTAAAAATTTTTAATGCAGTTTCTGCATAAGACTTATTTCATACTTTACCCATTATAACATATTTATTTTCATTTATCAAGCTTTTTAAGCCAAAAACCAACATTACAACGAAAAAAGCATAATAAAACTGTATACAATCCCCAAAGAGTAAGCCTTCGATATTATTAAAAGAATAAATA
>WFLZ01000016.1 GCA_009177225.1 Clostridia bacterium
GTTCAGCAAGAAACTCCTTGATTTCCTCGTAGGTGTATCTTCTTGAAAGTATCATGTCGTCAACTGCCGTGCGGAGTTCCGTATCAAGTCTGCTGATGATACTGTGTGTTCTTCTGGACGGTGGTTCAGGGTCGTACACATCGCTGATAATATCGGGAGCAGACTTTTCGAGTATCGGCANAATCGCCTTTACCGTNTCGCTTACANCAANCGCCACCGACTTTGCGATGATTTCCTCAAGGTTGATATTTCCGTAACCGCCGGNGTGTCTGATTTCCGGAAGCACCTCATCAAAGACCCAGCTTTCAAACTTTCTTGCTGTCGGAAGCTTTGAGCTGATAATCAGACGGTAGAGGTCGCCCTCTGGAATATATCCGACTTTCTGAATGCCTCCGCTTGTGGGAGTGTCTATTCTGGACACCCCTTTGCATTTTTCCCTGACAGCCTTTGCCGGTTCTTTATACCCAAGAACTCTGGCACACTGGGTAGCCGGAAAATATTCCTTTCCGTCAATAACCATGATTTCGAGTTTCCCGAACTCGCTGTTCCGGAATACTTTCAGTTCGTTCATAAAAAATCATTCCTTTCTGTTTACTTTTCAAGATACCTGTGATAAAATTAAATATGGTTTTTTATACCTTCAAATATTACCACCATTTATATTATGTATCGAAATATCGAATATATCAATAGGTAAATACTGAAATAACGAATAAGGAGGGAAAGTTTGTGAATTTTAGCCAAAGAATAGCAGATTTGCTTGTTGAAACTCACCACAATCAAGCCGAATTAGCAAGATTTGTAGGAGTTAAGCCTAATACTGTCAGTGATTGGATAAATAAAGGAACGAGTCCAAAAATAGAACACCTGTACCGAATTGCCGATTTTTTTTCTATATCTTTTGATTATCTTTTTACTGGTGAAAAAACTGCATCATCAAATGAAATCAATTTAATGAATGGTAACGAAACAACTATGATGAATCTGTTCCGTATGCTTTCAGAAAAGGAGCAGGACAGANTAATCGGAAGATTAGAAAATATGGTGGANGAATCACAGAANTTCAAAAATAAAGAAGNNATATAATTNTTTNTNATAANNNAAAGAAATAATTTACTATTTGTATAAAAATAGGTCACCAACCGGTTGGTGACCCCCTGCAATTTAGTTGGTGGGTTGGTGGCTTATTTTTACCTCTCAAAAGTAAATTTTGATTCAGATTTTCAGAAATCTTTAAAAATTCTTAAAATCAATTTAAACGCTATNTTTCGGNATTTGNANCAATTTTTTAAAACNCTAAAANNCTTTNTAAANAGTTCTTAAACGATTTTTTTATGAAAATTNAAAAAACCTCGAAATTGGACTTTTACTCCAAAATCGAGGTTTTTTATTTTTCACGTTAAAAATTTTAATTTCAAGGTTTCCTAACTTATCCCACCGGATATTCAGCTATATATCGCAGATTTTCGCACGTTGTACGTATTTTCACGGCTTTATACGGCTTTTTTCATTTTTGACGTTTTGCCTGAAAAATTACAGAAAAAGCCAAGCTCTTGCTTGACTTTTTCGACAGACTGGAACGCTCTTGTTTAAGAGCGTTTATTTTTTTCTCTACCTGTTCAATTTTTGGAATATGCCCCAACGGATATAATTCCACAATCTACTTTCAGCATTCTCCATACTCCTGTAACTCGGAGTTATGCTCTTTCTGAAACTTCTTCTCCTGCCGTCCGCTGAGTTTTTTTCAGTTCCTCGGTTACACTCTTGACCTTATGGNATTTTTTCAACACAGCAANCTGTGCAGTTAAATCTNCGATCTGCGTCTNGAGCGTGTTCAGTTCGTTCAATAACTTGCCCCTCTGAGCATAGGCAGCAAGGACGCCTCACCGATATTCTCCGGCTCAATTCCGTACTGTGCAATAATATTTTTAGCGATACTTGCGATTTTCATATTTCCTCGGTCGATGCTGTCACGGATAAACTTATTTTCCTGCACCTGTGCAGATGTGGTTTGCCTAATCTTCGTTCTCGTTCGCTGTATAAATTGCAAAAACAAGTTGCCGTTTTCCGACAACTTGCTCCGATAAAAATCACTCGTCTGAACATTCATCAAGTCCATGTANGAGCTNAATGTAAANNCACTCNGCTCNNTNNNGTTCNTCTCCNTCNGNAGNCATCATCATTATCAAGAAAATANGCTTTTGCTTCTTCATAGTCCGTCCATAATTCACGCTTTCCGTTGCAGACCGTTGTGATCTTCCGGCATCGGGACATTGATAATTTGTGGATAGATAACATATACAGCACCTCCAATTTCATAATAACTATATTAACGTGAGTTCGACAGAAAAAATCAGTCAAGCAGGGATAAAAAGCCCTCCTGCATATTAGAATCAGAAAAGACAGAGGGCTTTTTAGGCAGAAAAGAGTA
>WFLZ01000230.1 GCA_009177225.1 Clostridia bacterium
AACTCTTGACAACTTATAGTGTTTTATGATATAATAATAAGGCAACAATTGTTGTGGCGGAATTGACAGACGTAGCATACTGAAAATCCTATTATGTTTTTTGGAGTTTTATGCAAAATCTGAATTCCGCTCATTCAGTGATTTTCCCTATATTTCAGCTTTTTACTTGATTATTAAAGACTTTTGGTAGAAAATCTTCATTGAGTTTGAAAATTTTTCTACCAAAATGTCTACCGAATTTCACTTGATTTTATTCCTTAGTTCAATTTTTGTTGAANATAGCAGATTTTTTATCTTNTNTTTCTTAAATATTTAATTATTTGCCGGAGTGGTGGAATGGCAGACACAGTGGACTCAAAATCCACCGGTAGCGATATCGTACGGGTTCAAGTCCCGTCTCCGGCACTATAAAAGCAACGTAAAATCGGACTTTTTTGAAAGTCCGGTTTTATTTTTTTGACCAGAATTTTTCTACCATATAGCCAAAACGTCTACCGTTGTTAAATCTGTTTACTTTTTTAGAGCTGCTTTCATCATCATCTGAACTGAATATTTTTGCAATGGTTTCAGCTGATAAGATTTTTGAACTGTATTCGAGGTGACTGTAAAAATCAGCCGTGACGTTGAAAGTTGAATNACCNAGCNACTCCTGAATTGATTNCATGGNTATGNCGTTGGCAAGCAGCAGACTTGCACATGAGTGTCTCAAATCGTGAAATCTGATACGACGAAGATTGTTATTTGCAAGCACAATCTGAAAATGCTGTGTTGTATAATTAGGCGTTATGATTTTGCCGAGGCTGTCCCTGCACACAAAACCGTCAAATGTACGGTCAAAATCGTCCTTGAGCAGATTTGAGTAATACTGTTCAAGAAAAAATCTCTCTTTCAGCATTGCCTCAATGTGCGGAATAAGTGGCAACGTCCTGACACTTGCCCTTGTTTTAAGTTCTTCCTCAACCACCAGTTCATCACCGTTCTCACCCATTCTATAGATGAGTTTTCGGCGGATTGTGATTTTCTTTCTGTCAAAGTCGATACAGTCCCATTTCAGACCGAGTACCTCACTTCTACGCAGTCCATAGTATGCGGCGATATGTACAACCAGTTCGAGCCTGTCGCCTTTGAATGCCTTGAAAAGCTCCTCCAATTCCTCAGCATTGTAAAATTTTGCCTGAAACTTTTTCAGTTTAGGAAGTTCAGCCTTTTCGGACGGATTATTCGGGAGCAAATCCATTTTTACGGCGTATTTAAGAGCCTTGTGGAGATTTGCGTGATAGTGCTTAATTGTATTCGCTGTCAGACCGCTGTTGTATTTGTCGTTGTAGAACTGCTGAATCTGCAAAGCCGTAATTTCGGTCAGCATGAAATGCGGATAATTTTCGTCAAAATATTCTGTCGTCTTGCGGATAACGTGCGTATAGCTTTCATAAGTTGCATCAGCGATTGTAGGCTTGATTGCCTCAAGCCAGTGTACGAGAAACTGTGTGAACTCAAACGCTGAACTTTTTCTCGATAACGAACGTGAAAGAAACTCGGCATTTTTTGTGTTTTTGTTGATTTTCTCTCTGGGCTTTGTAGCCTTTCCTGAACAGTAGTCCTCGTAAAACTGAGCAACAAGTTCGTCAACTTTTTCATTGAGAACCTTTTTCGCACATTTCATGGGCAGACCAGTGCCGACCCATCGTCTCTGACGTTTTCCGTTGTCGTCCTTGAAATCAAAGACAACATAATACTTGTCTCTTTTTGTTGAAACAATGTACTTAAATGGCAGACTTGTTTTCATTTTTTCCTCCTTGTCGAAAAGAGGCAGAGCCTGCTGTTGACATTCTAATTATATCACAACGCAACAGATTTTTCAAGTATTTCTACCAATTTTCTGAAAATTTATTTAATTTTTATAAGAGCCTGTTCAGTATCTCAACGTGTGCGGATTTTCGAGCATAATTTTGACGAGGGCAAGGCAAAAAAGCGAAAGCATACTGTCGTATGGTGAGCTTTTTCAACGCAGCAATCGGCAA
>WFLZ01000205.1 GCA_009177225.1 Clostridia bacterium
CTGGTACGTTTTAAAACGTAGAATAAAAGCATTTCTGCGTTATCACTTATCTTTAAACGATTCCATTCACTATGCTTTTCTATGTCCTTGTAGTTTCGTTTATAAGTAGAATAACTATAATGCCGCTGCTCCCGTAAGTATGCCACCGATACTAAAAGCTTTTTTCTTGTCAAATGCCCCCATAATTTAAACCTCCGTTTTTTTTGTGCGATTCAGCAAAATATATTACTATGTGATAGCTTATCACAAAAAAAAAATCGTGATAGTTTTATGAAAATTGCGTGAAAATTATACAGATTACAATAAAAACCTGTATCAGATGACACAGGTTTTTATAATTATATTTCTGTAATTTCTCCGGCGTAAGTTATTCCGTCAATCATCGCTGTTATGCTCACCATTTTTTTATCGGGGTATTTCGGAAAACCGTTAAGACCTGCGTTTTTCATATCTTCGGGGTAGTCAACATAACATTCATCAATGTCAACGTCTCCGGCTATTCCTGCCACAGAACCCGTTGTGGATTTTTGCCACATACCATAAGTACCATCATAATTCGGGGCATTTGCCACATAGTCAGCAACCCAAAGGGCATATTTTACTTTTATATCGTCGTCGGTGTAATTTTCAAGATAATATGAACTCATATAAAGACCGACCCAGTAACCGGCATTTTCAAGAGTGTCCATAAAAGCCCTTATTATGTTGCTTACTGCCGTTTTTCCGAGTTCAAACTGACTTTGTTCTTCAACGTCGAAATATATCGGATATTCAAACTTTTTTCCACTGATAACTTCAAGACAGGCGTTAGCTTCCTGTACAGCCTCTTCAGGACTGAGTGCGTAAGAATACCAGTAAGCACCACATGGAATTATATTATTCTTGCAACCATTATAATTTTCGTCAAAAAATTTATCACGCTGTGACGCAAGCCGTCCATAACCGGCACGTATAATACAGAAATCAGTTTTTACTTCCTGCCAGTTAATAATCCCCTGCCATTCCGAAACGTCTATACCGTTTGTTGCCATTATATCACCTCATGGTATTTTATGCGGACATTACGGATATTGTTACAAAAAAATCCGGCACTTATTAAAGTACCGGACTTATAAATTACTTTTCAGCAAGAAGTTTTTCAGCACTTGCGAGTTTTACGCAAATAATGAAAAGTTCCATAGCCTTTTTGAGTTCGTCCATTGACGGATAAGTAGGAGCAAGTCTGATGTTCTTGTCATCAGGGTCTTTGCCATACGGGAAAGTTGCACCAGCACCTGTAAGTGTTACACCGGCTTCTGCACAAAGCTGAACTATTCTCTTGGCACAGCCGTCAGGCGAATTGAAAGATATGAAGTAACCACCCTGCGGAACAGTCCATGAACCGATACCAAGAGGGGCAATTTCACTTTCAAGAACCTTGCATACGTGTTCAAACTTCGGAGCAATGATAGCCATGTGTTTCTTCATATGTTCACGCATATTGTCAGCAGTACCGAAGAACTTGACATGACGCATCTGATTCATCTTGTCATAGCCAATAATACTGATACCGAGATGTTTTTTAAGTTCTTCAATATTTTTCTTGCTTGCACCCATTACAGCAACGCCTGCACCGGGGAATGTAACCTTAGAAGTAGAACCGAAAATATAAACAATATCTTCGTTTCCGACTTTCTTGGCTTCGTCAAAAATATTGAGAATAAGTGTCGGATTTTCTGTAAGATGATGAATACAGTAAGCGTTATCCCAGAAAATACGGAAATCCTTTGCGGCAGGTTTAAGTGACGCAAAACGTTTTACAGTTTCATCACTGTATGAAATGCCGTCGGGATTTGAGTACTGCGGAACACACCAGATACCCTTTACAGAGTCATCTTCTGCAACGAGCTTTTCAATCATATCCATGTCAGGACCTGTTGCCGTCATGGGAATATTAATCATTTCAACGCCGAAAAATTCAGTCACCTTGAAATGTCTGTCATAGCCGGGAACGGGACAGAGAAATTTTACATTTTCAAGCTTTGACCACGGCTTTTCTCCGAGAATACCCTTATTGAAAGCTGTCTGTACAGACCAGAACATAGCATTAAGACTGGAGTTTCCAAAAATAATAACCTCATCATCTGAAACACCAATCATATCAGCAAAGAATTTCTTTGCTTCCGGAATACCGTCGAGCAAACCGTAGTTGCGGACATCAGTACCGTTTTCGCTCATAAAGTTGCCGTCGTCAAACACATCAAGCATACCGCTGCTAAGTTCAAGCTGCTCTTTACAGGGATTGCCTCTTGACATATTGAGACAAAGTCCCTGTGCCTTAAAATCATTATACTGAGCCTCAGTTTCATTCTTAAATACTGTAAGCTCATTCTTGTTCATCTGAAATAAATTCATTTCTGGAACCTCTCCTTTAAAGAATGTAAAAATGTCCAAATAAAAGTATACCATAGTGACGTATTTTTTTCAAGTGACAATATAACAAATATTCGTCCGAGAAAACTTGTTTTTTTGGTACTTTCGACACTTCCGGAAAAACGTCACTTATTATTCTGTAAAAAATCAATATTATTATTGACAAAACACAGAATTTATTATATAATAAAAATAATATATAGATTTAAAAGGGAATGGGAATATATTTTATTAAAATTGGAAGGTTTNNATAATGAAAAAATTATTCTCATCAGTNTTCTNCANTTTTTCAGTTCTNACTTTTGNTCCGGCAAACAGTTTAANTTCAGCNTANGCAGAAACAAACCAAAACGNTCCGCAGGAAANAGAATTATCTGACAAAGAATTCTTACTTTCGGACATTATTCTGTCTGACACACTGTATCTGCCCGATACACCTGCTATTCTCTCAAATTACAATGAAGGTTCATATAATTATCGTGACTATCTTGACAAAAATAATCTTGCTGTCTATGAGGCAATTTCCGCACTTGTAACGCCGTCAACAGATAAAATAACAATAAACTTTCCTGAGCCGGTTTATATATTGCTTGACCATGACCCCCGAAAAAACTATACAGATGAAGATAATGCACTTTTAAACACTGAAATATTCAGAAATATCAGAACAGGTATTTTTTCTGCTGTTCTTGACTTTCCTGAAATTTTCTGGCTTGATATGGCAAACTTTCCTGTTCAGTACTCACAGCCGAAAGTTTCCCTTGACTTTAAAACTCTAAAATATAAATTGACTGTAAGTACAGTTGCTTTTACTCCTAATTTTTATGAATCCTACAGTTCCCTTGAAAACGTAGGTGAATACAAGTTACTGCTTGAAAAAGCAATTGAAGATTTTCCCGTTGACGAAGAAAGTTCACGTTATGAACAGATAAAGACCATTCATGACTATATCTGCAATTTTACATATTACGACGAAAACGCTGATTTCTGTTCGTCCGCAGTAGGTTCTCTTATTCAACCGGGTGTAGTATGTGAGGGTTATTCAAAGGGATTCAAACTTATATGTGACCGTCTGAATATTCCGTGTGTTCTTGTGTGCGGTAACACCGACCTTGAAAAAGGTGAAGCACATATGTGGAATTATGTGCAGATGGACGACGGAAATTGGTACGCAATCGACGTTACATGGGACGACCTTGACGGTAAAAACGGTCTTGAAATAAAATACTCATATTTCCTCAAAGGTTCAGAAAGCTTCAATGTGAACCATTCTCCGGAAAATGACTATAACGGTTCATCTCTTGTATATCCGGAAATTTCCGAGAGTGATTATACAATACCGGCAACATCAACATCGACTACAACCCAGACTACAACAACCACTACGTCCACAACTTCAACTACTACGACAACTACCGCCGATTCTACAACTTCAAAAACTTCCACGACTTCCACTACATCAACAACTATGACAACTTCCACCAGCACAACAACTACAACAACCACGTCTACAACTCCGACAACCACAAGCACTACTACAACTACTACCCATTCCACAACTACAACAGAGCCTAAAACAACTACTACAACCACAACTACACCAATTATTGAATCCGAACTCGTCGGCGACCTCAACAATGACGGTAAAGTTAATATTGCGGATTTGGTTTACTGTTCTAATGCTGTAATATATCGTCAAAATCAATACTCATGCGATGTCAACAAGGACGGTTTTACGGATTCTTTCGATATTGTTTTTATGCGTAAGCTTATAATTGAAAAAACTTCAAAGTAAATAAAAAAACACTTCTGATACAAACTATCAGAAGTGAATTTTTTTATCTTTTTTCAAAGCCTTTTCTCATAAGCGGAATAAAAATTCCACCGACAGAGTTTCCAANANTCATAACNATAAGATAACCTAAAGTTCTGAGCGACCATACCTGAGCAACAGTAAAGTAAANCATATTTGCTACACAATGCTCAAATCCACAGAGAATAAACACCACTACCGGAAGAAATATTGCAAGCATTTTTCCGGCACTGTTATTTATGGTTTTATAACCGTCCGCTGCGATAAACATCAGCATACCGCAAAAAAATGCAAGAATAAAATTACTTGCCAGCGTATCGCCAAGTTTGGTATCACAAATCGTCTGTGCCTTTTCGCCGATTCCTGAAATTCTCGTACAAAGAACAAGACCGGCAGTAACAGCAGTTCCTATAAGATTACCCAGCCAGATTACAGCGAGTTCTATAAGGTACGACGGTTTGTTTTCGTCTGTATAACCGACTTTTTCCGTAAAAAGATTAAATCCGAAACTAAGTATAACAAAAAGACCTGTTCCAAAGAGAAACGCACCTATGTACCTGTTGTCACACGACAAAAATACGATACCACCAATACCGATAGCAAAACCCGTAACGATTGCTCTCAGTAAAATATCTGCAAATCTTTTCACGTTGACTCCCCTTTCTTTCAAATTCTTTATATATTATATAACTAAATTCATAAAATGTAAAGAGAATTTTAGGAAATATTTCCCGACGAAATATTTTTTTTTCTTACCACGC
>WFLZ01000334.1 GCA_009177225.1 Clostridia bacterium
CAAAAGTTGAGGTTATCCCGACAGGAAAAAGACTTTATGTCATTCTGCTGATAACTTCCAACGGAAGCATAAAAAACAAGGCTTGCAGGCTTGAATTTGACCTGAACCATGAACAGCTTGAATTTTTTACTCATTATATAGAAGAAAATCTCAGCGGTGTTTCTGTTGAGGAACTTTCTGAAGAAATGTTTGACAAAATGGTTGCAGCAGTAAGTGCATATATGGTGTCACTTTCTCCGCTTATAATGGGTCTTTGCGAACTTTCAGAAGATTTGCGTCAGCAGGAACTTACAGTAAGCGGAAGTGAAAAGCTTCTTTCCTGCGACGAACTCGACAAAATGGAAGTTGTTAAGTTTATTGAACACAAAAACGGACTTTCTGATTTGCTGGAAGAAACTTTCAGCGGTATACAGGTAAAGTTCGGTTCTGAAACAAACAGCTTTGCTATCGGAAATTCAAGTCTTATCGTTTCAAAATACCGAAAGGGTAACAAAGAAGCCGGTTCACTCGGAATTATAGGTCCGATGAGAGTCAACTACAAAAAGATTATTCCATACATTGAATACCTGACACAGAAAATTTCATATCTGATGTCCGGAGATGATGATATTATAATAACAGATACAACTGCTGAAACAGATTCGCAGTTATAGAAAGGAGCATCAGCGGTGGACGAAAATAAAAATATTACAGAAACTGATGAGAATGTCAATGAAGAATCATTGCAGGAAACTTCTGACGAAGATGACGCTGTAAGCGAATACAATGATACGGCTTCTGAATATGCCGCCCTTGAGGACGCACTCAATGAAGCAAACAACAAATATTTAAGGCTCTTTGCAGAGTACGACAACTACCGTAAGAGAACAGCAAAGGAAAAAACAGAAACTTACAACAACGCTTCTGCAAAGTGTATTGAAAATCTTCTCCCCGTTATCGACAGCTTTGAACGTTCCCTTGAATTTGAATGTTCAGACGAAAATTTCAAAAACGGTATGACTATGATTTCCAATCAGCTTAAAAATTTCCTTAATAATATGAACGTTACGGAAATAGAAGCACTCGGTGCTGAATTTGACCCTAACGTCCATAACGCCATCAGTCAGCAGGACGGCACAGACTACGCTTCAAACCATGTCTGTACAGTTTTCCAGAAAGGCTATAAAATCGGCGACAAGCTTATAAGACCCGCTATGGTGGCGGTTGCAGTATAATAAAAATTCACAAACTTATAAAGATTATATTTCTTAGGAGGAATTTATTATGGGAAAAATTATCGGTATTGACTTGGGTACTACAAACTCTTGCGTAGCTGTTATGGAAGGCGGTAACGCTGTTGTTATCCCTAACAGCGAGGGTGCAAGAACTACACCGTCCGTTGTTGCTTTCACAAATAACGGTGAAAGACTTGTAGGTCAGGTTGCAAAGAGACAGGCAATCACAAACCACGACAGAACAGTTTCATCTATCAAGAGACATATGGGTTCTGATTACAAGGTTGAAATCGACGGCAAGAAATATACTCCTCAGGAAATTTCCGCTATGGTTCTCCAGAAGCTCAAGGCTGACGCTGAAGCTTATCTCGGTGAACCGGTTACAGAAGCTGTTATCACAGTTCCCGCTTACTTCACAGACTCACAGAGACAGGCTACAAAGGACGCAGGACAGATTGCAGGTCTTACTGTAAAGCGTATCATCAACGAACCTACTGCCGCAGCTCTTTCCTACGGTATCGACAAGGAAGAAGAACAGACTGTTATGGTTTACGACCTCGGCGGTGGTACTTTCGACGTTTCAATTATTGAAATGGGTGAAGACGTTCAGCAGGTTCTTGCTACAGCAGGTAACAATCACCTCGGCGGTGACGATTTCGACCAGAGAATTATTAACTGGATGGTTGACGAGTTCAAAAAGGCAGAGGGCGTTGACCTCTCAACCGACAAGATGGCTGCTCAGAGACTTAAAGACGCTGCTGAAAAGTCAAAGATTGAACTTTCTTCAACAACAACTTCAAATATAAATATCCCGTTCATCACTGTAGACGCTACAGGCACTCCGAAACATCTTGACCTTACTCTTACACAGGCTAAGTTCAATGAGCTTACAGCAGACCTCGTTGAAGCTACAATGGAACCTGTAAAACAGGCTCTTAGTGACAGCGGTCTCAGTGCGTCAGAACTCAGCAAGGTTCTTATGGTTGGTGGTTCTTCAAGAATCCCAGCTGTTCAGGAAGCTGTTAAGAAACTTATCGGCAAAGACCCGTTCAAAGGCATCAATCCTGACGAGTGTGTTGCTCTCGGTGCTGCATATCAGGGCGGTGTACTTGGCGGTGACGTTAAGAACGGTCTGCTCCTCCTCGACGTTACTCCGCTTTCTCTCGGTATTGAGACAGCCGGCGGTGTATGCACAAGAATGATTGAAAGAAATACAACAATTCCTACAAAGAAGTCACAGGTATTCTCAACATATGCAGACAATCAGCCTGCCGTTGATATCAATGTACTTCAGGGTGAACGTGAGTTCGCTAAGGACAACAAGCAGCTTGGTACTTTCCGTCTTGACGGTATCGCTCCCGCTCCGAGAGGAATCCCCCAGATTGAAGTTACTTTCGATATCGACCAGAACGGTATTGTCCATGTTTCCGCTAAGGACTTAGGCACAGGCAAGGAACAGAATATTTCTATCACAGCTTCAACAAATATGTCCAAGGACGATATTGAAAAGGCTGTAAAGGAAGCAGAACAGTATGCAGCAGAGGACAAGAAACGCCGTGAGGAAGTTGACACAAAGAATGAAGCTGAAAACCTCGTGTTCCAGTGCGAAAAGGCTCTTGCTGACTTCGGTGACAAGGTTTCCGCAGACGAAAAGTCAAACATCGAAAGCAAGTGTGCGTCTCTCAAGTCTGCAATTGAGGCTAACAATACAAGCGAAATAAAGTCACTCAAGGAAGAACTCCAGAAAGCTTTCTATGACCTTTCTGNAAAGGTTTATCAGCAGNCNAATCNGAACGGTGCAGACGNAATTGANCCGTCACAGTTCACAAAGGAAAGTGCAGAACAGNANGGTTCTTCTGACGACGACGTTGTTGACGCTGATTTTACAGAAGTTTAATTCAAAAATACAAATNATATCGCAGGGCGGAAAANTATATTTCNCCCNTGNGGTGTTTATATGGNNTGATAGATAACTTCAGAANGGAGAAGTATTATGGCTGAAAAAAGAGATTATTATGAAGTTCTCGGTATACAGAAAGGTGCTACCGACGACGAAATAAAAAAGGCTTTCAGAAAGAAAGCAAGGGAAAATCACCCCGATTTGCACCCTGATGACCCGTCATACGTTGAAAAGTTTCAGGAAATAAACGAAGCTAATGAAGTACTTTCTGACCCCGATAAAAGAAAACGTTATGACCAGTTCGGTCATGCAGGAGTTGACCCGAGCTACAGCGGTGGCGGTATGGGCGGTTTCAGCGGAGATATGGGCGGTTTCGGTGACTTAGGCGATATATTTGACAATATATTCGGTGGTTTCGGTTTCGGCGGAGGAAGTACACGCTCAAATGCCAACGCTCCACGCAGAGGCTCGGATATTCAGGAATCTGTACTTATAAACTTTATGGAAGCCTGCAACGGCATAAAAAAGGAAATAAAGATAAACCGTATGAGCGTATGTGACTCCTGTAAGGGTTCAGGTTCAGACGGTGCGTCCGGTTCAGAAACCTGCCCCGACTGTCAGGGACGTGGCACGATAAAGATTGCTCAGCGTACACCTTTCGGAACTATGTCATCTACAAAATCATGTCCGCACTGTTCAGGCAAGGGAAAAATTATCAAGAATCCATGTCAGAAGTGTCACGGTGCAGGCAGACTTAGAGTACAGAAAACAGTTTCCTTTGAAATTCCTGCCGGCATAGACGACAGACAGACAATACGTCTCAGCGGTCAGGGAGACTGCGGTGTGAACGGTGGTCCTTCCGGTGACCTGCTTATAAATGTCTCTGTAAAGTCTCACCCCATTTTCAAACGTGAGGGATTTGATATACATTGTGATATCCCTGTTACCTATATGGAAGCTGTTCTCGGTGCTGAAATAACTGTCCCGACTATAGACGGCGACGTAAAATACAACATCAGCGAGGGAACTCAGACAGGTACTGTTTTCCGTCTGAAAAGCAAAGGCGTGAAGAAAATTCACCGTACAGAACGTGGAAACCAGTATGTCAAGATTTACGTTGAAGTTCCGAAAAATCTCACCAAAAAGCAGAAAGACCTGCTCAGAGAATTTGAGGCTTCTCTATCCGACAAGAACTACGCAAAACGTCAGAGTTTCTTTGAAAAACTCAAGAAAAAATTTGACCTGTAATAATTTATAAAATACTCCCCCTTTGTCAGACCAAAAAACTGATAAAGGGGGATTTTTTTGAAATACAGGTCTATAAAGCGTCTCCACGTTCGGAAACTATTTCATAACCTGCCGATTCAATACGTTTCTGTAGACATATCCTGCACTCAGCGGCTTCTTCACCAGTACAGATTTTATTGTCATAAAGGTCATATTTCTTTCTTACGTCAACAGGCGAAAGATTAGGCATAACAACATTACAACCGTTTTTCAGACCAAGTTCACGTCCGACTGGTGATATTGTACCGAGTGCAGTCGTTGCCGGAATAAGAACTTTCGGAAACATAAGACGGAGTATTCCGAGAATTTTAAGAGTAAGTCCGAGAGTACCGCCCTTTTCGTCTGAAAAAGGAGTATCATGGTGAGGAACAAAAGGACCTATTCCAATCATATGCGGTTTGAGTTCCTGCAAAAAACGTAAATCTTCAATAATATTTTCCGTTGTCTGAAACGGCACGCCGACCATAAACCCTGAACCAACCTGATAACCGAGTTTACGCAGGTTAAAAAGACATTTTTTACGATTTTCAAGGCTCATTTCTTTCGGGTGTAACTTTCTGTAAAGTTCTTCCGAAGCCGTTTCATGACGCAGTAAATAACGGTCTGCACCTGCTTCTTTCATTCGTCTGTAACTTTCGCAGGAGCGTTCACCGAGAGAAAGAGTTACCGCACAGTCAGNATATNTCTGNTTTATTTCANNAATAAGCGNACACATAANATCGTCTGTAAAATATGAATCTTCACCGCCCTNCATTANNAATGTATGGAAACCCAGTTCATAGCCGTTTTCACAGCATGACATTATTTCCTCACGGCTAAGCCTGTAACGTTCCGCATTTGCGTTGCTGCGGCGTATACCACAGTAAAGACAGTCATTTCTGCAATAGCTTGAAATTTCTATAAGACCACGCAAAAAAACTTTTTTTCCGTAATACTTCTGCCTTGTTTCGTCGGCGTATACGGTCAGAAGATTCAAGGCACATTCGTCGTCTGTTTCAAGAAGCGATTCAAGTTCACTGTCGGAAAGATTTCCCGTATTATAAAGCTTTTCAACGATTTCCTGCATATTAACCGCCAAGTCTTATCATTTCGTCTATACACTTTCTTGCTTTTAAAATCAGTTCGTCGTCCATAAGAATTTCAAAGGCTTCACCGCTTTCTATACCTTTAAGAGAGTTATATACATCGGGGAGTGTTGTAATTTTCATATTANGACATACAATANCTTTTGTTNCNGGNTAGAACTNCTTTTCCGGACATTCATACNNCAAANGTTCAGCAATTGAAGTTTCAGTACCTATGATAAATTCCTTTGCGTCAGATTTCAAAGCATAGTCCATGATACCGGACGTTGAACCGACATAATCAGCAAGTTCAACAACAGCCGGTGTACATTCAGGGTGAACAAGAAAAAGAGCGTCAGGGTGTTCTTCCTTAGCTTTCATAACTTCTTTTACAGTAATTCCTGCATGAGTAGGACAGCCACCGTTAAGGAGTTTTATATCTTTTTCCGGAATACTACGCTTTACATAGTCACCGAGATTGCAGTCGGGAATAAAAAGAATCTTGTCATTGTCAATTGCCCTTACTATTTTCAAGGCACTTGACGACGTAACACAAACGTCACAGACCGTTTTCAATGAAGCCGTTGTATTGATATAAGCCACAACAGTTCTGTCAGGTTCTCTTTCCTTAAGCATACAAATCATTTCAGCGTCCATCTGTTCAGCCATAGGACAACCGGCGTTTTTATTTGCAAGAAAAACACGTTTCTGAGGTGCAAGCATTTTTGCAGTTTCAGCCATGAAATGAACTCCACAGAAAAGTATATTGTCAGCGTCAACGCCCTTTGCGTCAACACTTAGTTTATAGCTGTCGCCTGTAAAGTCAGCTATTTCAACTATTTCCCTTGCCTGATAGCTGTGTGCAAGAATAACGGTATTCGTTTCTTTTTTCAGTTTCAGGATNTTCTCCTGTAATTCATGNAATTTCATGTATANACTCCTTTTNNTCGGTAACGGGCGGTCACANNCCGCCCTTATTCACAATTATTCGCCGATTTCTGCAATAACCTCAACTTCTGCAAGTACATTCTTGGGAAGTGTCTTTACAGCAACACAGCTTCTTGCCGGAAGTGAAGTAAAATATTTGCCGTAAATCTCATTGAATGCGGCAAAGTCGTTCATATCTGCAAGAAAACAGGTAGTCTTTACAGCTTTTTCAAATGAAGAACCCGATGCTTCAAGCACAGCTTTGAGATTCTGCATAATCTGTTCTGTCTGTTCCTGAATAGTAACTGCCTCAATNGTATTTGTAACCGGATTTATTGCAANCTGTCCGGNAGNGNAAACCATTCCACNGGNAACTACTGCCTGTGAGNAAGGNCCTACGGCANCCGGTGCTTTTTCTGTATGAATTTTAGTCATTTTTATAACCTCCTGTTTTTTTCAGTCATTAACGATTTTAAAACCACTGTTTTTCAGAGCATTTCTGATTTCGTCAATATGATTGTAGTTACGTGTTTCAAGAACTATTCTGAGATAACAGCCGTTTACAGCTGAACCCTCGTTAGCACGTTCATGGTGAATTGAGATAACATTTCCACCAGCTTCGGCAATAATTCTTGAAACGTCCATAAGCTGACCGGGTTTGTCAATGAGTTCGATATTCAGCGAGCAGGTTCTGCCTGTCATGAGCAGACCACGCTTTATAACTCTTGAAAGTATAGTAACGTCGATATTTCCACCCGAAAGCAGACAAACAACTTTTTTATTCTTTACCGGAACTTTATTGAACATAGCAGCCGCAACCGAAACAGCCCCCGCACCTTCGGTGACAAGTTTCTGTTTTTCCATAAGTGCCAGTATAGCGGCAGAAATCTCATCGTCGGTAACTGTAACGATATCGTCAACATAATCCGAAACGTATTTAAATGTATTTTCGCCCGGTTCTTTTACTGCTATACCGTCGGCAATAGTGGAAACACTGTCCAGACACTCTATCTTATGGTCATGAATAGAATTAAACATACTCGGAGCTCCGGAAGCCTGTACGCCGTATACCTTGATATCGGGATTAAGACTCTTTATGGCATATGCAACGCCCGAAATAAGTCCTCCTCCACCTACGGGAACTATTACAGCGTCCATTTCGGGAAGCTGTTCAAGGAGTTCAAGACCTATAGTACCTTGTCCGGCAATAACATTTTCGTCGTCAAACGGATGAATAAAAGTATAGCCGTTTTCGTCACGCTGTCTGAGAGCCTCCGCATAAGCGTCATCGTAAACGCCTTTTACAAGGCATACTTCCGCACCATAACTCTTTGTAGCCTCTACTTTTGAAATGGGAGCTCCGTCCGGCAGACATATTATTGAATTTATACCGTTTTTTGCAGCAGCAAGTGCCACGCCCTGTGCATGATTTCCGGCTGAACACGCAATAACTCCAAGTTCCTTTTCTTCTTCGGAAAGCTGTGACATCTTATAGTATGCACCTCTTACCTTGAAAGA
>WFLZ01000224.1 GCA_009177225.1 Clostridia bacterium
ATCAAAGTAAATAAACACAAAGTTATATCACCGTATGGTGAAAAGAATGACGCAGACAGCAGGGTTTTATGTCAGCATTAATGGATAGCTTGCAATAGTAGTGATATATATCAAAGGAGAATTTTTATGAGGAAACATTTATATAGCCGCATTTCAGCGGCGGTTTTAAGCATTGCATTCGGAATCTCGGCGTTTTCGTCATTGCCAGCCGCAGATTTCAGCAATGACACACTGACTGTTTACGCTGCTGATACGCTTGACTTTTCAGGCTTTCCACAAGAATACAAGTATGCCGCCGACTGGATATGGAATAACCGAATTGTCAAGGAACAGTCTACCGCTCGCTATAATACACTCTTTGACCAGATAGTTGCAGGAAATGGTACGATCAATTATGTTGTAAGGTGGCAGTCCTATAAAACGGTTACCTATGAGCAGAGAAAGCAGTTTGAAACGCTTGTCAGCGACAGCATCAATGGATGGGCAAAATGGCTTGTAGGTTACGAAAACTGGCCTTACGACCATATAGACGTAAACATCGTGGGCTGGGCTGTCATTGATAAGAACTGTCTGCTCGATCTGCATGATGATGAAGTGGTTTATACCGAAACAGAGTATTACGATTCGCAGTATGACACTTCAAATGGTTATGAAACAATTCCCGATAAACTTCCGCTTGCACCCTCGGAGCTTTCAAGATTTGACCATTTCGCTGACCAATCGTATCAGTATCCGGGTGGTCTTGACAAGAGATTTGATATGTACCTTTGGGCTACTCAAGGTTTCCCATCCATTGGCGGCTGCGGAGGAGACTGGGGACAAAGACTTTCTGACAATGCATATCTGAATATGTTGAACGGTGATGGGATACATGTTCTGGAACATGAACTTGGTCACGGATTCGGAATGACTGATTTCTATGGTGGAGAAGGCGAAAGTGATGGATTCCCTCCCGGAGAATTCCCCGGCGGAGAAAATTCTCTTATGATGGCTGGTTCAGCAGCTAAAATTACAGATTTTGACGGCTGGATGCTGAGATATATGTGGTCTCAGATAAAAGATGAGGAGGGACGCTTTGTTCTTACAAATGTACCTATAGAGCCTACAGTATCAGAGAATTTTACAGATACAATTACAGGCATTGGTGAAGGGTATGTAACTTTTGCAGAGCATGGAACTTATACATATGACAAGACTCACTATGGCAACGATGAGACGAAAAATCTTTCACATTACGAAGTGGGAGATAAAATTTCTATCTCATTAACCAAGCAAGGACATCACGTTATCACTGTCAACAATCTCACTCTTATTGAAAATTCTCATGTGAGTCAAAGGATTATGGGAGATGTTAATGCAGACGGTCAATTTAATGTCTCCGATGTAGTGCTGCTTCAAAAATGGCTGCTTACTGTTCCAGACACACATCTTGCCGATTGGAAAGCTGGAGATCTGTGCGAGGACGACAGACTTGATGTGTTTGACCTGTGCCTTATGAAAAGAGCGCTTGTATCAAAGGAGCCAGATCCTCCGATCGGTTCAGACGAGTTTATTTCTGCACCTATTAATGATGTCAAGGCATTTCTCCCATCACAGGGTGATGCAAACCTGGTGATATTCTATATTGACTTCCCTGACTGCAAATATGACTATGCACCGTCTGAAGAAGAAATCTATGAGATAGCTTTCGGTGCAGAAGATAAAAATGATGCGAACTATCCTTTCGATAGTATGAGTGCATTTTTCAAGCGTTCTTCCAAAGGTGCAATGAACCTTAAAGGAAAGGTTTTCCGCTACACTACTAACAATAATCAGACTTACTATAACGAAAATAAGTTCCTTATAACTCAGGAATGCTATGAGGCTTTCAAGGATTCGGAAGACTTTTCACAGTTTGACGGTAACGGTGACGGCTATATTGATACTACGCTGCTGACCGTTCCGGCAAAAGCAGGAGATGACCATTGGTGGCCGTGCGCAGGTCCAGTTGATCAGGATCAATACTATGTTGACGGAAAGCGTGTAGGCCATATCATCACAGGAAATGCGCAGATAAACTCATTGACAGATTACAGTAATTTTAACAGTACGTATCTCCATGAAATGGGACACTGTATGGGAATTCCCGACTATTACTTATTCACAAATCCTTCCGACAGTGAGGGAATGCACGGAATGGCAGGCATTGAACTTATGGATACTGATGCATCTACCGATTTTGGCGCAGTATCAAAACTACAGCTTGGCTGGTACACTGATCAGCAGATTCAGATCTATGACGGTTCACAGAGTTCTGTTACCTATACACTTAACAATGCACAGGGCGAACAAAGCAACTGCGTGCTGATACCATACAACGATTTGAATAACTATCATTCAGAGTACATGATTCTGGAATATACCACTCCTACCGGAAATAACAGCCAACCGTCATGGTGGGTAAAGGCTGGTGAAGGTGTAAGAGTCTATCACGCTGAGACATCTCTTTATGATCATGGTACATGGGTAGGCTATAAGTACGGCAGCGGTTCGGAATTTACTGACAGTGATAAAGGACGCCGTTATCTACGAATCATCGATGATGTTGAGGGTGACAATCTTTATCACTCAGGCGATACTATTGATAGCAATATTCTTGGTTTTAATTGGTATGATGCCAACGGGCAACAAACTATAGATACAGGTATTGTCATTGAGGTCGGCGAAATGAACGGTGACACCTGCAATGTTACGATAAGACAAAAATAACATTGTTAAGAATTTATAATTCTTACTTTTCACAGTATCTGCACGATTAGTTTCAGATAAGCAACTTTAACATTGTCAGGTAACGAGAAGATAAAAGTTCAATTAAAGATAAGAAACGGTCAACTGCGTTCAAAGCAATTGACCGTTTTTTCCGTTATTTCTGTATCTCAATCACGAATTTCCCCTCGGAGCTGACTTTCAGCTTCAAGGTCTTGACATACCGATTGCAGAAATTCTCCATTTCTTTCATAGTAGCCGTTACCCGTGTAGCTTCATAGATTTTATGGGTAAGCTCCAACGGACTTTCCCCATAGAGTGTAGGCAGATGCTTTTCAAGCTCTGCAAAGAGGACGGCTTTTTTCAATTCCTCTGTGCCTGCGGTACAGAAATCGTCAATGGCACAATAATAAATGCCATGCTGTGTGAGGGCAGACTTGATCGCCGTTCCGCACTTCTCATATTCGTACATAACGAGGAAGTTAGCATTCGGCAGACTCTCAATCAGTCCCCAAAAATCGGAGTCACTTGATACAATGATAAATGATGTTATACCGTCACGATAGAAATCTGTGACAACACTCGCTGTCATTCGTACATCAACAAGCGATTTGCGATTGGTCACACGTTCAATCTCAATATGCTCAACAGGGATATGCGTAAANTGNGAGAGCCANTCCCAACCGCTTGTTGTGTTGCTATCGTCATACAGCGTNATTTTCTCAATTTTGGATAGCTCGTCCTGATTCAAGCCTTTCAGAACNCTGAACAGCTTNAATACATCNGAATTTTCACAATCAACAGCAATCGCTGTTTTNNTNGAGCTGTCAATAAAATTGTATATNTTATCCTTCGTTTCATCGGCAGCATCACGNTATTTGGTATAGTCGGTGAAGATGTCATCATGCTGAGCATAGATGATTTTCAGAAACTTTCGNTCTGAATATACGATGCTCCCCAGCTCTGCCGGCNGCCAGTGAATATACATCTGAAATGGATAATTCTCAATATTTGACATATACTTTGTGAACTCGTCCCGCATAACATTCGGGTTATTGTATTTCGGCACAAAGAACAGATCCCGTATGTATTCCCAATTTATCCAATCGTAAAACAATCGGGAGCATTTGTCAATATTTTCATTAATGAGCCGTGTGAAGTCCTGCATATACTTCTCGGCTCGGTAATTTACATGAATGATCTCAAATCCCCATTTTTCAAGCTGCTTGATATTATCATGGTCATACCAATCAAGAGAAGTGAGATTTTTCAATTCAAAACGTATAGCAGTATCCGTTCTTTTAAATTTCTGCATGAGAACGGTTCGCAGCTTGCATAAATATCGTATAACGGTAGCTTCTTTGTCGGCATAGAGTTTTTCAAGAGTTTCCGAACATTCGGAATAACTGCTCTCCAACGCTGATTTTCTCACGCCTATCATATAGGCGATCGTAGTAACTACCTCTTTTGTTTCAACAGTCAAGGTTTACCTCCTATTCATCGTTTACTAATTCAATATGCTTGTCAATGACTGACATTATCTCGTTCAGACGGCTTTCTCCGATGCCCTTGATCCAGCTCAGNTCTGCCCTCAGCTTATCATAATTAATGCTGTGAGATTCAGCAGCTTTATAGACTTGCTGATACACATTCTGTACAAAGTTATTCATTGTTTCTCTGTCCATTGATTTGATTTTCTTGTATAATGCACGGTCAATAATAGGTTCTTTCTTTTCCATTGCTTTCACCTCCGATCTGCTTACTTACTATTATAGCATAATTCGGGGTGTAATTCAATGAAAAGGCTGTGAAAAAAGATTTCAGATGATTGACTTTTTCTGCTCGATGTGATAGAATTAAAAGAAACTTAGTAGAATAAATTAAGATTTGTAGGTGGTATAGAATGGTATCCAAAAAAGGAAAAAGAAAAATTCAATACGGTGGTCAAATATTCTTCTGGTTTATTCGGACGAATAATACGAAATCCAAAAGAATTCATATTTTGTCAGATGATAAAAGAATTAATTTGGAGTATCCATTTTTCGATTCTGATGTACCTGTGACACCATCATATATAAAGTGTTTGTTAGATAGTTATATGGGAAAATAAGTTCTGATTTATATGTTGTCATTAGACTCACCAACGGTCAACCGTATCACACGGCTGACCGTTTTTTATTGCCTACTCCTCAGTATTTTTTTCGTCCTCCGATTTGTCCTCACTCGTTTCAAGCGTAACTGCCTTACAGTAAATGAGCCAATCATTCATGCAGTTCAGGGAGCAGAAGCACTGGTTTGAAGCCTGATGCTTGAAATAGTTTTTGCCTTTGGGTATCTCGTTATAGCAATTTCCGCAAAACATATGCACACCTCCCCTCAGACATATACCATTGCATCGAATACACTTTCTTTTGCCTGTTCACGTAACATATTGCCGATTCTTTCGATTTTGTAATGATCGCTGACAGCATTAGCGATCTGATACTCCTTACTGCTCTGCATAAACTTCTCGGTCTGAATGTTTAATGCGTCTGTAATTTTAATATCAAGCTCGTCAAGGTACTTGTATATTTCGCCCTCGTCCACAAGTCTCTGCAAACGTTCAGGATGATACTCCTCGACAAAGTTCAGATGATATTTGATGTGGTCGGTGTGAAATACATATCGCTCAACTTTTGCCGTCTTGGGATTGATGTGTCTGACTGTTTGTGTATCAGTATCAAGCTCCCAAGCAGGAGCGCCGTTAATCAAAGTTTTGCTCTGAAAAATCATAAGTATCACTTCCGTTTCTTCANNAAGTAATAGCCTGNNCNGCNAATTCCTGCAACGGNAGCCACTCCTGCAATNATANGCAAAGGATTGGTTTCAGAACGCTTAGAATCGCCCTCAGAAGCGTTTGCAGAGCTGCCTGCGGTAACTTCATTGTCCTCGGCTGCTACGCTCTCAGAAGCCGCTTCTGTTCGTCCTGTGACCTTGCCTTTCACTCTCGGAGAATCCTCTCCGTCATCGTTTATCTTGAAATTGCCTGTGGTTTCAGCTTCATCTTCCTCTAATGTACTAAACGGCGGAAATGTGTCAACGGTATCGCCGTTCTGGTCGATCATCTGCCAATTGCCGTTAAGCATAAAGAAACTATAATGATTGTCCTCGGTGCTGATCGTCCAACCGCCGTTTTCATCGTCCTCAAAATCCCAATCTTCGATCAGGTGACGGTAATAGTCCTTGTATTCATACCTTAACTCACCGATTTCAGACCAATCATAATCATCAGAGCCGTAATTCTCGTCAAGCCACTTGTCGAGAAGATGATGCTTATATGATGCTTCGGGGAAGTCAAGTCCGTTATCACCCTTGCCGTTCCACATATCTTCCCAAATCTCAGCTTCAATGTANTCACGGTCAAGGTTCTCGGCAGCNTGAGCAGTAAGCCCTGANCTGACTGCAAGTGCNGTAACCATAATCGCTGTAATAATATTNTTCATTTTCATATCCTCCTGTTATGAGTTANTTATCTCTTTCTNTGNCTTACNCGTANGCCGNTAAGCNCTACGTTCGGNTTGCCTACAATATAGTAACGATTTCCGTTATGCTCGATACGGCTTGTCCGCCANTTGTATTTCTCGTCCCAATCATCGTAGAAATAATACTCGATGCNGTCTCCGCAATGATATTCATGGTACTTGTCCTCATAGTANCCCTGAGCATTGAACGACAGCACACCCTCTCCGATGATCTCACGCTGCTGATACAGGAGCGTATAGTAAATGTCGCACAAATGGCGCATAACAGTCTGNTACTCGTCAAGGAGCTGCAATTCATCNGGATCGGTNATTTTNTCAAAGTCCTTAATGCAGGACCAGTCCTCATATCTGTCATATTCGGTGACTTCTACCATTTCTTTGATNNCGATGCCCAGCTTGCGGAGCATAGTGTCAAGCTCCTTTACTGTGATCTCTTTCATAATCATAACCTCTCTATCCTATGTATTCCTCAAAGGTTGATACTGTGCGGAAAATAATGCGGTTATTCACCCAACGCTGTAACCGTCTGACATTATCCCGTCCTGTNGTATGTGCCTTGTCATAAACCATAATATACGGATCATACCCCATATCCCTNAGCGTGTACACTCGCTCTAAGTCNTGTTCAAAGGTGGTATTAAAATTTGTCAAGACGTAAACGGAGAGCTTTCTGTAACCCCACTTGGTAATATCCTTGAACATCTGGAATTTCGGGATAATGAGGTCTTTATCCTCGTATCTGTCCCAGGCAAAATGAACCGCCTTGACTTTGAGTTTACTTATCATCTCCGCTTTTTCTTCCGTCATTAAACGAATGTCAAGACCTTGATTGATGTCAACATAAGCCTTGCTGTCGATGAGCTGCTGTAACAGTTCTTTCCATTCGGGACAGGCTAAAATATTCGGATCGCAAAGCACGATATTCTTCTGACCTTGCCAAAATTCCGACAAATCTGCTACTTTCACAGAGCATTTGCCCTCTTTACTCGCTACATGACAGAAGTCGCACCCTCTCGGACAACCTCTTGTCAAGAAGCCGTAGGCTGTGTCTTTCGTCAATTCAGGATAAAGACTATAATCGGGATATATATGCTCTATCTCATAGGGCAGATCATTGTCTGCTGATTTATTGTATATCTCTTTGCCGTCCACAAGCCTTATAGCATAACCGCTGCCGCCCTTGATAACCTTATCTGCATTGATCGGGTAGGGATAGTCCTCGGTGAAGCTGAACACCTTTGACATATATACTATGTCAAGGTGTTCGTTTATCATTGGTTCGTACCACTCCACGCTGTCACCCTGAGTCTTGTGCCAGGCTGNCAGCTNCANCAATGGCAGATNAGGATAANGGTGTCCGTCANCNTCAANCAAACCTATCNTCATTCGTCCTCGCTCATATTGGCAAAATAAAACGCAAGCGCCTTTTCGATTGTTTCCGTAATTTCCTTAGCCTTAGCACCCTCGCTGAAATATTTGGTGTAGGTATCATTATTGATTTTCACGCTCTTGGGTTTTGGCTTTGATGCAGTATCTTCGCCGTAGATGATGCTGTGAACGGTATCGGGAGCAATATTGCCCTCGTTGTCGGCAGCTTCACGGAGCTTCTTAGCGGTCTTAATGTCGATCTTGCTGTCCTCAGCACATTCGGCAACAATAGACTGCGTATCTTCTGAAAGGAAAGAAAGCTCAACTCCTGCCCTGATAGCAAGATTTCCGCTGTCCACAAGGACTTTCAGTTCGTCAATCAGCTTGTTAATGCGGATAAGGCGAATAACAGTACCCTTGCTTAATCCGTACTCAGCACCGACTTCTTTTCCGCTGTCCAACTTTGACGCCACTGGAGTCAAAGTTCCAATATCGGGTTCAGTAGTCGGATCTTCAAGCAATGCAAGTTCCCTGATAATATCATTCCTCTTGCCCTGAGAGAACATTTCGTTATGTCGGAGAGCGATAACCTCCGCCTGTTCGGAAATGCGTAGATTATCGAAACCACGCTGAATAACGTTCGATTCTATAACGTATGTCTGAGCTTCTTCCTCGGTCAATCCCGTCTTGACGATAGCCGGAACGGTGTTCAGTCCTGCAAGCTTTGAAGAGTTCCAGCGATTATGACCGATCAGGATCTCATATCCATTATCGGCAGGCTGAACGATGATAGGAGACAGCACACCATTCTCCTTGATACTTGCAATCATATCGTCAAGTCTCTCGCCTGAGTACATCTCAAACTTGTGATTATGGTATGGGTGAAGCTGATCGCAGGGTATCTGCTGTATGGAATTTATCATAGCTGTCGGCGTGGAAAGCATAGCTCCCAAATCAAACTGCGGTGCTGTCATTGTTCATCTTCCTTTCTAACTCACGAATTTGTTTTCTCAGCTCACGGTTCTCCATTTCGGACTTCATAAATGCTGACTTGATTTGCTTGATCGTCACATCAGCTCTGACGATCACATCCGCAAATCTCAGAAGCGTGAGCTTATAACGGCGCTGATTATAGTTGAATTTGTAGCAGATCTCTCCTGAGAGCCTGTCACGGCTCTCGGAAAGTACTGCGATGATCTCTTTTGATGTGGCTGCAACGGTTTTCGTGTGGTCTGCTGAAAAGTATTCATCAAGCTCGCCCTCGCTGTGCGGAGTAAAAAGCCACGGCATAGTCTCCGTATTGAACTTGTCCGACATTACTGCCCCTCCTCACAATCGGTGCAGAAGCTCAGACCATTCATAATCTGAATATACACGGCAGAGTAACGTTCGTGTTCCTCACCCTCGCTGTTCATCATCGCTTCAAGGAAGAAATCTTTGGCTTCTTCACGGCTGTCCCACTCTCTGATCTCGCCGAAGCACTCAGTCTTTACCTTTTTATTGGGATTCATCGCTAATTCAGGAGTTTTTAACATCTCGAAAGCACCTCCATTGCTAATTTCTCATATTCGTTGCCTAACTTACTGCTGTTCATGCAAAGCGGAAGTCTGTTTTCAGAGCTTTTGGCAGCTTCGACGGACTTGCTGATGCTCGTCTCAAAGAGCGCAGAGCCGTACTTCTCGCTGAGAGCGTCAAGCGATGCTTTGCTGACTTTTGTTCTGTCTACCATTGTCGGTAACACTCCAATCATATTCAGCTTGGGGTTGATATTGACCTTGATCTGCTGATAAAGTGCTTCAAGAGCCTGTAAGCCGTCCATGCTGAATTTCTGTGTCTGTACAGGTATCAGCACTTTGTCGGCAGCCGTGAGAGCATTGATAAGGAGTGTGCTGAGTGACGGCAGGCAGTCGATCAGTACAAAGTCATAACTGTAGATTACGTCCTCGGAAAGTATTCTGCGAAGAATCGTCTCCCTTGAAAGTGTCGCTGACATAAGGGTTTCGGTGCTTGCAAGGTTGATGTCGGCAGGAATGTAGTCTACATTGGCAGGCTCACAATGACGGATAGCAGGATAAACCATATCAGCAGTGATCGCATTGCCTGTGCAGGCGGTCATNATGANCTGTGTCATGNNCGNNTTTTCNTCCGACTCGTAGCTCAGATATTCGCTNAGGTTAGCCTGCGGATCAATGTCCACAAGAAGCACCTTTTTGTCGTGTTTCAGGGAGAGTGCAGCTCCCAGGTTGTAGGCGGTTGTGGTCTTGCTGACTCCGCCTTTCTGATTAGAAATAGCAATGATTGTGGTGTCCATTTCGATTACCTCCTGATTTTTTTAGAAAAGTGTGTCTGCTCCGCTGAATGCTGAGTCATATTCGTCCTCGGTCTGCTTCTTCTTACCGCCTGAGAAATGAATTTCCTCGACTTTAACTTTTGTGGAAGAACACTTCTGACCGTTCTTTTCATAGCGGTTGATGTGAACAGTGCCAACGAGTGTCACCATATCGCCCTTGCCGAACCAATCGACAACAACATCAGCATTGCGGTTCCAGGTGATGCAGTTGAAGAAGTCAACCTCGGCTTTGTCCACGCCCTTACGCTTGGGGCGGTCGCAAGCGATAGAGAACTTGCAGTAACGGTTCTCGCCTTTAGTCTGAATTTCGGGATCAGCGGTCATTCTGCCCGATACTAAGAACTTGTTTAACATAGGATTTACCTCTCTTTCGTGGTCTGTGGTTTGTGGTGTTTCGTTGTGATTTTATTATACTATGATTTAAGTCTAAAGTCAAGTATAATTTTCGGAAGAAAATGATTTTTGTAGGAGTGCAGCAATTGGACAGCACTTTTCGGACTTTCCCCAGTGTCATTTTCACAAATTTATCATTATGCTTGACTTTATGCCTAATATATGATAGAATAAAGAAAAGATCATTACAAGGGGGAATACGCTTGTTTACGCATAAGTGTGAGATGTGCGGAATGGAGTTTCAGAGCAAGTCCAACCGTGCAAAATATTGTATGTACTGCCGTGACAAAGCTCAGGTCAACCGTAACCGTGCATACGCTGAGAAGAAGAAGTCCGGCACGTCCGTTCCGCTTGGAAGTGAGCAGATCTGTCCGATATGCAATAAGCCGTATATTGTTGCTTCGGGTTCANNGAANTACTGCAAAGACTGCACAAANAAGGCTGTCAAAAAGAAATCGCCTGATGCGGAATATATCAAGAAAAATTACGATTATATCCGCTTCAATGTTCCTAAAGGTGAGGGCGATGCGATCAAGGCTTATGCTCAGGAAAACGGCATGACGATCAAACAATTACTTCTCACGGCTTTGGAGGAATACNATNNGNCATCAANNTGGAGGATAATTATGATTTTAGAAATTGAATACTATAAATATGACACTTATCTTTCAGGGAAAGTTGACAGCTTTCAAGAACTTCAAAAACAAATAGGCGATATTGAAGATAGGTACGATTTTGAGAATGATAATTTTATAGCTTTGCTATGTCGAACTTACAATTGGGAAATAACAGAAGGCATCATTGCACCCGATTGCGTATACGATCGTGACATTAAGCGCCTGTATAATATTAAGCCGTAACTCTACTCTAAAGAGGTGAATAATGAGTGACACTTGACGAACTCAATAATAAATACTATTTTCACGACAGTATTATAAGAGGACTTGAATGCCAATCAGAAAATGTAATACTGCACTGTAATTTTTGTGATTTTATGCAGAAGGATTATAAAGAAAGCGACTTTACCAACAGTGATATTGTACTGACATTTCATAATGCTACTTATAAATTATCAGATATTTTTCCACTGTCTAATGCAGGCATTCTTACTCAAAAGATCTCAGGAAATACCTTAACCTTTTGTATGGAAAATGGACCAGATACTTATGGTGAGTTAGAAATAACCGCCGATTCTATTGAGGTAACAAGAGTACGTTCGTACAATCTTTAAGCTGTCACTCCAAATCCCCATTCTTTTTACGCTTGCGATTTTGCTCCTGAGCCTTACGCTCGTTTCTGAGGTATTCCTCAATATCTCGCTGTGCTTTTGCTAAGTCCCCGGACTTCTGCTTTACAGCCATATACTCCTCATTTTTCTGTGAACGCTCTCGCCTGAGAGCGTTTATTTTTTGCTCCATTTGCTCGACTGAGGGGATATGTCCTGACGAATACCATTCTAAGATCTGTTGTCTGCAATTCCCATAATCATTCAGCTCGGAGCTATGCTCTTTCCGATACTTCTGAGCCTGCCGTCCGCTGAGGGTTTTCAGCTCCGCAGCCACACCCTTGACCTTGCGGTATTTTTTCAAAACCTTGAGCTGTGCCGTCAAGTCTTCGATCTGCGTTTTGAGCGTGTTCAGTTCATCGGCTAATTTTCCCTTTTTGGCAAAGGCAGCAAGAGCAGCATTAGATAATTCTTCCGGCTCAATTCCATACTGCGTAATGATATTTTTTGCTATGCTCGCAACTTTCATATTACCTCGGCTGATGCTGTCACGGATAAACTTATTTTCCTGCACCTGAGCTGATACTGTCTGCCTGATTTTCGTCCTCGGAGTATATATCATACCGCCCTTGTATTCATCAATTCGTCTGCGTATCTGCTCCGTCTCATAGTACCAGCCTAATGTCCGCGCTCTGGTGAATTTCGCTCTTGGATTTCGCTCCCTCTGTTCGGCAAGCATAAATTTAAGGTCAATTTTATGTTTAGGGTTATACTCAACAAGTATGCCGTGAGCCTTGCATTTTTCAAAAAAATCCTCAAAGTTATCGCTCTCTTTTACAACTTGGTCGATAGCATATTTCAGCTTCGCTTTCCACGATACACCCTGACGATTCATATCCCACTCCCAATAGCTCTTGCCCTTGCTATAACCGATAGAAAATGCCGTTTGCATATCTCATCAGATAGGTCACGGAGCTTCTGAAAAGAGCGATCTTTTTGAGTGGTTCTCCTGTTCTCATGCGTTTCAAAAGTACGTCCGTCAAACATATTCACGTTATTAAAAATGCAGTGCAGATGAACGCTTGCTTTGTCGGTATGTACTGCAAGAAAATACTGATACTCGCCTTTAAGAAATTTCTCGCATAATTCCTTGCCGATCTCCAAAGCCCTTTCGGGTGTGATCTCTCCAGGTGAAAATCTCTGTATGAAGTGCTGAGACAGAACAGTATTCAAGCCTGTTCCGTTTCGTCGGACTTCCTCAAAATCTCTGCTTGCCTGATACGGATCATCGCTGCACCCTGATGTAAAAATGAGTCTGCCGTTATCGGTCTTTTCGGGGTTGGCGATATAGGCTAATGCTTTAGCTTCTGTAGCTGTGATTGGAAATATCTTAGTGGCTGCCAAATCTTCTGCAATCCCTCCTTGATCTCGGCTATGTCCTCAGCATAAACATTGCCTGTGGTGTTCACCCTCACGGCTATCTGATTTACATTGCTTGCAATATTGTTTACAAGACGATAAATTTTCCTTAGCTCGTCCTCGCTGATATGAACGATGATGCCCTCAAAAATCAATGTCCTGATAAACTTGCTCCGTGACTTCAAACCGCTGTTCTGAAACTTCCTCTCGATAGCTTCATATTCCTCTTGCGTTAATCGTATTTGCATATAGCGATTATGTATGTCTTTCTCTGTTTTTTTTGCTATTTTTCTCTCTCCTTTCATTCGGGGTTTTAGGGGCGGCAGCCCTCTGACAAGCAATCTGCATTGAAGCATTCAGTTTTCCGAAACTGTAATGCGGAGATGCCGTGCTTGCTGGGTTTGATTTGCCCCCTTCGGGTGCAAATTCAATTTGAGCCTGTCGGCTCTTGATTTTTCCTCTCTCCGTTAGAGGAATTGGAGCTTTGCGACTTGGGCTGCAATACCCCTCTATATACCTAATAAGAAAATTGCGTTTTTGGGAAAGAAAATCACAAAAGTTCATAGAATGTTTACAATTGAGATTGGTAACTCCATGAATATTGAGTGAAAAAATTGATTTTCCACCAACATAAGCCCTCAGCATTATTGATTTTTTAGCGAAAATCTTGTATAATAGAGGTAACTTGATTTGGAGGTGCGATATGTTCATAAAGAAAGTTTTAACGGCGATACTTGCGGTATCGGCATTGCAGTTGAATTTCATAATTCCTGCACAGGCGGTGAGCGATACGTCAAGCTCATCTTCTTCGAGAATTGTAGGCTACCTGCCAGACTGGTCTTACAGTGCATATACAACGCTTGATTTTGGTAATCTCACACACCTGAATATCGCTTTCTGCAACCCGAATGACAAAGGCGATATTTCGTGCTGGATTCCCGACAGCGAGTTTACGAAAATCGTTGAAAAGGCACATGATAACGATGTAAAGGTTATGGCTGCGCTCGGCGGTGCAGGAGGTTGCGACAATTACTTCGACTACATAGACACGTTCCAGGAGATGTCTGAGTTCAATGATAAGATTATAAATTTCTGTGAAAAATTCAGTCTTGACGGAATTGATCTTGACATTGAGCTGAATTCAGCCAACGCTGTCTGGAAGTATTACGGCGACTGGGTGGACTCACTTCGTGAACTTTGCAACGAGAAGGATTATGAGCTTTCCACAGCAACGGCACAGTGGGTAGCTTACGGAGTTTCGGACGAAACATTTGCAAAATTTGATTTCGTCAATGTTATGGCTTACGATAACGACGAAAGCAAAACTTCTCACGCTGATATGGATTTCGCTATAAAATCGCTGAATTTCTTCAATGAGGAGAAGAACATTTCAAAGGATAAACTTGTGCTTGGTGTACCTTTTTACGGCAGAGGTTATTCATCTGACGGCAGTCTCGATTGGGGTTCGTATGTTCCGTATAAGGATATAATCGCAGATAATCTCGATTATTATAACCTTGACAGCTATAACGGAGTTGCCTACAACGGTGCTGAAACGATTGCCGAAAAATGCAGACTTGCATCTGATTATGGCGGTATCATGATATGGGAATTGTCGCAGGATACAACCGATGAATATTCACTCTTAAAGGTTATCGACGATAATCTGAAACAAGAGAGAATAGCAGGCGATGTAAATGCTGATGGCAATTTGACCGTTGCTGACCTTGTGATGATGCAAAAGTGGCTGCTCTCTGTACCCGGTGCAACGCTAACGGATTGGAAAGCCGGTGATCTCTGCGAGGATGATGTTATCGATGTATTTGATATGTGCCTGATGCGGAGGCTGCTGTTAAATAAAGCTGCACCCTCTGAGCAAATACTTGTCACCAATACTGAAGAACTGAAAACAGCACTTGCAAACGCAAAGTCGGGCGATGAAATTGTACTTGCTCCCGGCGAATATATCTACAGTGGCTCAACTCCAAAGGGTCGCATGTTTACAGGTGAAGCTGATGGCATGGAGGCTGCACCAATAAAACTGCGCTCACTTAATGCAGACAATCCTGCTATCATTTCAGGAACAACAACCGCAAGCAACTACGCCCTCACGATTACAGGCGACTGGTGGGAAATCAGTGATTTAATTATCACGAACGCAGGCAAAGGGATCATTCTTGATAATTCAAGCCATACGATTATCCGCAATTGCGAGGTCTACAACATTGGCGCAGAGGGTATTCATTTCCGTGATGACAGCTCCTACAACACTGCTGAAAACTGTTTCGTTCACGATACAGGTGTGGTATCTCCCGGCTATGGCGAAGCGATATACGTTGGTAGTGCTAAAAGTACAACAGGATACGGCTTTGATTGCCATTACAACACGATTACAGGGTGTAAACTCGGTCCGAATGTGGCTGCGGAGCATATTGATGTTAAAGAGTACACAATAGGTACGATTATTGAGAATTGCATCTTTGACGGCACGGGCATGAGTGGTGAAAATTCCTCAAAGAGTTTCGTGAATGTTAAGGGAAACGACGTAATACTGCGAAATTGTGTGGGCTATCGCAACGGCTGTGATAAGATTACAAGGGCATTTGAATCCAATCAGGTTGTGGACGGCTGGGGACAGAACTTCAGCGTATACGGAAATAAAGCATATATGGACACGTCAATCAGTGCAACAGGCAAGAATATGTACCTTCTTAATTCATGGAACTGTACTGCTACCGTGTGGGATAACTATATTTCCTATGAGGACGGTGAGCTTGTTTCCTGCGATAACGAGGATGATAGGTGGCTATATTACAACTGTAATTTGCTGACCGTAAAGGGATAAGACAGAAAAGTTTGCTAAGAAGAAACACGAGAATACTATAAAATCGGAGTTGTAACTGCTGCAGCTCCGATTTTTTTGAAATATGAACTTATGCCTGTAAGATTTGATAGAATGATATTAGCTCGATATTTGTGCGATCATAGATAGTTCCATACAGCAGAGAAGCTAATAATCAGATGGAGGTGATGCCTGAGCCTGGATAACTTTGCAAGTATTTATGATGTGGGACGATTTATGTAGGTGCAGTCTATCTGTTCCTTTAGCTATTTTCAACAACGATTTTTGCGTTGTTGCGAAAGTGGAACACCTTGTTGGAGTTTATATTTGTTATTTTTCAACGTATTTATGAGAAAAACAAGCATTTTTGTCTTGTTTGATACGAAACGTTGGGAACGTAAAAACACCAATATTACGAGGTTTTATTTTCTACAGCGTTTCATAAATTGTACCCCTTGAAACTATTGCTTTTTTATGCTAAATCGTTCATAATATTAGTAGGCACGTTTTGCCGTACCATACGTGAACCTATTGCACAAGGGGATACTCGATCACTGTATGGAAATTGAATATGGTTCAATCAAATGAACGAGTAATGTTTGGTTGTCGGACGGATCATACCGATGACAGGCTTACTTGTCTATTTGAGTATTACCGTCTGATAGGAAAGGACGGTAACACTATGATTGAAAATAAGAATATTNCNAATTGNCCGAAAAGTTCGGNAGAAACGAAAACTGATTANTTAGGCGAAATATTCGGAACAAAAGATGTCAATGCTCAGATGAAGGCGAAATCTTATGATGTATTGACTAAATACATGGATGAACTGAACATCGGATTATGCACTTTGTCAGACCTTACAGGCATCTCGAAAAGTACAATTTCTCGCTATCGCAACGGAAAAGTAACATATATGACAGCAAACTATCTATATGCGATATGTATTGCTCTCAGACTTCGTACCTGTCAGCAGCGTTATCTTCTCAAATGCGCCCATATTTCTATGCCTGACGAATGGGGAAATGAAAGAGCGAGTGCATTTATCATCAGAGATTTTCTTGATGGCTGTTGCTACGATGAAAATTATACCGTTGCTAACTGTAACACTCGTCTTGCAGAAATCAACGCTCCCTTACTGACACGACTTGTCCTTACAACGGAGGGCAAGCAGAATGGGTAAGTTCTTTTACAAGCACTTTGGTGATGATGTTCCGCTGTACATAGAGAGGGAGTATAATAGGCTGCTGATTCAAGAGCATAACCAGGAGATAAAGGAGCAAAAGAATCGTGTCCAAACCTTAAACTTTGACGAGGTAACGGAGTTTTTCCCCGATCCTTCCACGATTCCCGTATCTGAGCATGAGCTTGAAAAGCATAGATTAGATGCTGATCGCCTTGAATATCTGCCTATTGCATTAAAGCTTCTTGAAATAGAGCATCCTGATCTTTATGAGCTTGTGACGGAATATTTCCTTTCNGCTGATAGAGTTACATTTACAGCATTGGCAAGGACACATAACATCAGCGTTGACAGGATCAGATACAAAATCGGTCTTGCTAAAAAGCGGCTAAAAGAATACTATGATATGCATGAAAATAAAGGCTAAATTTGTGCATAACGCCAATTTTACTTGTTTTCTGCAAAAAATTCGGAAAATTGCGTTCCGAAAATGCAGATTTTTTATTTGGTATATAGAGGGACTTGTCGCATCTACACTCGTGTTGCAGTGACTGTCCTCAATCATACAAGGGCTTTGGGACGGTACAGAACTTTTATCCATTTTCAAGCTGTGCCGTCCCGCACAAGCTCTGTTTTTATGAACTTCAAAAATAATTCTTACACCAACAAGNNAGAAAGAGAGNGTGGTGAATGAACANTATTGNAATTGCAGTANATTATGACAATGACNGTCCACNCGTAAGCGGACGTGAACNGCATGANGCTCNTGGCATCAAGNCACAGTANANNAAGTGGTTTGACAGAATGTGCGAGTACGGATTTGCTGAAAATACGGACTATATTTTGGTTAGTCAAAAATGTCTGACCAATAATCCGAGAAATCCATATACAGAAGTAACCGATCACCAGATGACGATCGACATGGCGAAGGAGCTGTGCATGATCCAACGTACCGAGATCGGCAAACGCTGCCGTGCGTACTTCCTGAATATTGAAAAGCAATGGAACACACCCGAAGCGGTCATGGCAAGAGCGTTACAGATCGCAAATCAGCGGTTGGAGCTTGCCACGCATCATAACACCAACCTGATTGCAACGGCAGCAGAACAGGCACAGCAGATAGAGGAAATGAAGCCGAAAGCACGATATTACGATATTGTGCTGAACTCCGCCGGAGTGATGCCCATAAGCACGATCGCCAAAGACTACGGTAAATCTGCAATATGGCTGAATAAGTGGCTTCATGAACATGGTGTGCAGTTTAAGCAGGGCGATATGTGGCTTCTGTATCAAAAGTATGCGGATAGGGGCTATGTGCAGTCAAAAACATATACGGTTGATAACGGTAACGGCAATACGATCGCTAAACCTCGAACCTGTTGGACGCAAAAAGGCAGACTTTTTATCTATGACCTGTTAAAGAGCAAGGGCATTCTTCCCCTGATCGAGCAGGACACAACAGATTGACATTTTTCTTTTTTGCAAGACAGCCGAAACGCTGTCGGGAGTATCAGTTTTGGCGGAAACGGATACTGCCTACGGCATTTCATTTGACCTCCAATTATATTACGGCAGCTTGATATGCTGTCGGGAGTTTCTCCTCATTTTGAGGGGAAACTGCCAACAGTACATCAATCTTTTGGGCATAAAAATAACCGACAGNTGATGTATTTACAGCATCTTGAAAACTGAATNTGAAACCANCAACGCTATTTTTGTTTTCTATTTCTTCCTCCATGAAAGGAGTGTTCCGAATGGACGAAAATATTGAAGAAGTACAAGAGGAAAAGCAAACAGAGGATATTGTTTATCAAACTATGTTTGCTGAATATCCTGATATTGTCGGTGCTGATCAGCTTTGTGAAATGCTCGGACTGAAATACAAGACGGTCTGCAAGTTGGTGCGTGAGGGTAAGATACCACGGATGCCTGATGGTCGCAAGATCAGAGTGGCAAAAGTCGAGGTTATCAATTACGTTCTGCAACGCGCACAATTTAAGCCGTGAAAACCGGTCAATGTGCCGAAATTGGTGAAATGTGGTTAGTCAGTCTTGCATTATATTATGATTTGCGCTATAATTGAGTAGTCAACAGCAGACTTCTACCGCTTTCACATCGAAGGAGGATATAAGAAATGAAAGCAAGTCTGCCTTATAACTATATAACTGCCATAAAGAACGGCAAACAGTATGTTGTTTTTGACTACAAGGATAACACAGGAAAGCGTAAGCGTAAGTGGGTGGCTACAGGTCTGACTGAGAAATGCACAAAAAAAGCTCTGAAAGATGCAGTTGATGAAATCGTTGCAGAGTTCGATAAAAACTGGTCTAATGCACAGGTGGTCATCTCCAAAGAAATGAACGTGNGAGAACGGCACAGAGGCAGCGTATGTTAATCAGCCGCTTAGTGACTTCTTTTCCAAATGGGCAACAGCTATCAAGCCTAATGTAGCTCGTACCACATTGCAGTCCTATAAGAGAAATGTTAAGAACTTTCAGGACTATATCAGTGAGAAGTACCCTGACCTTACTCTTGCCGAGATCAATCATATGCACATTCAGGAGTTTCTCAACCACAAGCTTGATAGTGGCTGCAAGGGCAGTTCTGTCAAAGTCTACTATCTTTCGCTTCACTCTGCATTTGTATGGGCTGTAAAAATGGAGATACTCACACAGCACCCTATGGATAAAATGGTAGTTCCGAGAGCCGACAGACATGAAGCCGTCTTTTATAATGAGGACGAGCTGAATGAGCTGTTCAAGGTGTTCAAAGGACACAAATTAGAGCTGATCGTAAATATCGCTGCATATTATGGTCTGAGAAGATGTGAGATCGTCAGCTTGACTTGGGATTCAATCGACTTTAAGAAAAAGACNATTTCNATTGAACGTAANGTTGTGTGTNATTATNANGAGAANGGTAAAAGCAAGCTGTTTGTGGAGACAAGGCTGAAAACAAACTCTACAAGAAGAACGCTTCCTCTGATACCGCATATCGAAGAACTGCTCCTCGAAAAGAAAAAGATGGACAAGCATTATAAAAAGCTCGGTGGAAAGGAATACAATACCGAGTTTGACGGATTTGTATGCTGTGATCCGTTTGGTAATCTCATCAGCCCTAATATTGTTACTCACGATTTCCATTATTGGATCAAGAAAAATGGTCTGAAAATGCTCCGTTTCCATGATCTTCGTCATTCCTGTGCAAGTCTGCTCCTCGCAAATGATATTCCTATGAAGGCAATTCAGGAATGGCTTGGACATTCCAATTTTACAATCACGGCAAATCTTTATAGCCATTTGGAGTATAACGCTAAGGTTGCTTCTGNGGAAACAATTNNAAGANTTCTTGGTGNCNATANNGNAAAGAGTGANTCTTTACCCGAATCGGGAACATCTGAAAAGCCTGATAAAAAAACTACTCCTAAAAATTCAAACGGCAGAAAAAAGAAGAGCGACACACCCACGGGCGAGTCGCACATATCCAATGCGTAATAATAAAATATAAAGTGACAATCACTTGGAACGAAATAGAAAATCTGAAAAAGAGCGATTTTGGTAGAAAATTTGGTAGAAATTTCTGGTAGAAGTCAATTATATGATTTTCAAGGAAATGTGGCAATGCCCATAAATACGAAGAAAAATGCTGATTAAATCAAAAAGTTAATATAATGTGCTGGACTTTTCCGTAATAATATGCTATAATATGTAAAGATATCAAAAGCGAGGTGTGAAAATGAATACTACGACAATTTACCGTATAAACGAAACAGACCGCACGATCGATATCGCACAGTCTGTACAGAATGATGATGATAGTTTGNACGGTGCAGTTCTGAANACAAGGANATTNANCTTTGGNTGAGCTTNTGANTCAGCATAAAGNGTTTCGGGAGCATACCGAGCCGTTTTATACTTTTCGGGACAGGATTCATAGTGCCTTACGCATCGGCAGAAGCATAGAAGTCAGCACCGAGGATATGATCGCAAGGTTTGTTGCCGAGTATGGGCATATGCGTACACTTAACAAAAGAGAAAAAATATGATATAATAGAGTCATGGGAAAAGACCAGATGAGCCTCATATATGAAATGATGCCGACAGGCTGGAAAGAAGCCGCCAAAGAA
>WFLZ01000003.1 GCA_009177225.1 Clostridia bacterium
GCAGTATAACTCTTTCCTGACCGCATTGTTTACAGACTTTTTTCATTCTGATTTTTCACCTCTTTTTGTTTTCAGGATTCTTTTTCAGCTTGTTTCACTCTCGCCCCGTGCCGTCTGCTGCTGTTTCCGGCTCTCGTTGGTCGGTGACTGCTGTGTGTTCCTGCTGTGGGATACCGCTGTTGACGTACAACGGTTCAGAAACGTTCTGTCAAAGCAGTGCAGAGTGAATGTCTCTCATTATTGCTATACAGGAATCGCCTGTGATATTGACATATTTGCTACTGCCATTTGTATAGGTAATCTCTGCAAACTCTATTGAATTTTCTTTAATGTATTTAAGTTCCTTGACTTCTTCCCTTGAATACATCATAAGGATTTTACCAAGTCCCTCGATAAATTTTTTCTTGTTTTCCATTGCTTCACACTTCACTTTTATGGTCTGCCATCATCAGCGTCGGGCGACCACTTCCGGCGGACAGCGAATTAAATCCGCTGTTTCGGCTATTTCAGTATTGTAAGTCTATAAAGTCAGCAATTATATTGTCAAAATTCAGTGCATCATTGTTGCCTGACTTTTTTGCTTCTTTGTACTTGTTCACGGCACAACCAGCTGTTCGCTTACGACTTTCGCATTTTCCGCAGACATTGTCAAGTGCCTGAATTGCAAGTTCGCAAATCATAATCATGTCTTCATGCCTGTGCATTGTCCGCATGGTACTTGCTGAACCTGTGTCCTGATAATTGCGTTCTGCCTCATCGTACCTTTGCTGTGCTTCTTTGAGTTTTTTTAATATAATCTTTCGCTTTCGTTCCTTAATCTCAGATTCATATTTGATTTGGTCATCTTCTGTCCAGCTCATTTTCTTTACCTCCCAGCAGTTCGGGGTTATCGTGGATATTGCCAATAACCTCGTATTCTCTATAAATCGACATATGAGCATAACAATCAGGAAATCGTTGAGACGTTAAAAGAAATCGAGCATTTTTTTCGCAGTAAAATACTTTACCTATATTGTATCTGAACTCTTCTATGTCACAATTTTTGTAGCATTCTCTAACAACATCACCCTCAAAAATCTTCACACCGTTCTTGTCGGTCAAGCCTGTGTATTGTCCGACAGTATCGGCATAAACAGGATATTTATGAAAATCGGGTTCTGTCTGATAAATAATTCCACGTTCTTCATTGTATTGACAATATCCGCCATACACCCACTTGCTTTCAACGGGTGTGCCGTCCAACCTAACTTTTTCGCCTTTACGTCTGTGCAATCCTCTGTATAAAATTTCACGCATTTTCTTCATCTCCTTACTTTGAACTCAGTCTGCACGGAGTTCTCATATATTTGCATTTATTGCAGTTGTGTTTTGCACGGTTTATAAGTATAGCCCTGTCATGTTCCTGCTGAAACTGTTTCTCGGTCTTGCGGAACTTGCACAATTCGTCCGTTCCACGACACTTCACGCCGACAAGAATCTGACAGTACCTGCTTGTCCCGACAAATCGGCATATTTCTTCTTCCAGTGGTATCACCTCCTGATATCAATTTCTTGTGATATGGCTGATTAAGGCTCAACCGTTCAGAAGCCTTATATTTTATTCCTCGATATATACTTCACATTCTCCGAGTAAGTCAATGATTTTCCTTGTATATCCGATAATTCCTTCGTATTCAAGCCACACCTGAAGAATTTCTGTTACTGGATATTTACTTTTGATTTCTTCAAAATCTTCATAAATTTCTCCGTATGCTTCATTGAATGCCTCAATAATCTCTTCCTGCATCTGTTTCACCTCTTCCAGTATTCAGTTTTGTTATGTCGCATTCGTTGCTGAAGCGGAAGTATCAGCGCTTTCAGTTTTCCACCCCCGTGCTGTCATGATTTCGTTTACACTTTCAAATATTTTTTTCACTTCCTCCTGTGTTGGTCTTTTAGTCGGCTCAACAAATCCATATTTTTCGATATCTTCTTCAATCCATTGTTCAAGCTTTATTGCAGTGTTTGTATACTTTTTGTCATTGACTGCCATGTACTTAGACATACTTTCAATGCTTCTGTTGGTTTCTTCTGTTCCGTAGTAGTCGCAAAGGTACTGATACTCTTCGTCTGTCAGAAGAACGTTCTGATAACTGCCAAACTTTCTTTTTGGCTTTGAAAAAGAAAGAACTTGCGTGTGCGTGCTTTTCTCACTCTCTTTTTGTTTTTCTTTTTTTGTAAATCTGTTTTTATTATATATAGGTATAGGCGGTTCACTATCCGTTTGCGGGTTTCCCGTAAGCGGTGAATCCGAATCCGGACGTTGCACAGGGTCTTTTTTTACCGGAGGTTCTTTTTCCTCCGGTTCAGAAACTGACGACTTGGCACTTTCAGTTTGTGGTGTTTCGTAAACGTTAAATTCATAGTCAAACTGTCCGCTTGATGTTCTTTTTCTAATGCGTTCAACGTGTCCTGCTTTGATAAGTTCGTTTAGAGCGGTTCTGACTGCCGTGATACTTTCTTTACAGTCTCTTGCAAGCCTGTTGACATTAAATTTCCATGTTTCCGGATATGAAAGAAGAACACTGAGTAAACCTTTCGCACGCAGTGATAAAGTTGTACTGCGTGCAATGCAATTGTGCATCTGTATAAATTTTCCGCAATGTCTGTCCTTGTAGATTGCCATAATTAAAACCTCGCTTCTAAATTTTTACAAAAAAGATATTGACAAAATATAATTTTTAGTATATTATTAAATAAATACAAGTTTTTTTGGGTATAAAAAGCCTGACGTATTTAAGATGTTTTTAAAAAATACGCCTTTTGGCAGATGTACTGTTTGCGATGCAGTGTAAAGCCCCGATATTAACTTGTAATAATACTCTGTTGTGCGAGGTTGTCCCCTCTGTACGTTTCAGAGGTATTATTGTTGCTGAAGCCCGATATTCCGTAAATACAGGGGCTTCAGCAAGTGTAAAAAAAGTTTCCCCCTATGTACATAGGGGACGTGTTGTGTGCCGTATCACTTGTCCGTGAAATCAGCACAAGTACATAATATCACTTAAATACGAATATGTCAACACTTATTTACTAAAAAATTCGTAAATAAGTGGACTTTGTAGCTATTGCCTAAAAAGTGAGGTGCTTTTATGGTTACTTTAACTAATTTATTCAAAATTATTGAAGAAAAAGGCTTAACTAAATCCAAAGTAGCAAAAGATACTGGTATATCTTCTGGTAATATCAGCGATTGGCAAAATGGCAGAAGTATGCCTACTGCCATAAAACTTGATGTTTTAGCAAATTATCTCGGTGTTTCCGTTGATTACCTTTTAGGCAGAACGGACGCACCTGACAGCTCCGTTAATGGTAACTCAATAAAAACCGGAGATATTAATGGAGATAATAATGCTAATATGAACATCAATCCTAAAAAGTTGGATAAAGAAACAATCGAACTTGCGGAAATGATAGAAAAATTATCATTGGTGGAACGCTCTAAGGTCGTGCTTTTTATCGACGAGATGAAAAACAAGGAGGCGTAATATGTTTTTAGGTGTTATTTTTTTAGCAGGAATGGGCATATTATTGGTTGTAAGCATTATATTCTACATAAAAACACCAAAAGAACAAAAAATACCAAAAATGCAAGAACTTAAAAAAGTACAAAAAGAAGAAATCAAGCCAATATCNCCNCCTGTAAAAAAACTTTATNAAAAATATATATGTAATAACAAGACACTTGTTTTTCATCGTCCAAAATGTTCTTACATAAAATGCATGGATTTAGAGGATATTTGCTATTCAGATGATTATGTAGCGTATGATAGCGATTTTAAGTATAGCAGATTAATTGAAATTGGATATAAACCCTGCAAAAGATGTAAACCACGTTAAACTGAAAATAAAGTTGAAATATCGGCAGTTCAGACAGTAAAGTAAAGCATAAAAAATCTCTTTAAAGACTTTTTTCATAGTTTTTAAGGAGATTTTTTATAGATTTATACAAATTTTTAGTGAAATATTGACATTATTTTCCTCAAATGATATAATATAGCATATTTTTTATTACAATTCGTTTCATCAAGGGAACAGAAAAGAGGATTTTAAATGAAAAAATATTTATCAATAATATGTGCATTGCTTACACTGACGGCTTTTACATCGTGTGGAGACAGTAGCAGTATTTCCGAAACTCCGGAAGTATCAGAAAGCATTGTTTTAGATTCCGTTTTTGAAAATGATTATTTGAAAATTGCAGTTGATGATGACTGGGAAGAACACACTGAAACTTTAGATGATACGCATTACATTTATTGGAGTTGGGAAGATGAAAACTCTTCAAAGCATAAGATAACCCTTGATATTACTGAAAACGATTCAGGCAAAATGTCTATAGAAGATTTTGAGTCTGCTTATGAATCTGCTTATAATAAGGATTACAATAATCGTGTTTATATTAATGGCTTGCGTTTTTTTGATGATACACTTCAACTTGTAGATACTTTTGAAGTGAATAATCAAGCTTATTTAGTGACTGGAAGTTGTCTGTCACATTGTATGTTTTTTAAAACTGATGAAATCGCAGGAAATTTTGTCTACTCCATCTCCTCCAACGATGAAGAAATTGTAATGGATATGATAAAGTCAATTGAATTCAAATCATTTGTAAAACAAACAGAAACAAAACCAAAAAAGACTATAAAAAAAGTTACTAAGCCTACAACAGAACCACCAACAGAAAAAATACCAGAGACACAACCACCTGTTATTGAGACTTCTCCTGTTCAGACTACTCTGCATTTTATATTGAACCTTGAAACAAGCTGTATTCATATTAAACCTGATTGTAGTGCTGCTTTAAAGATACTTCCCGAAAATTATTCGACAGTAGATATTGCAGATAGCGATTTATGGAATTACAATGGAATTTACTGGGCTTGTGGTAAATGCTCAAAAAAATATACTGATGTACTGCCTAAATTTTAAGAAAGGGATTGTTTGGAATGTTCTTTCATAAAGAAGATGTAGAGGATAAAAGTTCAATAAGATACAATCTGAACGTCACAGAGAATATATTTTACTTTTTGTGTTCTTATCAGTCGCTTGACGAAAAAGGCAGAGAAGCTGTAATGGATTTGGTCAAGAAAGAAAAAGAAAGATGTATGAAAGAACGAGAAGCAAGCGAATATGACATGGAAGAAGATTTATGGCAAGCTGAAGCTGAACTCGGATATGAGTTCTATTAATAAAAAATAACTCTTAGATGTTTCCAAGTGACTTCTGAGAGTTATTTTTTTAACTGTACATCGCAATTTTCAAAATAAAATCCTTTCTTTTTTTGATTTTCGGTCGGTCAATCTTCCCTTGTTTGATAGATTGTTTAAAAAAACTTGTTTATTTGTTTTATTCTTGTTTTCGGCTACATTTTTTTACCAAATATCGCTAATCTGAGATTCAGATAGGGACATTGCATTGCACAGATAGGGACATTGCATTGCACAGATAGGGACATTGCATTGCACAGATAGGGACATTGCATTGCACAGATAGGGACATTGCATTGCACAGATAGGGA
>WFLZ01000131.1 GCA_009177225.1 Clostridia bacterium
TAAAATATTTCTCAAACTATTGAAATTCTGATTTCAATGTGGTATAATATGTATGTTATGTCCCGATAGCTCAGTAGGATAGAGCGGCTGCCTCCTAAGCAGCAGGCCGGAGGTTCGACTCCTCTTCGGGACGCTAAAAACAACGCCGAAAATCTTTGTTTTCAAGGATTTTCGGCGTTTCGTATTTTCGACGAATTTTGCCTTTTATATATTTTCAAGCAGTTTAACTATACAATACAATGAAAGTGAAATTTTAAATGTCAGAATTACCATACTTTGAAAACTCGCTAACTTCAATCAGGGATTTGAAACAATTCCACTAATAATAACAATTTAATTAATATACTTATTTTAAAGCAATAATGCAAGTTTAAATTTATTTTAAGATACAACAAATAGTTTAGATATAATCGATAAAAATATTGTATAATTCATCTTGCTTTCAAAAAAAGTTGACAAATACTTAGAAATATTGTATAATAAAATAAAATCAATAAAAAGGAGTTGAATTTATATGAGTTTTGCAAAAAAAGTCACAGCAGCTATCCTTGCATCAGGAATTATGATATCCGGAATATCAGTAAATTCCAAAACACAGCAATCCGAAGCGGCTTCTGCCATTGTCATATCCCCGCTGAACAAGTATGAAATAAATGACGGAGTATTCGAAGGCTGGGGAACATCTTTGTGCTGGTGGGCAAATCGTTTAGGCTACTCTGACGAGCTGGCACAGCAGTCAGCCGACCTTTTCTTCGGGGACGACGGTCTGCGAATGAATATTGCACGTTTCAACATAGGTGGAGGCGATGACCCCTCACACAAACACATTACACGTACTGATTCCAATATGCCCGGCTATACGGTGTTTAATAACGGGAATGTCACTTATGACTGGAATGCCGACGCAAATCAGCGAAATGTATTACAAAGAGTAACAGCGGCTGCCGGAGACGATATTATAGTGGAGATGTTCTCTAATTCTCCTCCCTATTATATGACAAACAGTGGTTGTAGTAGCGGTGCGGTGGACGCAGGCAAGAATAATCTCAGGGACGATTGTTATGACGACTTTGCAGAATATCTTGCCGAGGTCAGCTATCACTATAAAAACGACTGGGGAATTGATATTCAAAGTATCACTGCCATGAATGAGCCTTACACTAACTTTTGGGGGGCAAACAGCTATAAGCAGGAGGGGTGTCATTTCGACCAAGGTAACTCTCAGTCAACGATAATCACAGAACTTCAGAAGTCAATGGAAGCAAGGGGTATGGGTGATGTTATTATCAGTGGAACTGACGAAACATCTATTGATACACAAATAGGCTCTTACAATGCACTCTCGCCAGAGGCTAAAAACGCTGTCGGACGTTTAGATACTCACACATACAGCGGAGGCAGACGTTCCGAACTGAAAGAAACAGCTATTGCCGCCGGAAAAAATCTCTGGATGAGCGAAGTTGACGGAGGTGCTACAGCAGGTACGAATGCAGGCGAAATGGGAGCGGCTCTATGGTTGGCAGAGCGTATTACCATTGACTGCAATAATCTCAACTGTTCGGCATGGATACTGTGGCAGGCTATTGACAATCATATTTCTGCCGTCGGCTACAATGGTAACAAAGATAAGGGCATGGTAGATACAAACGGCGGCTACTGGGGACTTGCTGTTGCCGACCATGACAACAATAATATTATTCTCACAAAAAAATATTATGCTTTTGGACAATATTCACGATATATCCGTCCCGGAATGACTATGCTGAAATCCTCTGACAACACAATGGCGGCTTATGATAAGGAAAAAGAACAGCTTGTCATTGTCGCATTCAACACATCTGGAAACAATGCTGATTATTCATTTGACCTTTCATCATTTGCGTCTGTGGGAACATATGCTCAGGCTATCCGCACAAGCAATACAGAAAACTGGAAAGATATTGGAAATACAACGATTACAGACAGCAGTTTCAAAGCTTCACTTCCTGCAAATTCAATAACTACATTCGTTATAGACGGCGTAAAAGGCAGTACAGCTCTTGAAAATAAAATCACACTGAACAAAGATATGCTTAGCGGAACAGATTCATGGAAGAACACTGAATCTACCAATTATGAAAAAGTATTTGACGGAAATGCGTCCACTTATTTTGACGGACTTGGTGGAGGCTGGGTTCAGGCTGATTTGGGCGGAATTTATGATATTTCTGCTATTGGTTATTGTCCCAGAAACGGCTATGAATATCGTATGACTGATGGTATGTTTCAATTTTCCGAGGACGGCGTGAACTGGACAACCGCTTACACAGTTCCAAATAAACCAAGCTACGGAATGAACTATATTACCCGCTTTACAGGAGGCAGTACCGCACGCTATGTTCGTTATAAAGTACCAGACGGAAGTCCTTCCAATGAATATAACAAGGACAATGTTTATTGCTGCAATATCGCTGAAATCGAAATATACGGAGTTCCTGCAATAAAAGACAGTCTGAACAGAATAATCCCTGAATCCGTATCGGGCAGTAATTCCTATAAAGATTCCCCGAACAGCTACGATAAGGCTTTCGACGGCGATATCAATACCTACTTTGACGGAGTTGGCAACGGCTGGGTTGAAATGGATTTGGGCAACCTTTATGACATCTCTGCTATTGGTTACTGTCCCAGAAAGAATTACGAATATCGTATGACCGACGGTATGTTTATGGTATCAACAGACGGTAAAAACTGGTCGAAAGTTTATACTATCACAGGTAAACCCGAGTTCTGTATGAAATATATCAGCGAACTTCAGGGCAATACTATGGCAAGATATGTACGCTATCAGGTTCCGGAGGGAAAACCCAGCAATTCTTATAACGATGATGATGTTTACTGCTGTAATATTGCTGAAATAGAAGTATACGGCGAACTTATAAATGTCATGGGTGACCTTAACAGTGACGGCAAATTCAGCATGGACGACGTTGTGCTTATGCAGAAATATCTGCTTGGAACTGAGTATTTTACAAAACAGCAGTTTATTATTGCAGATTTAAATAATGATGATTTTGTTGATGTATTCGATATGGTTCTGTTCCGTAAACTCCTGATAGAAACAATCTGAAAATCCCAGTGAAACATTAATATAATGTGAATTTGATGAAAAAATAAAAAAATCGTCTTTCTGTTATTTGATTATTATCTTATAACAGAAAGGCGGTTTTTTGTTTTCGGTGGGATTGAGATTGATACTATTATAATATACCTCTGAAAAAGTAACTGCTGCATTTATGATTCAGTTCTCACTTAAATTGAGGACAGTAAGATATTTCCTATTCTTTGAATGTCAAATTAGTTTGTGATAAATTGTACAAAACCACGAAATTTTAATTTGTATTGTAAATTGATTTGAATTTATTGACAATCAAATCAAAGTATGATATAATTGTATCAATATAAATTTANTGTATAATTATAATATAAATTTTCCCTGAGTTATTAATTTCTTTCTACATTATGTATTNNAATATTTGACACAAAGGGATTTTATATTATATATTATAAATTATGTTTGGTTTCGGAGTGCAAAGCCTACCACAATTCCGAACCGGACATAAACAAAAAAATATATAAAGGAGGAAAAGCAATGGAAACATCGCGAAACTTGACGATTAAACAGCGTGCCATAAGTATACTGCTTTCAATTGTCATGGTTATTGCAAGCATACCGTCTGCACTGATGTCAGCATTTGCCGGCGGTCCATTTGGTTCTGGATTTGGATTTGGTTTCAGACCGGGCGGATTCGGACCAAATGTGCTTACAAACGTATCTGTTTCGTTCTATGACAGTACTTTCAAGCCGATAACCGAAGTTGATTCGGGACAGAATTTTTATCTGTCGGTTCAGTTGGCAGGAAACAACGTAAATGACCCTATGGGTACAGACCACTTCCGACTGGAAATTACCGACAATAATCTTCTTCTTCCGAACTTTGCAGACGACGGCTTCAAGGACGGTGCAGTCTACAACGGATTTACTCTCCATGTGGACGGCGATAAGAGATACCTTGAGTATGACATAAAGAACGGCGATACGAAAATGATTCGTCTGCAAGCCAAGTTTGCAAACGGTAAAACGCCCGACAATATGTCGGAAACTGTGAAACTGATTCAGACTACAACAAACAAATCAGTTTCAAATACAATCACAGCTAATTCTGCTCTCAACTGGTCGCAGAGCAAGGGGGAAGATAAGCAAAGTCTTAATCCTGACGACCTTGCTAAAGAAAAAGGAGTAAATGTTAATTATACTCTTTCGGCGACTTCAAATAATGCAGGCAAGAAAACGGCTGCGTGGTGGGCAAAAGAAATTCACTTCAAGGATTCAATTTCAGGTATTCCCGAGGGAGTAACCGCAACGGTTTCAGAAGCTGAACTTGAAGCGGCTATCAAGGCGGCAGGTTTCACGGATTACAAGATAATCAATGCAGAACCCGACGATATTGACTTTATCGTATACAGCAATGATACTGATAAGGAAATGGACAATGTAAAAGTAACTTTCCCTGTAAATTATCAGGGTAATCCTACAGGTGATAACATTAAAATCACAAATACAGTAAAAGTTACTGCAAAGGGAATCGGAAGCGATACTGACGTAACCGTGGGCAGCAGCGAGGTATCTCTCGAAGTACCTGCACCTCCCACACCTCCGCCCGATACACCTATGTTCAGAATCACCAAGAGCGTAGACAGGACTTCAATTGAAACGGGAGATAGTAAAATTACAAATGAGAAAGTTGTCTATACAATCACTGTAGAGAACTATGGTACAGCCGACGGTGAAATCACTATTGTTGAAGACCCCGGAAATGGAATCACTTTAGGTGCAGATGGTTTTGAGGAAAAAACTCTTAATCTCAAAGTTGGAGACAAGGAAACTTTCAAAATCAACGCAACAATCAGCGGAGATGTTCCTGAATGGGGAACCAAAACGTTCACAAACCATGTTTACGAAAAGGACAATTCGAGTAACGGTGCATATGCTTCAACAAACGTCGGCAAAAAGCAGACAAAAGTAGGCGTAAGCAAAACAGGTTATGTAGGTGACGACACAAACAACAAATGGTTTACAGGCGACGGCGAAGAAAAGGTTACTTATGAAATAACATTCAACAACTGGGGCGATACAGACGAAACAGTAACCTATGAAGATATTCTCAGCGAAGACAATGAGATGATTACATGGGACGCTGATTCAATCGCTAAGCTTTCCGGTACTGTTACAGTTCTGGCAGGAAAAACGGAAACAATCACTCTTACAGGTACAATCAAAGCAGGTGAAGATGTAGATAAGATTGAGAACAAAGTCACAAGTGATGTAGGCGATTCAAATACTTTAACATTCAACCGTAGCAAGGCTATTGTAGGAGTAACCAAAGAGGTTGAAAACGGTGNAACAACATTCAATCCNNGTGATACNNTTACATNGCACATTAAAGTCAGCAACTCAGGAAATATTGAGGCAAAAGATGTTGTAATCTGGGACAAAAATCTTGAAGACCTTGACGGCTGGGATATTAAGGTTACAGCAACAAACGGCGGTAAAGAAGTTGATAATCCTCCCACGGTTGCACAACTTATATCGGACGATGGATTTACAATAGAATCAATCGCAGGCAACACTACATATGATATTACTATTTCAGCCAAATCTCCAGAAGATGCAAAAGGAAAGATTTCCAATACTGCTTCATGGACTTACGACGGTGAAACAAATGTAACTAACGAGGTTACTGTTGAACCTAAACAGTATGATGCTGAAAAGTGGATAGTTGATGAAAAGGGCAAAACACTTGTTGAATCTGACGGAACTGTTGTAGATGGATTTGACGGTTTTGTTGACGGTAATAAAGTAACTTTCAGAGCCAAGTTTACCAATAATTCTAATGAAACATATGAAGACCTTTATATGAGNGACTGGNGTGAATTATCAGACCTTTTTACTCCAGGAATTGAAGAAATTAACATAAAAGTTGTGGAAACTACTGGAAATATAGGATATACTAAAGGTCAAGTGCTGTCATTACCGCTTAGATTCAATGACCAAAATGCATATTCATCATGGCAGGTTAAATTAGAAGGTGTAAATTCTACTCCGTCAAGTTCGTTTACCCTTGAATATACTTTAGAAATAGACAGTGGAGGAAATAGCTGGAGATGGGGCGATAATCATGTTGGTTTTGATGAANTTGGTTACGAGGTACAATCTGATGGTGGTCTTGCTTTTACACAAGTTAAAATTCCACGTGCAACAAGTCTTTCATATTCCAAGGAAACTGACACAGATTCTGTAGACATCAACAACGAAAAAAAGTTTGATAATGGTGTTCTTGTAAATGGTATTGATTATACAATTACATTCACACCTAATAACGAAGATGAAAACAACTACACAAACCATACATTCANNNTCACAGACACACTGCCAANGGGCATGACCTATAANGCAGGCTCTATTAAGGTTGGTGATACAGNATTTGAGATTGTAGGTAATCCAAGTTTTGACCCTACAACAAGTACCCTTATAATAACCTTAAAGAGTAAAGTCGCTCTTAGTGGATGGGGTGCGTCTGCTTGCTCAATTTCGTATACAGCTCTTATTTCAGACGAGCTTGCAGAAAAAATTAAAGCAACTCCGAGCAAAAAGCCGTATGAACTTATAAATACTGTAAATAAGGTTGAAATTTCGGGCGATACAGTAAATAAAACTATTGAACAAGAGGCAACGGCAAAAACAACCTTTACAAATTCAGGACCTGCTCCCGGATTTGCCAAGGCAGGAATTGCCTCAATCCCAGGCGGATATGATGAGGACGGTGAGTTCAACAGAGCGGAACACGGCTTTATCACCGCAGGAGATACTCTTGTATGGGACCTCGTTATCTACAACGGCGACGGTTCAACAAATTACAACGAGAGCAATACCGGAGAGTTTAATATTTCAGGAATGAAGATTACCGATATTCTTCCGAACGTTTATGAGTGCAGCAAAATTATCGGAGCAGGCAAGGTAAAGCTTAACACTGACGGACAATATCAGACCTCAGAAAAAGAAACCGGTTCTCTTAAAGAACTTAATAACTTTGTTGAGGGAAGCAACTTTGTGTATGATGCTTTGATTTTGGCGGATTATACCGATTCTTCCAAAGCTGTATTTACAATACCCGAAGATGTTACGCTTAAGGCAAACGAAGCATATGTAATCCGTATCTGTACAACCATTAAGGACGGTATGGAAACCGAGGGCGTTATCACAAACAGGGGTTTCCTGACTACAAAAGAAGAATATACTCAGTCCGAGGTTACGGCTGGCGAACCTAAANGCAAGGAAATCTNGAACTCTGCAAACNANAATATTGTAGGTCNTACAACAGAGTCATACAAAACNATTAACTATACAGGTCATGGACACACAATTGATTCCGACGGACATAATGACCCTATAGATGATACGGGATTCAGCCGTGACGCTACACACAACTACGTTCAGGGTGTTCAGGGTGAAAAAGTTACATACGAACTTCACATCATAAATACATCACCTATTCCGCTTGAACAGTGGACAATTATTGACCGTTTGCCATATATCGGCGACGTCGGACTTGTTTCGGGTTATGAAAGAAGTTCAGCATTCAATGTAATGATGGGCGAAATTAAATCCGTAAAAGTTGCGGACGTGGAAATAGAAGATTATAAGGTTTACTATTCATCGGATAAAACAACGGTTCTTAATGAATATTCCGAGGACTGGCTTGACGGTAAATCGGGCGAAATGCAGTGGTACGATAAGCCCAGAAAAGATTCCGTGAATTTCCGTATTACCATTCCTGAGCAATATAAAGTAGGTAATAATCAGGAAATTGTTATTACATTCACTGGAACAGTTCCAAACTATGTAGAAAAAACAGGCGAAAGTAATATTGCATGGAACTCATTCGCATACGGATATAAATCTCCAGACGTTCTCGGCGATACAGTTATGGTTGCCGAACCTGCAAAGGTTGGCGTATGGGTAGAAACTCCCGAAACATCTTTTGATATTACAATCAATAAGGAAGTGGACGGTACTCCGGATACTATAGACAGAAAATTCTACTTTGCAATATTCGACAACGCAGATATTAATAAAGCAACACGTCTCAGCGATGTATTTGAGGTAGTTGTTTCAAAGAACGAAACAACAGGCAAAACAGTACTTGAAAATATCGACCGTAAGGCTTTAGGCGTAAATCAGGCAAATAAGATTTACATCTTGGAGACCGATAAGGACGGTAAGGCTCTTAAAGGCTATACTACCGAATATATAAATAATGTAATCTCCGCAGATATGACTGATACGGAGCAGACGATTACAGTTAAAAATACAAAACAGGTTGGCTCAATTAAAGTCACAAAGAAAGTTGCTAAGGCTAACGAAAGTGTTGAGCTTACGGCTGACAACTTCTTCTTTGCACTTTTCACGGTTGACGAAGAAACAGGTACATTTGTACGCTATGCCGACGCTCCCGTAAAGAAAGCTGCATATGTTACTACATCAGAGTCAATTGAAGTTACATTTGACAATATCCCCACAGGAGAGAAATTCTATGTTCTTGAAACTGATTCAAAGGGTATTCTTGCGGATAACAAAGCCGTTAAGGACGGCGATTCCTACAAACTACCCGATAAGTTTACATCAACATCAGGAAATGTATATGATGTAACTTATTCTACGAAAAATCCTGTTACCGTTGAAAACGGAAAGGATTCAAAAATTGAAATTACAAACACAAAGGCTCAGAAGTATGAAATTATCGTTGACAAATCTCTTGTTATGGAGAATGTTAGCAAGGTTTCGGGCAAATTCAAGGTTGAGCTTGTTGAATATGACGTTGAAAAGGACACAGACGGAAAAATTACAAGCATTACTGAGAAAACAGCCACAGAAAAGAAAATAAAGGAAGTTACACCCGGTACACCTGTTAAGTTTGAGAATCTCACAGAGGGTTATTACCGTGTATACGAACTTTATGAGAAAAACGGCGAATTTAAGCGTATTACAAGCGATGACATTCAGAACTCTCATGAGTTTACTCTTTCCGATATAAACGGCACTAAAAAAGAGTATGAACTGCGTACATCATACGACGGAGCAGGAGACGCTGATAATAAGGTTATCGAACTTAATTCCAATCAGTCCAAGGTAAGCGTTGGTATTGCAAATACCGACAAGAATCCCAACAAGATTACCGTAAACAAGACAGCTTTACAGGAAAGTTCAGGTGCGATAGACTTTGTTTCAGGTCATAAGTTCAACGTAGCACTCTTTAAACTTAATACTAAATCTTCTGGAGACAATGAGAAAGCAGTTGAGTTTGAGGACGCAAAGAATCCAGCAAACTATACAATGATTGCAGGACCTTTCAAAGAGACTACCGGTACAGACGGCAAATGCTCAATACAGATTGATAAGCTTACAGACGGAGAAAATCTTCCGACAGGTACTTATTATGTATTTGAGATAGTTGAGAAAGACGGTGAAATTACACCTTTGCTCAGCGGCAGCACTCTTACTGTTGATGATAAAACATTTATTGTTTCTTACAGTTCGTCAATGGTAACTATCGACGGTGAAACTCCTGCGGAAATATCCGTTACTGACGCAAGCCTTGCAACAGTTCCGCTTAGAGCCTGTTCAGTATCTTTTTAAAATAATACGAATAAAAGCAATAGTAATCATCTGAAAAGAGTTTTGTAATTTTCGTTCACAATTTTTCCAGAGACGACGGTATTTATCAAGCCA
>WFLZ01000103.1 GCA_009177225.1 Clostridia bacterium
CTGCTTCTCTGTCTGCTATTATGATTTTTCTTACCTCTACTGGTATCATTACTATCACCCTTTCTATCCTCTATTATACCATTCTTTTTCCTATTTGTCTATAGTGGATTTGCTGTAGTATATTCTGTATAATATATCTGGGTTATAGATTCAGTCATAATCGGTGAACCATTTGGACCAGGAGTTGCTATAACATGATATGCAGGAAACATATCAGAACATTTCTTTGAAGTGTATGAACAATTTAACAAATCATTCATAATATTGGTATTAATATTCCCGCTATCATCAACAGTTATACTAATTATTCTTATAATCATTCCATTTTCAGTTTCTGTCAGCATTTCTTTGCTCATAAGCTCTTTTAGTGATGATTTATTATGTATTGAATAAACGCCTGTTTCACTATCGTATGATACATAATCTTCTAATCCATATATATCTGCAATTTTGCAATCTTTNCNTTCACAAGGCATACATTCTTGAACTTTTGAATAATCGGAAAGTTCTGTCAATAAATTTGATGCAGTACTATTCAAAGTGTTCAAGGAAGTCAATCCACTATCAATAGATGCACTTGCACTTAAATCTTTTCGACCAATGTTTCTAGCAGTAATTGCAAGTCGCTGATCTGCTTTCTGCATTAAACGAACCAACTTATCACGCTCACCGAGTATCTCTAAAACCTCAAACCATTGAACAACTGTATGCAAAAGTCCTGTATCCCATGAATATGGCATAGCTTCGACCGAAAGTATTGAATTTTCAACAATGTTTGCGCAGCTGATTAAGGAACCTGATATAGCAGATATATTATTCAATGTATAATCGTGTTTTCCCATCTTATCATCCCTTCAATTACAATGAGGTAGCTTCATCTCTGACATACTTAAGCACTTGTAAAGTGTTCGTAACAGTTTGATGTAAAGAAATATCTATTTCATTATATAACTTCAGATAATTCTGAACAATATCTACAGTTTTACCTTTGTTAGACATACACAATTCTCCACTGCAGGCCGGTGTGCTGACAAGTTTCTCCAAATCGCAAATAACCTGTGATACTACATCGTTGTTGTATTCAAGAGCAGTTGCTACAGAAGTTAAAGCAGAATGCAATATTCCACTAACACCAATGTCTTCTGGCAGCGTCGGATTCACTTTTCCATTTATCATAACTGACATTGTATCACTCCTTTTGTTTATTTTACAACTCCATTTTCTATGAGATCATTCATTGTATCGCCAACATCGCTAGAATTATCGAATTCAGTCTTTATATTGGCTGCACTAGACAGACGTTCATCTAAAAGTTTACAGGCATTAGGAAAAATCTTTCTTAATTCATTCATCTTATCTATCTGACCTGTCATAGCATATGACATATACTCAGCAAAAAATTCCTTACCTTGGTTATATGAAGGAGTTCCATTGTCATCATACCAATAATTCTTTCCTGTATGTCCATATGCTCCTACAATAGTATTGTTTGTCAAACCGCCAGAAATGTCTGACACTGATCCATTAGAATTTAACAATCCCAATTTTCCAGTTAACACACCAAATAATCCACCCGTAAGGCTCGTAGAAATTACCATATATGCACTCTGTTCTATCGGATCTAACGTTAACCTTTTTCTTCCATCAAGAAACGATTCCACAATATCGTTAATACTCTCATCACTAAGTTTAATTGGCAACACTTCATCATTTGCAAATCTGGTTAAATTTACAAGATAATTTCTAAGATCAGAATATAATGTATCATAAAATCCATCTATATCATCGAGAGTATCATAAAAGTTAATAAATGTCAACACGTTTTGACCATTATTGTTTTTTTCAATATCTCCCCAATCAATAAGTCGATCATCTATCGCATGACCTAATTCATGAAATACAGTTGTATAGCTTCCATCTTTATCATTAATACCATCTGGGTCTTTACCATTTAAGTTCAAAAATACACAGCCTTTTCTGTTGTAATGTGAAATCTTCTCTCCATCCAAAGAGCCATCATTTTTCCAGGTTTCAACTTTAATATCAGCTATACAAGAGAAAAAGGTTTTATGATAAGGTTCTTCAGACATATATGCAATATATTTAATGTTTAAAGTATCATTCTCAGTTATTCCGTCTTTTGATGAGTTTTCAAAAAAAGTATTTATATTATTTTTTTCCGCCTGGTGAATCTTTTCATACAACGCAATAAACTCTTTTTCTTCTTCTGAAAGATTACTGTCAATCACAAACTTGTCTTTGAGATAATCAATATATTTTTGAATTCTCGCTTTATCATCTTCTGTCAGTTTACCATCCGGAATATTAATCAAACGCTCATAATAATCCTTCTTTTCTTCTTCCGATAATTTTTCAAAATCAACTTGATTGAACTTCTCATCCACCGTCAAAAGAGAACTGCGAAGCGCATCAAAAGCCCCCGCATGAGAAACAGACTGCTTACTGCTCTGTGCCAGTACCGAAAATTTCTCTTTGAGTGAACTTAATGTCGTCTCTCCGTCCTGCATACTTTGATAAGCCTTAAGATCTACACTGCCTATGCGCTGTGATATACGTTCTAATTTCTCATCTGATTTTTGCATCAATCTTTCCAATTGATCTTTTGCAGAATTTACCTGTAGCACTTCAAGCCATGTTACGACTGTATTCACGACACCTGTGTCCCACGAATACGGCATTGCCTCAGTAGGCAATACATAATTCATTACTACGCCCCTGCAATACAGAATAGATGCTGAAATAGCTGCAACATTGCTTTGGCTAAAATCATGCTTGCTCATTCAAACACATCCTTCCTTACAATCCCAGATTGAAAATAGAGGTTGTGTACTTATCAGCCGAATCCGCCTCATCGTTCAACGTGTTAATTGCTTTCTCAGTGTTATCATAAACTCCGTCAAGCTGAGACCGCAATGCTTTCACTTCTTTTAAAAAGATCTCCATATTATCATGGCGTGTTCCTCGTATAAAGCCATCCTTGACAAGAATCTCCAAAGCTTCAATAAACTTGTCCATCATTTCCTTAATTGCAGAATCTTTCTCCTTTAAAGCTTTAAGAATTGAATCCCATTCATCTCTATCAATTACGACATCTCTGTCCAGTCCTTCAGCCATATCTTCTCCTCCTTACACACCTGCTGATGCAGCAATTGCTGCAGCCTCTTCTTCCGCCTCTGCCTCGATAAGTTCTGTCTTAAATGTTGACAAGTTGTTCTGAGCACTAGCTAAGGCAGTCTGAGCAGCAGCAAGGTCATTCTGAGCATTCATAATATTCGTTTGGCAAATGTTCATCTGATTATCAATTCGTGTAACCATTGATTGTAGCTTACCTAGAACATCTCCTTGTATCTCTGTCACTTTCGCTCCAACATTCTCAGAAAATCCTTGTGCAAAACCATTATCAGAACCGTATGTTATTCCGATATCGCCAATACTAGTTGTTAGACTATTACACAAAGTTTGGATTTCTAACTGTGTACTCTCTAAGGTTTCCTTTTGAGTTCTTAAGGCTTCATATTCGTTTGTATTCTGCTGAATAACGGTAGTACATGCAGAAATCTGTGCACTCTGTACACCTATTGTAGCATTAGCGGCTGAAATGCTTTCGTTAACATCACTTACACTTCTTGCCATTATCTAACACATCCTTTCAATTCTTTTGTTATATTGCATCACTTCAAAGTCTCTAACAAGACACTCAAGTAATGCAACATAACAGGAACAAGAGATATGTTATTATTTTAATTCACTCTTGTTCCCACTATGTCACATTTTGAACAATTTGATCAACCATCGATTGTCTGAGCCGCATTTTCCATACTGGTGGTGAAGTCCGAATTGTTCGAACAGAAGCCAGAAACCAGCTCAACATTGTTTTTCAGCGCAGCTACTACATCTGCAATCTTAGTTTCAAGTGTTGCAAATGCAGAGTTAATCTCTTCCATATCCTGACGCAGTGTATTGAAGCATCCCGTAAGACCTTCACCACTATCATAAACGGATGTTACAAATCTTGCTGACTGCTCACCAAGCCAACCTTCGCCACTTGAATAATCATCACCGCATACACGATCGGTTTCTGCTTTCAAATCAGTTTCGGTCTGCGTAATCTGCTGCTCGAAAGCAGAAATCTTCGACTTGAAATCAGCAATAGCTGTGCTGACTGTGTTATCCTGAAACGCTTGCATATCTGTCGCTGTCTGATTAAGATCAGCTGCCTCGGTGTCAAATTTGCTCTTAAGGGCCTGCATTTCAGAGTAGACACACATAAATTTATCTGCCATTTTTCATTCCCCCCTTTCTCAGTAAGATATCTATAGCAATATGGGAATTCCCAGTATTACATAGCGTTTTCTTGATGAATAATCGTTTTTATCCTATAAATCTTTGTGGAATCTTTTGCATCCACATAAAATGCATCTCCCGATTCCATATCCATACCCAAACGTCCAGATTTATCAGTAGGCTTAATTCTTGCAAATTTATCAATACTTTTGCTAGCAAGTATATTTCCAAAAAACATAAATCCTGCTCCAGCGTTTTTGGCTTTGTACAGCTTGGGTGCCGCCATAGGAGCCATATCATCGTTTTCAACATTTGATGCAATCCATGCAAACTTGTAAGGCAAGTAATTAAATAAGGAATCATCAAACTTTTCAAGCATATCCTTACTTGAATCTTCAAAGATCATAAGAAGAAGTGGTTTTTCGTCCAGTACTGACATATCTCCATGATTAGCAAGCACTAATTGTTTTCTGCTTTCAAGTTCCGTTTTCCATTGCTTACATATATCTGTCATATTCAACGGACTTATTTCGTAACCAGAAACACATGAATATGCTTTAGAGCCTGTTCAGTATCTTTTTAAAATAATACGAATAAAAGCAATAGTAATCATCTGAAAAGAGTTTTGTAATTTTCGTTCACAATTTTTCCAGAGACGACGGTATTTATCAAGCCAG
>WFLZ01000107.1 GCA_009177225.1 Clostridia bacterium
GATACTTTGACGCATTTGTAATTAAACAACCACAAGTTTTCAACGCCTTTACAAGTGCTATGTACGGACTTACAAGGTCATTCATGGCTGTAAACATTGCAATATTATCAATAGGAATCTGCTTTATAGTAATATACACAGTGGTAAACAATATGCACAGAAAATCAGAATAATATAAACGGACTGCTGAAACGGCAGTCCATTTTTCTGCAATACAGCGTACTTTTATTTAGTTTAAAGAAAAAAATGAAAAAAATCTGATTTTTTTTCCAAAAACCCTTGACAAATCATAAAATACATGATATAATATATAACGTTGATTGAGGTAATCAACGAAATGTCTGGGTGTGGCGCAGTTGGTAGCGCGCTACCTTGGGGTGGTAGAGGCCGTGGGTTCAAGTCCCGTCACTCAGACCATAATCGTATCTGCAATGATACAATGTAAGAAATGCACTCTCGAAAGAGGGTGCATTTTTCTTTTGTTAAATTAATTGGATTTGCACCCTGTTTTTTGTAATCGTTTGTTTTGCACCCATTTTTGATAATCGTTTGCTTATAAAAAATCGCCGAGTGGTTTTGTACCATTCGGCGGTTTTGTTTTGTAGGTTATTCATCAGCTGATTCAATTTGCTTTAACGAAATACCCTCATCTGTTTTCCAGCTTGTCAGACCATTTGCACTCTTTCCAATAACAAACATTGCTGCATATGACGGACTGTTGAATAACTCATTATCAAGCAGAATTCCATTGCCGTCAACATGAGCTTTCTTTCGTCTTTCCTTTAATGCAGGTGATATTGTATCATCATCAATCGGCGATATGTGACTGCCTTTCAATACAACAAAACCCTCTGTTGTTTGAATTCCTGTAGCTTCAACTTCACCGACATCTTTTATTGTACGGTTCAAATATAGAACTGAAGAAGATACAAGTTCTTGTACGGATTCACCTGTGTTGTTGGCACGAGGGTCTTTTGGTTCAAAGAGATTATGGCCAAGAATTCCGATTATGTCTTTTGCCTTTTCTATAAATTCCTGCATCACGCACTCTTTTTCTTCGCTGATATTTCCAAGAGTAGGATCGTTTCCGTTTTTAATCGAATATCTATCGGCTTTGACAGCNATTTTACAGAAACTACTTTCAAGATAGCTGATTTCTGTAGGACCGAGAGAATNGTCCAGTGTGGTGAATACAATCGCCTCATTCCANAANTCTTTTTCCGGATTACGNTTGTGTTCAAGTAAACGATAAAGAATACCNTCACCGTTTTTGCGAGCACCTGCCTGTCCGATATATGCTATACCTTTTCCGGTATCATCGGATCTNCCAAGNAGGAAGTAAACACCGCTTTGTTTGAGATGTTCACGGTCTTTGCAGCTGTCCAGCATGATGCGTGGAATTTTGTACGCTACACCTGTCCAATTGCCAAGTGTGCATTTGATTCTGCCTGANGGNTCACCNTCTAACAATAACATCGTAATACTTTTTTTCATTGCGATCTCCTTTTTAACTCTCTACAACAAATCGCTTAACAATCATCTGAAAAGTGGTATTCGGCAGTACCTGTTTTGACGGTATAAACAAATACTTCCACGGTTTTCGACTGTTTGCTTCGCTCCAACGAGTAACCGTTTGACAGTATTGGATACCACGCTTCTTTTTTGCAATTACGTCAGGGTTATTTATTTTATCTTCCTGCTTTACTTCCACAAGATAAATAGTGTCATCGGTCTCAACAACAAAGTCAGGTTCATAATTCCTGCCGTGATTATATGTGATGTTGAATTGTCTCGGAGCAGGACGCAGCCAGTTTATAACGTCATTGTCACGTTCAACAAGCCTTGCAAATGTAAGTTCACCCTCGTGGCTGTCGACTTTTATTTCACTGAATACACCTTTCTTGATTCCCGTAAACAGTACAGAGCGAACATCACCGTGATAGTCATCGTCAAATAAATCGCAAGTTGTCTTATGAGTATAGCTTGGCTTGAGATTAACAGTATTTTCATCAAGCACTTCTTCTTGAATAAATCCGTTTTCACAATAAAAATGCTGCATCATCTGTTTATAGATAAGATTGCCTATCTCCATTCGATACATCATCACAATGCTTTGCATTCCATTTGTACCATGCTCGTCTTCATAATGTTCGATTACATCAGTAATCAGCGACCTGACAAGTTCACCGCATTTGTTGTAGTCGATTTCAGGCTTTTCACGAAGTTCCGCAAGAATAACACTCTTAGGCTTATAGCCCTCAAAATCAATATATCCTGCTTTGACACGCTCCTGTTCTGCACGATTTTGAAGATTTTGTATGAGCAGTTCCTCTGAAAGCGGCTGATGTGTAAAAACGGTCAAATCAAGTTCAAATGGCATGAACACATACTCCTCCGCACCCAAATCGGTTACACGGATTCGTGGTATCGGAATAAACTTTTCTATTGCAGCAATATGAATTTTTTCGGCTTCCTGCTCCGCCCAATTGCGGACAATGGCTGGTGTACTTTCTTCCTTGTAGACAGCGGCGAAATCTCGTTTTTCCTCTGCCTTTTTTACTGCTGCCTGTGCTATTTGCTTTCTTTCAGATGCTGTGACGACATGACCGGGCGATTTCTGTATAGCATAATCAATACCGTAACGGATTTCAGTATGAATTTTCTGAATCGTCTTATCTGTCTCATCGGTGCGTTCAATGCCCGTTGCTTCATAAGCCAATGCAAGCATTTCNTCAGGCTCAGTTGGTAAAGATAACTGCACTCCCGATACTTGCTCAGGCTGTGTATCCTCAACCTTGATAACATTACCTGCTTTAAAGATAGAATCGCCCCTCTGTGCTTCCTCGATGATTTCGTTGAATTTATCATGGGCTGTCAGCATAACNCTGTCAACTGCATCATCACCTGTACGTTCACCATATGGCAAGCGAAGTCCACGACCGACCATTTGCTCACGGAGAATTTTTGACGCNGCTGTTCTCAATGGAACAATCGTATAAAGATTATTTACGTCCCAACCCTCTTTTAGCTTATCCACATGAATAACGATTTCTATCGAATTATCGGCTCTTTCGACTTCAAGGAGCAGTTTTGTATTTGCTTCCGATTCTGCCTTTCCCTGCTTGGAATGAACAATAATTACTTTACTGCGATAAGCACCTCCACGAAATTCATCGGATTTTACATAGTTCTCAACCCATTGTGCATGGGNGGTATCCTTGCAGANAATAAGCNTAAAAGGCTTANTCANAGGCAGTCCNTTATTTNCGGCATATNCTTTCAGCTTGACCTTAATATCCTCATGACAATAAATGCCATCCTGCAACATCAGTTTGTCTATCTGCTCATCACCGAAATTAAAAAAACTTGCATCGGGACGTGTAACAAGNAAAGGCGTTCTCGTATAGCCGTCAGCAATTGCTCTTGACAGCGGATATTCAAACACAACATTTTTGAACGGTACTTGCTTGCCTTTGGATTTTTTGTTTGTGAGAGGTGTTGCAGTAAGCTCCAGACCAAGCAGAGGCTGTAAATCATTAAGTACCTGCTCACCTTTTTCACCATGATAATGGTGTGATTCGTCCATAAGCAGAACAAGGTCAGAAAGTGCTGATAAATCGCCAA
>WFLZ01000271.1 GCA_009177225.1 Clostridia bacterium
CAATGAATAACTTCCCTCTGTTGGTCTGTCCAAAGCTCCGATTATGTTCATAAGAGTACTTTTTCCCGAGCCGGACTGTCCGACAATCGAAACAAATTCTCCCTCACGAATGTCAATAGAAATGCCGTTCAGAATCTGTAATTCGTTAGGTTTTCCGATATAATAACGCTTGATAATATTACTCATGGAAATTACTGTCTTACTCATTGATATCAGCCCCATTTCCAGCACCGGAATAAGTAACCGGAAGTATATCGCCATCTTTGTAATTGTCCGGATTCATGATTACATTATCTCCCTCTTTGATTTCAGAGGAAATAATTTCTGTATAATAAGTACCTTCCATTCCTTTTTCAACTGAAACGTATTTTGCCTTTGTTACGCCGTTGCTTTCCTTTACAGCAAGTAATACATGACTGTTTCCGTCGTCGTCTGTAATAACAGAGTCATAAGGCACAGCTAAAACGTTCTTTTTCTCATCAAGAATAATTTTTACTTTTGCGTTCATGCCTATGAGTAATCCGGAGCTATCGCCGTCAATGATTATTTCAGCAGAGTAACCGCCTGTTGATGTTCCTGTCTGGGCTAAACTCTGAGATGTATCGTTATAGATATTCACCACACGGCTTACTGTAGCGTTAAATTCCTTATCACCCGTTGCAGAGGTTTTTACAATGGCTGACATACCTTCATGAACATTCAGAATATCTGCCTCATCAATCTGCACTTTGATTTTCAGCGAATCCATGTTTTCAATTGTCATAAGAGCGTCTGTTGTGGGAATACTTCCCTCTGCAATATTCAGGGAAGTGATTACTCCGCTTTTAGGAGCTTTTACGGTACATTCCGCAATTGAATCTGCAAGTTTTTCAAGTTCCGTTTCAGATGTACTGTTTTTCTGGAACTGTTCTGNNTCCAAGATATCCTGATANCCCTNTATTGTCAGANTTGCATTGCGTTCTGCGGCGNTGTAGGCGTCGTAAGCGGACTGTACAGCATTATCATAACTGTCAAGCTGGTCACGGATTGCTTCAAGAGAAGCTTCTTTTGTCTGTATTTTCATTTCAGCGTCCTGAAAAGTCCGTGATGCTTCCTCATATTTCTGAGGGTCATCTGTTGTATTCATAATATCTGTTGCATTATTACGACGGGTGACTTCATTATTAATCTCGTTCACCAGATTACTTTCTTTCTGATATGCTTTATCCTGTGCATAAATTGCGTCATCAATTGCACGCTGTGCCTGTTCAAGACTGATTTGTTTATCCCTTTTTGCGTTTTCAATATTACGCTGATTAATCTGATGCGTATGTTCATTCTGATTCTGTAAATTGTTTTGTGTTTCAAGCAGACTGTCGTATTGCTGCTGTAATTCAGAGCTGTCGAATACACAAAGTACGTCGCCCTCTTTTACATGACTTCCCAGCTCAACATTAAGGGTTAATACTTTTGCGTTAAGTTTGCTTGTAACCTTGACAAGATTTTCACTTTCAACATTTCCCGAAACATTTATATGATTTGAAATGTCAAGGTATTCAATTTCAGAAATTTCAACCGCATTTGCTGAAAAATTCTGTAATGATTCTGAAATGTTCCTGCTATGTTTTATAAATGCAACAATTCCGCTGCCTAAAAGCAGAGCAATTATAATAATTATAAACAGCTTGCGTTTCTTTTTTTTATTTTTTATATGTTCCATATTATTTCATAGACCCCTTTCCGGACAAACTGAATGAAAAAATTATCCGTGCTATCACGTTTGACACGATAATATTATAACGGATTTTACATTTATTGTCAATAATTTTTTTGTTATTGTTTTCTTATTGTTTTCTTATTATTTTCTTAATTAAAAGTATATTTTTTAAAAAATACAGGATAATATGCTGTTTGATTAATAAAAAATTTACTGATAACTCGACTTTTGGTTCTATTCATGTTATTATATATTGTTCGTAGTCTGAAAACTGTATCTGACACCAGGCAGTAAAATATCAGAAAAATAAGTATTATGCCGGAAGGAAGTTTACATATGAAATGGAAAGATTGTTTTGAGTGTAAGTCTTTTAATACAAGTTCTTAAAGTCATATGATTTACAGGATTTTTTTCAGAAAAGTCTTAAACGTTTCAGCCATTTCCTCCGGAACAGACGCATATAATGTATGTCCTTCTTTTGAAATATGATACTCTCCGCCACACCTTTCAGCATATATTTTTCCTGCGTTCTGCCATGTGAGTGCTTTTACTGGTGATTTCATACTGCTTATATAAAAATACGCAGGACACTTTATTATTCCGCTTTTGTCAGCTTTTTTGGCGTTTTCTGTTGCAAGTACCGATTCGTCGTACACTTCCTGATTAAGCAGATTTTTATAAAACAACTTATGATACATATTTTTTTCATCATCAGACAATTCATTTCCGGTCATAAGTCCGGAAACATTGATTGTCTGATTTTTCAACAGTTTAGAGACTAATCCACGCTTTGCAATAATTCCCATAAGCTTTCTCTGTTGTATAACCATTTTCAGTTTTTTGTCTTCCGGAATTTCTTTAGCTTGTGCAAGTGCCATATTCGGAAAAACCATGTCAATTCCGAGTATAGCTCTTATTTCTTCCGGATAATTGTTTGCCCACCATATCGCTTCTATTCCCGAATAGGAATGAGGTGCTAATATATACGGTGGCTGTAGACCTGCTTTTATTAATGCTTCTCTGCTCTCTGCAACCAGATTTTCTACCGTCCGCTTAGTAGTCATTGAACCGCTAAGTCCGTAACCGGCTTTTTCAACTACTGCAATTCTGTAATCATCAGACATTCTGCGGTAAAGGGGTTTATATTCAAGTACAGGAGAAGTAACACCCGAACCGGCCATGAATACAATAATATCACCTTTCTCACCCTCAGTGTACACGTTCAGAAATGTATTATTTACTTTTACTTTCTTTCCATAAGTCATACGAATACCTCCAATTATTTTATTAATTTTATTTTATCATATCTGAATCGAAAATGCAACTATAATAAAAATATTAAATAATTCACAAAAACTTTATATATAATATCCGCACATTATATATTGTTAATCCGTTAAAAAGTATAGAAGTATATTTTTTTAGGAGGAATGATTATGAATAAAAAATTATTAGCTATGATGTCGGCAATGGTTATGTGCTTTTCTGCACTGCCGTTACAGAGTGTACACGCTGAAACAGATGATAATATTATCAATCCCGATTGTGCTGAAACATATGTTGATGTTATGCCTAAAATCCCTATTGNTGTGCAGTACATTCTGCCTGAATGGATTCNGCAGNATTTNACNGAAGCAATGCANTTTGACAACAAGTANGGAAAAACTCACATTGAAGACGGTCTGNTTTGCTGTGTCCGCNAGAAGTATNACCGCATTGATTGNNATGAATATCTTACGGAATATTCCGNTGATNATTCAATGGGATTGCTTACGCNTTTCAATGAGACTNATAATTTCNTCNTGNCCGAAAAACCCGACGAATCCGACGAAGAAGCCTATCAGGAGTATCTTGACTTTCTGTCTGAAAACCATATATCAAAAAGTGATATAGAGTATGGACTTGTTTATGTTAATTTTGAATATGAAGTGACAGTTTATGCAATGAATCCGTCAAGCAGTGTTGACATTAACTGGATTGAGAAAAACCAGCAGACTGACCGTATTGTAAGAACTACAACGCTTTCGTTTGAGTCGTCAGCGGACGGAGTTATTACCGAAACTGATTTATATGGGTGGTTTCCAGATACGGAAAACGAAGGATATAAATTCACAAAAAATAACGGCGAAATTTCCGTACACAACGATTATATAGTAGTATGTTCCGATATATGCTGGGACGGAGGTTACAGTATGGTTGTTGAACAGGACGGCACGGCAAAACTTGACCTTATCCATAAAGAAACATCTTCATACAATCATATTGTTCAGGTTGACGGAGGTTCTTCAATAGAAGCAAGGATTTATAAACCAATTACTTCCGGCACAGTAAAAGTGACGTTCAAAGAGGCAAGGGAATGGGAGCAGGACGGTAAGGAAGTAAGCAAGACTGTGAAGTGCTATAACGTTGACGAAAACGGCAATATAACAGAAATAGACGAAAGTGAAGTAACCCTGCTAAATATTGGTGACTGCAATCTTGACAACAAATTCACTGTTTCGGACGTTGTTATGTTGCAGAAGTGGCTTGTCGGTTCGGGAGAACTTAAGTGCTGGCAGAATGCGGATTTTAATAATGACAACAGAGTTGATGTGTTTGACCTCTTACTTATGAAAAAGGCTTTGACAGAAAAACTGCCCTTAGTCTCACAAAAAAGTGAAGAAGTTACCGACGATGATATAACAATGCTGAAACAGACTGTTTTAATGAAATATCCCGACACCGATATGAGTGACTTCACTTTTGTATACGAACCCGACCATCAACTGAATCATCAATTTAACGGCAAGCTCTTTTCAGTTTACTATAAGGGAGTACTTCTGCACGGTTACGGCGATATAAATACTGACGAAAATGTATATGCTGTCATCAAAGAAAAGAACAATTATAAAAGCGTTGAAATGAATTTTATTGTTGACCCTGAACGTTTCAAGGAAGTGAATTTAGACGGGGAATACAAGTCCGCAGAGGAAATAAAAGAATCCATTGATAAACATTTAATGGACGCAGCAGAAAAAGGACCACAGTTTATAATTTATGTTGACTGGATAAGTGGATTTAATTATGAACTTAAACCGGCATATCTTGTTAAGTGGAGTGACAATGAATGTATTTACGACGCAGTTACAGGCGAGGAAATCGAATATATACCGTACTATGTAGTATAAACTTAAACTTATTAAATCTGAAAGGAAACTGTTATAAAAAACAAATTTTAGAAAATAATTAATTCAGTTATGGCATTAATATGCTGTACCGCCTGTATGACTTTAATGAATGTTATTGTTGTGGACGTTCCGCATTATAAAGACTGATATTTTCAGTAAAAAAAGAGCCGTTTGTATTTATAAGTACAAACGGCTTTCATTATATAAAAATATTAATAAAAATATAGTCTGCATTTATCCAACCGTAATAATCTACCCTAATCCTTGAATTTTCTGGATAATTATTTATAAGTTAGATTTGTTAATCAGAAATAGTGTTGCAATTGAGTAAAGAGTGTGATATAATAAAATATATAATTTTGAGGTTAAATCTATTTTATTTCTTAAAAATTATAAAAAAGATTATAAATTATGAATGTTATAAAGGAGTGAAATTATGTCCTCGCCATTAGCGGACAGAATACGTCCGAAAACTCTTGACGACGTTGTAGGTCAGGAGCATATTTTAGCCAACGGAAAACCTCTCCGCCGTATCATAGAGAGCGGAAAAGTCCCGAATATGATTTTTTATGGAACATCAGGTGTAGGAAAGACTACAGTTGCCCGTATAATAGCCGAAAACTGCGGTATGGCACTTCACCGTCTGAACGGCACAAATGCGTCTGTTTCCGACATCAAGGACGTTATCGCTGATATAGGAACTTTCGGCTCTGAAAACGGAATCCTGCTTTATCTCGACGAAATTCAGTATCTTAACAAAAAACAACAGCAGTCCCTGCTTGAATACATAGAAAACGGAGATATAACACTTATCGCATCAACTACTGAAAATCCCTATTTTGCGGTATACAATGCAATTATAAGCAGATGTACCGTGTTTGAGTTCAAACCCGTAACGGCTAAACAACTTATTCCGGCGGTAAAACGTGCGTTTCAGATTATGTCGGAAGAAAATACGACTGAAATTATATTGGACAACGAAATACTTGAAATTATCGCCTGTAACTGTGGTGGAGACGTGCGGAAAGCCATAAATACTGCTGAACTTGCTGTTATGTGCGGTGATATTTCAGACGGCAAAGTGACAATAACTACCGATTCACTCAAAATTATTGCACAGAAAAGTAATATGCGGTATGACCGTGACGGCGACCAGCATTATGATATTCTTTCGGCATTTCATAAGTCGGTGAGAGGTTCGGACGAAAACGCAGCACTTCACTATGCAGCAAGACTTATTGAAGCCGGTGACATTCTTCCGCTGTGCAGACGTTTGCTGTGCATAGCCTCTGAGGACGTGGGACTTGCCTATCCACAGGCAATAGTAATAACAAAAGCCTGTGTGGATTCTGCTCTACAGCTCGGACTTCCTGAAGCACGTCTGCCAATCGCAGAAGCAATCATCATGCTCGCTACTGCACCGAAGTCAAACAGCGTATACACGGCGATAAACTCCGCTCTTGACGACATTAAAAACTGTGATTCACTCGATTTCCCGAGACATCTCCAGAATATGCACTGTGACGGAAAAGGTGCGGCTGTTTACGGTCAGAATTATCTTTATCCGCATGATTTTCCGAATCATTACGTAAAACAGCAGTATCTTCCCGACGCTCTAAAAGGTCATATTTACTATCATTTTGGTGAAAACAAGCAGGAACAGGCGGCTTGTCTTTACCGGAAAAAAATAACTGAAAATATAAAATAGCACAAAAAACCTCAGCAAAATAATTCACGAACAAGCTGAGGTCTTTGTTTTATTCAATTTTTAACTGAGCAACTTTCATTGCTTCGCCGAATTACTTTTTTGGACTCAGTCCTTTCAAGTTGTTTTTAAGCAGAATATGTACTCTTCATCAGTATCACCTTTTAATCATATTATCCGAATCGCACTATATACGGATTTTTTCATTCACTTCATAACTGTGAACTTAAAAGAGAACTTCTTTTCTCATTGGAATCAATCCTTACTATAAAGATTTTTAGCTAATATATCTAAAGACTCATTGTCGAAATTTCAGATAATCCTGTATCTTAAAACAGAGTTCAGATATGAAGCCGTTTCCAAACCAGCAATACATCTGCCTTATGATTGAAAATTATACTTCTTACCATTCACTAACCGGAACAAGCTTAAAAGCCTATATTCCCCATTGTATCAATCCAACCATTCAGCAAGCCCGCCGACTTCACGCTGCTGTTCTGCTGTATCTTCCATCGGACTCACTCACCTTTCCGCCTTAACTAATTCACATTGAGGAAAACCTCAACCCAAGTAAATTCAGCTTTGGGAACTCTTTTACTGTTTCCCTTTCGTTGTATATATAATATCACACTTTTTGTTATTTGTCAACAGTAATTTTAAAGAAAATTGATTATTTTAGTATATTTCAGCAGTTTGAACAATGCTTTGCCGTGTTTATACCACATTATGCACAAACAACCGTTCCCCACACATTTCCACTTGAAATTTTGTCGAATAAGGTGTATAATATGTATATTATATGGCTTATGCCGGATTGGAGACTTATTATGTCTGGAATGAATGAATACACCCCCGAACTTTTTGAACTTATCGACGAACATGGCAACAAAAGAAATTTTGAACTCGTTGACTCCGCTGAACTGCACGGTGAACAGTATTTTGCTATGCTTCCCGCCATTGAGGACGAAGATTTCCTTAACACCGACCTTGAACTCATTATTTTAAAGGTCATTGAAGAAAACGGCGAGGAAGTTCTTGCTTCTATTGATGATGACGACGAATTTGAAGAAGTTTCACAGTATTTCATGAACGAAATGGAAGAAGCTTTTGAAGACGACTACGAATAAAAAAGTCTACATAAATAAATCAGGGACGGAAATTAAATCGTCCCTGATTATTTTTTTGCAAATTTCAATAGACTTCTTGCGAAATTCAAGATATATTCTTTCTTTTTGAAATTTTCTTCAACGCATTGCCGTTTTTACCACTGTAATATATATTTACTATAACAGATATTTTATTTAACTCCTTTTGCTTACAATCCGATAATTACAAAATAATCATATTTTTTAAAATTTTCTTCAACCCAGTCTGAAAGTTCATCAATAATGTTTTGTGCCAACTGACCTTTTTCGGAGTTTTTTATGATATTCCAGTTTTTTTTATTAATAATAGTATCTCCATAATAATTCAGGTTGGGAATTATTTTGTATAACTCGCTTTTATCAAATAAATCTGCATTCAGGAGCATTGAATTTTCTTTCCAGCATACAAAATTGTATTTTTTATTTTTCTGACCTTCCTGAAACTCAAAAAAGTATGTACTGTGGAGAGTTTTTCTTTCTTCTTCTGTTATAAAATACTTCATGTTATCACCATAATTATATTAAAATTATTCTTCAAAAACTTTAGGCAGATGATGTTTCAGAAAAAAGCTGAACTCTC
>WFLZ01000284.1 GCA_009177225.1 Clostridia bacterium
AGTCCAATACTGCCCGAACTCTGCGGTGTAAATGTGGCAGATATATGAGAGGAAGGTTACTGCTCTTAACTGGGGAGGTCTTGCAAGGGGACGAAGGACAGATAGATTGACACCCGTTCAATCCGTGCAGTGATGTATGGCTAAATTGCAAGAAGTCAGCAGAGGTCATAGTACTGAAAAGTTTTTTTCAGGAAGGACCGAACAATAACAGTCTTAGAAACGAAGGAAGGTAAAGCAATGCAAAGACCACAGAAAACAACGAAAGTTGGCTGCCCGTGTGAGGGTATGTTGGAAACAAAGAGTAACAAGGGAGCGTGCAGCATTGCCGCACTGGAAACGGAAAGAAAAGACGGTGCAGGAAATTTACTGGAAACAATCCTTGACAGAGATAATCTGAATAGGGCATATTTGAAAGTAAAGAAAAACGGAGGTTCGGCAGGCATTGACGGAATGACAGTTGATGAAATGCTGCCATATCTAAAAGAACATCGTGGGGAATTGCTTAGTGAACTCAGAAGTGGAAGATATAAGCCGAAGGCTGTCAGGCGAGTAGAAATACCAAAGCCCGACGGAGGAAAGAGAAAACTTGGAGTACCGACAGTCATAGACAGAATGATACAACAAGCAATCGTACAGGTATTACAGCCAATATATGAGCCGCTCTTTTCTGAAAACAGCTACGGTTTCAGACCAAAAAGGAGTGCATATCAAGCAATATCAAAAGCATTGGAATACTACAAGTCAGGATATACGCAAGTAGTAGATTTAGACCTTGCAAAATATTTTGATACAGTAAATCACGATATATTGATAGGCATGTTAAGAGCGCGGATAAAGGACGAAAGAGTAATATCATTAATCCGAAAATATCTGAAAAGCGGAGTAATGATAAATGGTCTTGTAAGTCCGACAACAGAGGGAACACCACAGGGTGGAAATCTCTCACCGCTGTTGAGCAACATATATCTGACAGCTTTTGATAGGCTGCTTGAAAGTAGATGTCATAAGTTTGTAAGATATGCAGATGACTGCAACATATATGTCAAAAGCCGAAGAGCCGCTGAAAGAGTAATGAAGTCTTGTGTAAAATTCCTTGAAGGTAAACTCAGGTTGAAAGTAAATCAACAGAAAAGTCAGGTGGGAAGTCCGCTGAAATTAAAATTTCTCGGATTTTCATTGTATAAGACAGGAAAGAAAACAGGAATACGCCCACATGGCAAAAGCATTAAAAAGTTCAAGGACAAANNCCGTGAACTAACAAGCCGAAAACAAGCAANGNCAGTTGAGAACATTCTCAAAAGAATAAAAAGATACACAATAGGCTGGCTTGGATATTATTCCATTGCGGATATGGAGAGTAAAATCAAAAGTCTTAATGAATGGATAAGACGTAGAATAAGGCAAATCTATTGGAAACAATGGAAGAAAATAAAAACTAAGCATGATAATTTAGTGAAACTTGGCATAGGAAATTCAAAGGCTTGGGAATGGGCAAATAGTAGAAAAGGATATTGGAGAATTGCTGATAGCTATATTCTGCATAGGTCATTAACAAACGAATACCTTGCATCTGTCGGATATGATGATATACTCGACAGATACAAGGTACTGCACTCAAGTTATTGAACCGCCGTGTACCGAACGGTACGCACGGTGGTGTGAGAGGTCGGCTGCTCAATTAATGGGTAGCCTCCTACTCGATTAATATACCGAAATATAGCTGCTTTGCTATCATTTGAAATATGGGCTGCCATTTAGGGCGGCGGCAGTTTTTGGTGAGCAGAAAACGGATTGGGAGTTAGCGCCTGCCGGAAATAATGTAAGAGTTAAAAATGGACAAGTAATATTTTTTTGAAAATGCCTTTACTTCACGCAAAGGCATTTTTTCTATCCGTNAGCGGTTTGTCAATAANTTTATAGTAAATGTGAATGTCACGGGGNACTTNCTNGCCCTGATACTTGTCGATAGTGATATACTCAATTAANTCCATACACATCTGCCTTGTAAGCATTTCAGCNCCTGCATAGCTTTTCAAACGGCGGATATACTCATCAACCTCCTGTTCGTCCTCATGAACCATTTCCGTTCGTTTGATGAGGTCATTAAGTTCAGCTTGCAGATTTTCTTTTTCCTGCTGATATTTAACAAGAAAGTCCGAGCAGATCTTGTCAGGCATATTTCCGAGAACTCTGTCCTCATAAAGTTTCTGCATCAACTTGTCAAGGTCATCAATACGCTTGTGTATTTCCTGCTGTCTTTTCTTATTCTCAGTGTTCTGAACAGTAAGAGAACCCTGCTTGTGAGCAAGATATTTTGCTTTTGCTTCATCATCATTAAGCACAAAGTCAATCTGTCGCTGAATATCAGCAAGAACAATACTCTCAATTCCGTGCATAACAATGTAGTGTGAGGTACAGTAATCTTTGCCGTAACGTGCATGAAGTCCGCAGACGTAACCCATGGGATTTTTTGAACCTGTTGAGTTATGCTGTTTCATTTTTGCACCGCAACTGTCGCAGTAACACAGTCCCGAAAGCGGCTTAGTAACACGCTGCTTCGTACATTTACCGTTACTCACGGACGCATCAACTTCACGGCACTTGTCCCACAATTCCTGCGAAATAATCGGCTCGTGGTTGTTTTCGACGATAACCCAGTCTTCCATATCCTTGTTGATAACCTTGTGATTTTTATAGCTGACTGTTGTCTGTTTAAGCTGGCAGAGATGACCGAGGTAAATCTGATTTTTGAGTATACGTTTTATCGTCTGAGAACTCCACAAGTGATGCGAATAAAGCGGATATTCCCTGCCGAGTTTATCGTATTTGTAATCAAGTGGAGGGACGATATGCTCACTGTTAAGAACGTCTGCTATCTTTTTCGCATTCATTCCGCTTGCCCTCATCTCAAAAATACGGCGGACAATATCGGCTGCATACGGGTCAATCACAGGTGTAAAATTTTCGTCCGTACCTTTTTCGTAGCCATAGGCACAGAATGTTGTCATATATTTTCCCGACCTTGCATTGCTTTCAAAAACAGCCCTCAGCTTTTTTGAAGTATTGGCGGCGTGCCATTCATTGAAAACGTTCATTATCGGAAGCATATCCATACTTGCACTATCCGAATTTGCCGTATCAATATTATCGTTCAGAGCTATGAAGCGGATATTATACATGGGAAACAAATAGTCCACATACTGCCCGACCTGGATATAGTTTCTTCCGAAACGTGAGAGGTCTTTGCAAATTATCAGATTTATCTTTCCTGCTTTTGCATCTTCAAGCATACGCTGTACGCCTGGACGGTCAAATGAAGTGCCGGAAATCCCATCGTCAACGTATGTGTCATAGAGTGTCCATCCCTGCTCGTTGATATAGTTTGTGAGTATTCTTCTCTGATTTTCTATTGAAAGGGATTCACCGACACGCTCATCGTCTCTCGACAGTCGGAGATACATCCCAACTTTATATTCGGTCTGCTTTGGTAACATCAATAACTCCTTTCTTCCAAAGCGACCTTAACCGATAAGACTATTATAGCGCGCCTTATCGGAAAAGGCAAGAGCTTTTTGGAAAAAAATTATTGCTGTTCTGCTGCCGGGACACGACCGAGCATTTCGCCCATAGCCCTGTTGACAGCATAGTTATATATCACGTCGTTGATATTTCTGTCACCGATGAAGTGGCTTGTCACTCTGTACGTTCTGCCGTCCACCACATAGGTATTAAAATGAACAGGACAGCTCTTGTACTGCTCGTTCATCTCCTGCATTGTTCTCTTATTAGCTGCCTTCTCTCTATCTACGGCAGCGTTGTTATTTGTCAAATAGAATTATCCTTTCCGACAGCTCGTTCCATTTCAACTTCCTGCTGTCTATTCTCCTAAAAATCTTCCCTTGCAGTTATGGGAAAATGCTTTTCCATGAGCCGAAGCTCTATCCTCTATCTTTGATAATACCATTTTACTGGATTTCTATAAAAAAATCTATTCGCAATCCAGACAAACTTTTTTCAACAGAGCGAGATTTTGACGAGCCTGAATTTTGCTAAAAGTTGTTTTGAGGGGGCTTGGGAACTCCTACATACCCCGAAATGGCACACTGTCATTTTGACGAATGCCCAAAAATCAAAATCTTGACGAATCGAGAAAAATCCAGTAATATATTTTTAGGGATCGGGCGAGGAGCTTCTGAGCATAAGCCGACATACAATCGCTATGCTCCAATTGCTCACAGAAGTGAGAAAAATATCAGAGCCGAAAGGCTCAAATACACACACGCACCAAAGGGGCGTGGAGTAAATCAGCAAGCTCGGTATGACGTGGGTACAAAAATTGTAAACCCACATCACACACCGCTTGGCAGAGGGACACCCCTGCGACCCCGATTTAAAAAAGGAGGAATATCTAAAAATGACTGAGTCAGAAAAGAGAAATAAATGGCTCAAAATCCGCATCAGTGATGAAGAAAAAGAAGCTATCGACAGGAAGTTCCGCAACAGTGGTTTGAAGTCATTAAGTGACTTCGTGAGGGCGATGATCTTTACAGGGGTGATCGTACATTTCAACGAAAACGATCAGCGGCAGTTGCTCCGAGATTTTTCCAGTATGTCGAACAACATCAATCAGATAGCCAGACGAGTAAACAGCACAGGTAAAATCTATGTGGAAGATATTGCCGAGATCAAGGAGAGACAGGAGCGTTTATGGCAACAACTAAATTGTTTCCTATCACAGTTACAGAAAGCAAGGCAATCAGCTACATTGCCGACCCCGAAAAGACCGACAACGGAAGATTGATTTTTACGCATTGCTGCTCCGAAAATCCTGCACAGGCGAGCAGAGATTTTCAATCAGTAAGGGCGAACGGAACAGGCAAAAGCAAGATACTTTCTCAGCATTTTATTCAGAGTTTTGCTCCTGGGGAAATCACTCCTGAAAGAGCTTTGGAAATTGGCATCGAGCTATGCGACAAATTTCTCAAAGGCGAGTATCAGTATTTTCTTGCAGTACATACGGACAAGTCACATATTCATTTACATTGCATTTTCAATAACTGCAATATGTACGATTACAAAACTTTTGAAACGCACGAGGATCAGGGCAAGAAAAATGAACGTGCATGGAAGAAGCTGTTTGACCTCTCCGATGAAATATGCAAACGGTATATGCTGTCGGTCATTCAGCACCCCGAAACAAGCAAGGGCAAAAGACATTGGGAATGGGATATGAACAGGCAAGGTTTATCGTGGAAAGCAAAACTGAAATATGCGATCGATCAAGTTGTAAAAGAGAGCGAAAACTTTGAGGACTTTCTTGAAAAATGCGCAGCTCACGGCATACTTGTTGAGTACAATCCTGACCACAAGATCGATTTGAAATTTATGCTTGCCGAGCAGAAAGAAAACAACCCTCGTGCGAAATTCACGAGAGCAAAAACTTTAGGGTGGTATTATGAGAAAAAGCAGATCAACAACCGTATTGCTCAGTACAAGGGAGGTATGGCATATACTCCGAGAACAAAGATCAGGCAGACCGTATCTGCACAGGTACAAGAAAATAAGTTTATCCGTGACAGCATCGACCGAGGAAATATGAAAGTTGCAAGTATTGCTAAAAATATTATTGCACAGTACGGCATTGAGCCGGAGAAAATCGGTACGGCTGCCCTTGCTACCTATGCTCAGAAAGGCAAGTTAGTGAACGAGCTGAATACGCTACAGACACAGATTGAGGATTTAACCGCACAACTCAAAGTATTAAAAAAATATCGTAAGGTCAAGGGCGTAGCCGAGGAACTGAAACTCCTCAGCGGACGGCAAGAGAAAAAATTTCAGAAAGAGCATATTTCCGAGTTGCAGGAATATGGGGAATGCAGAAAACAGATTTTGGAATGGTATCCGTCAGGTACTATCCCTAAAGTTGAGCAGTTGGAGCAAAAAATTAACGCTCTTAAACAAGAGCGTTCTCAGAAAAACGATGAATATAGAGCAGTAAAGCAGAAGTCCGATGATCTGGCTAAGGCAAGGCAGGAGATTGAAACGTATCTCAAAAACGAGCGTCAGGTCAATCAGCAGAAAAAGAAGAAAAGGAATGATCTTGAATGATGATAGGCTATGTGTCGAACGGGAACGTCCCTCACAGACATCCGAACTTGCAGAACGGAAATTTACCTTATAAAAAGAGCGACCTCTCAGAAACGCTCAAAGCCGTTTAAATTATTAACCATCTTTTGCTTCCTTTTTCGCTGACTTCTTTCCATCTTCATGG
>WFLZ01000255.1 GCA_009177225.1 Clostridia bacterium
GAAATAGAAAAGAAAATCAATTCTGCGAAAAAAGAAAGTCCGGAAATCATTGTTTTAAGGACAATAAAATTTTACACAATAGCGTTTTCCAATGGAACGTTACCAATGAAAAGACGTGAAAAAAGCAAACCATTNTCATGGAATAATGATAGTCNGCTTGATAAAATTATCGCTCTGAACAACAAAATAAATTCCNGTGCAACTCTTGAAACTTTGNGAAAAGATTTNGAAAGTGCTGAAAAAACTGTTGATGAAAAAGAAAAAATTCTCAATAAAGCAAAGTCTGATTTGAAAACTTTTTACGAACTGAAAGAANAAATAGAAATTATTTTTGAGAATANAAAATCAGAAGTTTTCACAAAAGAACAGGCTGAACAGAGTCTGAAANAATATCCGCATATCAACAGTTTCAATTATCACAATATAGAAAAACTGATAAATAATGAAACTGAAAATGTTCATCAGACAGAAAAAAATCTTGAAACTGAAAAAGAAAATCTGAAAGAAACTGCTGAAATTTTTTCAATGGCGGAAAAAGTTTTCGGTGGAACTTATGTGCAATCGCTTGTCGGTGAAGAACGTGAACGGCGAGAGTCGAAATTCATTCCGAACGGTTTAAAGAATGCTTAGAAAGTTGGTGATACTTTGAATAAAAAAATTCTTTCCTCAACCGTGCTGAAATATATTGCAGTGATTGCAATGACGATTGACCATGTGGCATTTATGTTTGTTCCTCCGGAAAGTTTGCTGTACTTTATAATGAGGTTAACAGGACGACTGACAGCTCCGATTATGAGTTTTTTCATTGTAGAAGGTTTCACTCACACAAGAAATTATAAGAAATATTTCCTCAGAATGATTGTGTTTGCTNTAATCTCACAGCCGTTTTACTTTCTCANNATTTNTNAGCNNACTCCGCAGAATACAGCGGAATTCCTTATGCACTTGAATGTAATGTTCAATTTTTGCATAAGTCTGATAATGCTGAAAATTGTTTCCGGAAAGTTAGGTACTGAAAAGAAAATATTTCTCTCAGGAATTTGTTTCATGCTTGCTGACCTGTGCGACTGGTCGTTTATAATTCCGACGTGGGTACTGATATTTTTCTTTTTCAGAAACCGTAATAAAATCAAAATAATGCTGTTCATCAGCGTGAGTGTCGTTCTGATGATGCTGAAATATCTTCCGACGTACAATAGTTTTGCGGAATTTTCATATCAGTATGGTTTGCTTCTGGCAGTAGTTCCAATTGCTTTATATAACGAAAAACGTTCTGAAAAACATAAGAAAATAAACCGCTGGTTCTTTTACATTTACTATCCCCTGCATATAGCAGTTATAGACTTTTTCTTTTTCAGTAGAGTAATACTTTANTTATATAAANAAATTAAANAGAATTTATAGAANCTCTCTTGACAAATCATAATAAAAATGTTAAACTNATAANNTTGATAATCTTGATATTTNTAATATTTATAATATTTCTGATAATCCTGATATTCAGCAAGAAACTTGAAAATAGAATAGTTAGTCACGTTGTAGATTATTATAAATTGACTGTGCATTAAAAACCTTTGGAGAACAAAATCCAGAGTGGTACTGCTCGGCTTTTATGAATATGGCTTCCGCTGAATAGAAGAACGAAAGGCGGGCTGGGTGAGAATCCCAGTGAGGACTACTGAGAAAGCAGGCTGAAAAGCTTCATGTTGCAGAACATGATAAGACGTGCATTGGAAAAACTTTAAAAATAAAAACTGCTGAAAATGCANTCATATATACATGNCAGAATTTAGGNTCTGCCGTGNTATAACGTGTCCGGAGGTGCATGAACCTGCGGAAATGACCGATTAATAATATACTAATAAGGAGATACAAACCAGTGATACCAAAGGAATCTTCAAAAACCAAACGCAAATCGAAAGACAGCGTTTTTGTAAACTTATTTGAAAATGCAGAAAATGTTCTGCGTTTATATAAAGAACTGCATCCGGAAGATACACAGGTAACCGTTGAGGATATTCAGATACAGACAATCAAATCTGTGCTTGTAAACACACTGTATAATGACCTTGGATTTATTGTGAAAGATAGATTTGTGATGCTTGTTGAAGCACAGAGTGCATGGAATCCCAATATACCGTTGAGAATGCTATTCTATCTGGCGGAAACATACCGTCGTTATCTGGCGGATACTATACAGAGTGAACATTCATCAACAAAAGTAAAAATTCCAAAGCCTGAACTTTATGTAGTGTACAGCGGTGAACAGAAATGCCCTGAAACAATATCATTCAGTGAAAACTTTTTTGATGGTGATTCACCTGTTGAACTGAAAGTCAGAGTACTGAATGAAGTGGATATGACTATTCATGGTCAATATATCGGATTTTGCAAAGTGTTCAATGAGCAGAGAAAAATCTATCAGGACAGTATAATGTGTGCAAAGGAAACAATTCGTANCTGTATAGAAAAGGGTTATCTTNTTTCCTATCTTCAGNAGCATGANANGGAGGTTGTGGATATGATGTCAGAGTTATTTGATGANGAATATCAGCGTGCAGCTTATAATCGTGCAAGTCAGAAAGATGCAATAGAAAAAGGCAAAGCAGAAGAACGCAAGGAATTAGCTGAAAAAATGAGGGCAGATGGAGTAGATGAAGAATTTATCAGAAAATATTTTGGAACATAATTTAAATTTTCTTTTTCAGATAAGTAGTTTAACTCTAAAAAGGGCAGTATTTCTGTACTGCCTTTAATAACGTTTCAAAGGTGCATGAGCCGGAGAAACGAACCATATATAAGCAAATATCACAAAAAGGAGGAGTATTATGGAGAGCGACTTTAGCCGATTTAGTAAGTTAAAGGACATCTGTGAAGTTGAAATTTCACAGGAATTGTGTCCGGCTGAAAAGAAAAAAGAGTACATCAGGCAGACTGGCAGCAGCACCGTCCACAAGGTTGGTGATGTTGAGGTGGAATGTGTTTACGGCAGTATGAGTCTCGAAAAAATACTTGCAGATATAATCTGCGAATAATGTGATGCTTGCATATTCCTTGTGCTTGGTGGTACAAAATTACAAGGAGTATTGATATGGATAGAATATACAGAACAGCAATTTATCTCAGGCTTTCCCGAGATGAAGAAAGTGAAAAGGAAAGCCTGAGTATTTCAAATCAGCGTGAAATGCTGATGAGTTTTATTGAAAGCAGGAGCGATTTACAGTTTGTGGCTGAATATTCCGATGACGGATTCAGCGGATATGACTTCAATCGTCCGGATTTTCGTCGTATGCTTGAAGGTGCGAAGAAC
>WFLZ01000163.1 GCA_009177225.1 Clostridia bacterium
GTTATTGAATCAGTTAATGATTTTCTGAAAAACATCTGTGATATAGAGCATTCCAGACATCGCAGTGTAAACAATTTCCTTGTCAATCTTATTTCTGCTCTGGCAGCTTACTCTTTTCTGATTCTAATATGCAGGAGGGCTTTTTNTGCCTGCTTGACTGATTTTTTCTGTCGAACTCACGTTAAGTTATAGTAATTCTATTTGAAAATTGAATAAAAGGAACTGAATAAAAATTTTTCATAGCAAGGCGGAGGAGGAAAGCGTGCTGTCGCACGGTGACGACGACAACGCAGCTATGGGAAATTTTTATTAGTAAACTTGTTTTATTTTTAAGTAGGATTACTATATGATTTCTGTGGTCATTNTCCATAGTTTNTTGNTCNTTTTTTTCTGAAAAAAATTCAGGGTTTTAGGGAGTTTTCCCTAACAAGCAGACGTAACTTGTCCGAGCGTTTTGTCGGGCAGGTTANCGAGCTTGCTACANTTGAANATACCCCTCACTTATATACCGAAAAATTTGCGGTTTCCCTCATGATTTTTGCAAAAATTTACAAAAAGTTTACAATCAGAAAGCCCTGCCTGATTATTTCAGAGCAGAGCCTTTTTAATATGCAAGAAAAAATAAATTGTAAACTTTTTATGAACAGTCCACAATTTGTTATCGCTTGTCATAAANATTAACTTATAATATCGNNAAAAACAATATCNTNAANNCANTTTTTGACTGAANAGCGGTCTGAAATATAAAAATTCACAGATGTATCGGNAACAAAAAGTGAACGGTCTGAATTTGCTTTTTTTGCCGATATAGTGCATAATAGTAAGTGTAATAAATTCTTTATGGCGGACTTCTGCGCAGAGTTACTCATCCGCTGTAAGAAAAAAATCAATCAGATTTGTTGAGTGATTTGATTGTCAGACGGGATTCCCGAACGACAAACTAATCACGCCAATTTGGTGAAATCCCGTTGTATAGAAAGGGGATTTTATCAATGGATAATGAATTAATCAAAGTTCCGATGTATACCGAAAGGGCAGAAGTTACCGACTTTGAGATGTACATATACGGCACTAAAAATGCAAATGAACAGAAACAAGATTTTTTCGGCAAGGCTCTCAAACGTTACGCTAACGACATCGGAGTGAATGCCACAGAACTTGCAAAGTTGACAGGGATTTCAAAATCGGCGGTCAACTACTATTTTAACGGAGAACGTCAGGTCGGATTTAATACGTTAATAGAACTCTGCCTCGCTCTCAGACTACACCCACTCAGAACGGAATATCTTTTTGAATTCACACATTTTGAACTTCGTAGGTCTGATCCTCGCTACTACGTAATCAAAGAATACCTTTCAGGTTGTGCATATAAGGAAAAATTTAATCTTCATAATTATCAGATGAGATTGCAAAAATATAATTTTCTTGTTTCTGACGAAAGGGAAAAAGTTACCGATTTCAAGATGTACATATACGGCACTAAAGATGCAGAGGAACAGAAACACGATTTTTTAGGCAAGGCTCTGAAACGCTATGCTGATGACAACGGAGTAAGTATGTCAAAACTTGCAAGGCTGACAGAGGTTTCAAAGGTGGCGGTCAATTACTATTTCAGCGGAGAACGTCAGGTCAGATTTAATATGTTAATTGCACTTTGTCTCGCTCTCAGACTGCACCCACTCAGAACGGAATATATTTTTGAACTCACGCATTTTGAACTCCGCAAATCTGACCCACGCTACTACATAATCAAAGAATACCTTTCAGGCTGTGCATATGAGGAAGAATTTAATCTTCATGCCTGTCAGATGAGGCTAAAAGAACTTAATCTTGAACTTCTTATTTCCGACAGAGAGGGTGGAGCGTAATGAGCAAATACAACTACATACACTTTGGTGACGACGTTCCGAAAAATATCGAGATTGAATACAACAAGCTGTGTCGTAAGGAACAGTATCTTGAGGAAAGAGATTCTGCACACGGATTAATTCACATTGATTACGATGCTCTCCTAAACAACGTCCCTGAACCACCACATGATACGATTTCAAAGTCTGAAATTATCTGGGATAAGAGACGAAAACGCCTTCCGTCAGCACTCAATAAGCTAAAAAATGAGTTTCCTTTGGAGTATAGTATAATAAACGACCGTTTTTTATCGGACAAAAATTTATCGACACTCGAACTTGCTGAAAAATACAATCTGAGTGTAAAGCAAGTTGAGTACCGACTTAAAAGGGCAAAAGAATTACTAAAAAATACATAACATCACGCAAAAATATCAAGTGATTTTTGTGCAATCATACGAAATTTCAAATTTTTTTAAAAAAACTGCCATTTTTTATGAGGGAAATGCCAAATTCCTCGGTTAAATATATAGAGGCGCAGACTTCCGAATGGCAGACTGGTTGTCTGAACACACACACCTCTGCGGCATTGCGGATAATCCGCCGTGTCGCCTCCTTGTTTCATAGGAGNTCAAAGAAAGGATTTTTATGTCAAACACAATTTCGGTAAATACAGCTTATAGNCTGATGTTCAAGNGCTATCCGGNAGTTGTCGGAATAGCTGACNTCNGTAAAATGCTGAATATCGGCAAAAGCAAGGCGTATCAACTTGTGAACAGCGGTATTTTAAAGCGTATTCCGTGCAGTCGTGAAATCAGGGTTGCGAAGATTACAGTTATAAATTACGTTCTGCAAAGCGCACAATAAGCGTATTTAGCAAGTAATGATGCTTAGAGCCTGTTCAGTATCTCCCTGCACANGTCTTTTCGGCAAATTTTGCCGATTGCTGCGTTGAAAAAGCTCACCATACGACAGTATGCTTTCGCTTTTTTGCCTTGCCCTCGTCAAA
>WFLZ01000152.1 GCA_009177225.1 Clostridia bacterium
AAAAAATTGCTATTTGTTCCATAGAAAAAACCGCCTTTCTGTTTTTTTGAGTCTGTAGTTATTCTCATTATAACAGATTTCGGCGGTTTTTTCTATCTTTTTTCATCGAACTCACGTTAATCAGTAAAAATTTTCTTTGTATCACGGTCTACCTTGATGTTCTTATTAAGCTTTACATCAATTACGTCACCGACTTCAATTCTATCTATGGTTTCATTCAGGAATGTGAGGGTATTTTCATTGCACTCTTCTCTGATATATGAGGTGAACAATCCCTTGATGAAGTTGAGATCATCCTGAGTGAAATCCTTTTTGTCGGCTTCGTATTCACGGATTCTGTTATTGATTTTCTCGATCTGCTCTTCCAGATTATCGATCTGTGTGATAATTGACTTGATACCATCGCCATTTTCAACAACATCCATAAGATTCTTACGTCTTTTCTCAATGTCCGCCTTTTCATCATGAAGAAGTCGTATCTGCAGGTCTATTTCTTGATTCTGTGACTCGCTGTACTCGTTGAGCCTATGTAAAAGCTCCTCGTTGTTGGCAGGTGAAAAGATGCACTCTCTCAGTCCGTAAACAACCATATCATCAAGTATTTCTCGTTTACTGTCTTAATTTTGGGGCAATCGCAGCTGAATCTGTACTGTTTGACTGGCTCGTTATTCTTGTTGGTTCTGCTGTATTGAACTTTTCCTTTAAGCGGCTTTCCGCACTTTCCGTAAAAGATCTTTCCATTCATGGGATAGAAGTTCTTGCCATTGTGATTTCGTATTTTATTTTTATTGTTTCTTAATCTGTCTTGAACTTTGTTAAATAATTCTTCATCTACTATAGCCGGAACTGCGCCGATGACATGGTAGTAATTTTCTTTCAGCTTGTGGCTGTTGCGCATACCTCTGAAATCCTTACCCGATCTTTTGTTCCAGAAGTAGTTACCGCAGTATTTTTCGTTTTCAAGAATACTTTTTATAGAGGTCTTACCAAACGAATCGCCTCTGACCGTTTTGTAACCGTTGTTATCGAGCCATTCGATAATCTTGTCATAACTCATACCGGCAGCATACATTTCAAATATTCTTTTTACCGCCGGTTTTTTAGTCTCATCGATATGGAGCTTTTTGTCCGAACCAACTATATATCCATACGGCGGTATTCCGCCGTTATGAATCATATTTTCAGCATTGACCTTTAAGCCTTTCATAGTTTCCTGACTAAGCCTGATCGAGTACTTCTCAGCTGCAACAGACTCTTCAAGTATTTCAGCAAGATGATCGGGATTCATGGAATCCAGTCCGTCCGTTGAGATAATCCTTATGCTCTTCAATGCGAACTCATAAATGACATTAAGCTGGNNACGTACTTTTCTATTTGAACGGTCAAAGTGGTGAATTAAAATAATGGTCGCCTTTGAATCCTTCTCAATATCATTTAGCATTTTGAGAAATCCGTCCCTGTTTCTCATAGATGTACCGCTTTTTGCAACATCCATATAATCGCCAACAATTTTAATATTGTTTTCTTTTGCAAATTTCCTTATTGCTTGTTCCTGTGCGTTTAAACTATTGTTGCCCACCTGATTGTGAGAGCTAATTCTGCGGTACATGAATGCGTATCTTACAATGCTATCTTTCATTTAATCAAGTCCTTTCAAAGTTATTTTGTGAATATATTTCATGTATGAAGGCGATTACTCNCCCTCATACTTGTTTTCGTTTTCAAANTTAAGGTCTGCTGACTCCGCATAGATTCTGTAGAGCAGCTTTATTATACTTTCGGGAAGTTCGTTCCCTGATCTATCTGAAACAGTTTCCATGTCAGCGTAAACATGGTATCCGTTTTTATAATTGGTATGCTTGAGGAAATCTCTCTTGAATTTAAAATCTTTAACAATCACGATTCATCCACTCCCTCGAAATGGGTAAGTATGTATTCAAGTGTCATACAGCCGTCGTCCGATTCTGAATCGTCCTCCGGCAAAATTATTTCATAACAGTTTACAAGTGTGCCGTTGAAGCGCAGCCTGTTTTTAATCGAGTTCTTTTTGCGCCTGAAAATATATCCGGAAGCGTCAAGCTCCTTAATGACCAGGTCTGCATTTGAAGCTCCATGACCCTCAAGAATTTTCAAGAACAGTTCATCAATGAATGCAACGGTATTATTTGCCTCATCCTTTTTAATTCCTTCCATGTATGGGTGCGTGGTCGCATACGCAATGAGATGCTGATAGTACTTTTCGGCTATATCAGTTCTTTCACGTACTTCATTGTGATTCTCGACCATAATTGCTGTTATACCGTTAGCATCAATATTTATGCCGAAATCGC
>WFLZ01000331.1:0-12663 GCA_009177225.1 Clostridia bacterium
AACCTGAGTTGATGATGATTTTTGAGCAGTTCAGAGCTTTGTAGAGCTTTTCAAGCTTGTCCGGAAGTTCAGGGTTAAGTATTGTATCGTGGTTCTTTCCACATTTACAGCAAAATTCCGACACATTGAAGTGTTCGGTAAGCTGAGTTTTGTCGGTTGACCTGTAAGTATTTGTCATAATTAATCCTCCTTATTTTTAATCTGTTTCAGAACATCAAGCAGTTTCTGTGGCAGAGGAATCCCCAGTTCTCCGGCATTTTCGAGAATGGAAATCCCCTCGTTTGCGAGATAGAAACCGATTACAGCCGAACGGCAGACTGTTCCGTCGCCGATAACATGGGTGTCGAGAATGTGACCGACAGCTACAAGTGTCATGATAAAGACTTTCTTTGCAATTCCGGTGAATCCGACTGACGACGAAATTTCCTTTTTTATGTATGCCGAGACAAGTCCGGTAACGTAGTCCAGCACCATGAATGCTATCAGAGCATAAAGCAGACCGTCAAGCCGTCCCCACAGGAATCCGCAGATGGCACATATCACTGCTGAAAGTGTCTGTAAAAGTTTGTCCATTGATTTAATCATTCCTTTGTTATGAGTGTGTCCGCATAATAGTTTAAAAAAGCGTACTGATTCAATGTAAAATCATTGAATTACAGATGAAATTAACAAAAAATTTACAATTGATTTTTAAGAAAATCATAAGATTTTTATCGTCGGAGTATAAGAAATTACTGTTATAATAATCTTGACATAAAAAAAGGGAGGTATTATAATGGTATTCGGTCGGAAAAAATCACGTATAACAGACATTGATTTTCGTAATACAGTGATAATTACAGCAATATTTTCAGCGGTTATAATTATAATAGCAATTACTGCAACAGACGGTATATGGGGTTCTGAAACGGATTGGATAAGTCAGCATTTCGCCATACCTGAGTACTTCCGCACAAGATTTTACAAGACGGGTGATTTATTTCCGGATTTTGCCTTTCAGCTTGGTGCAGGTCAGAATATATACAATTTTGCATACTATGGACTTATGAATCCCGTTTATCTGCCGTCATATCTGCTCCCACAGGTAAGAATGTCAGATTATATACAGATAGTCAGCATAATTTCCGTTTATCTCTCATGTATAGCGTGTTATTTTCTGCTGAAACGTCATTTCAGCAGAAATATGTCATTATTTTTATCAGTAATATTCATGTGTTCTGCACCGCTGATTTTTCACAGTCACAGACATATAATGTTTATAAACTACTTGCCTTTTCAACTCACAGCAATGATTTGTACAGGTAACAAAGATACTTTTAAGAACCGTATAAAAATAATATTCTGTTCGTACTGTATTTTGTGTACAAGTTTTTATTTCAGTATAGGGGCGTTTGCGTCGATACTTATCTATGCGGTATTTATACAGCTGAAAAAATTCCGGTATCCTGATTTCAGGAATCTGAGAATAACAGTTTTATGTATTTTTTCAGGAATAGTTACAGCCGGAATACTCTGGTTGCCGACGTTTTTCACACTCATAAGAGGCAGGGAAAGCAGTTGTGCATCTTCACATATTACGGAGATATTTTTTCCGGAAGTAAATCTGCAATATCTGCTGTATGTACCTTATTCAATGGGACTTACATTTATATCGGTGATTTCAGTAATAGTCATGCTGAAAAACGGTGACAGAGCCATGAAGTTTCTTTCTGTGTTTTTTGCACTGTTTGTCTGTTGTCCGTTGATAGTATACATTTTTAACGGCACAATGTACCTTGATTCAAAAGTCCTGATACCGTTTTTACCACTTATGATGATAGTTACAGGAGGATTTCTTGAAAAACTTTTTTCCATGAAAGTGAATTTTACCGGAACAGTCGTTATATCGCTGATTGTTGTTTCAGCAGACATATTGATAAATTACCGTTCTGTATCAAAAAACATGATACTGCTTGCCGACGCACTGATAACAATCACAGTTATTATAATATTTATCAGAACTCATAAAAAACAAGTCGTTCTGATTCCGCTGACCGCAATGTCACTGATGAATTGTTTTGTTGTGAATTTTCATGAAAGCTATGTTTCAAAGTCTGCTCTTGATACTCTCTATTCGGAAGATATTCAGAAACTCGTTGACAAAACCAATGCTTCTGACGATGATTTTTATCGATTTTCAGACGGTTCGGGAAACGGTAAGGCAGTAAACCGTATTTACGGGGATAACTACTATATGACTAATATTTATTCGTCCGTAAGCAATTCGGATTACCGTCGTTTCCGTTTTGAAAACAGTGAAAATTCACACCGTAACAACGCTTTGCAGACACAGCCGGAAAATATAGTCTTTGATACGCTCATGGGTTGCCGTTATCGTATAGGCAGAAATCCGCAGGCTATGGCAGGCGAAACCATTGAGGACAAAGAGGGTGAATGGATTTTATTCAAAAACAGAAATGCCCTGCCCGTAGGTTATGCCTGTGCGGACATAATGAATGAAAGTGACTGGAAAAAACTTAATCCTGCCCAACAGTCGGAAGCAATGCTGAAAAATATCATAGTTCCGTCAGACACTGAAGTTTCCGCACTCCGTCCCTCCGAATCCTGTGAACTTGATACAGACTTCACACTGTATGGCGATACAGAACGTATAAAAAAAGTAAACGGAGTTTATGAAGTAAAAAGTGACGCTCCGTTCAGTATCACCGCAAAACCTGAAAATTCCATAAAGGATAAAATCATTTTTATAGAATTTCACGCCGATAACCGTATAGGAAACAAGTCTGAAAGAAGCGATATATCAGTAAGTATAAACAATGTGAAAAATACACTTTCCGACCCCGAATGGAAGTACAATAATAAAAACTATGATTTTAATTACGTCATTTCTTCGGACAAACCTTTTGACGAACTTAAGTTCAGTTTTTCAGCAGGAAACTACATTCTTTCGGATTTCAGAATTTATACTCTTGATGCAGAAGTTCTTGAAAATGCCGGAAACAACAAGGACGTTTTTATAATTGACAAGGAAACAGCCGGTGGAGATGTTATTAAGGGCAGTATTGACGTTAAGGAAAACGGCTGGTTTAATCTGTCAGTGCCATACGACAAGGGTTTTGAAATTCTTGTTGACGGGGTGAGTACGGAATATTTTAAAACAAATACGGCGTTTATAGGATTTCCGATAGAAAAAGGCAGTCACTTTATAACAATAAATTATCATACTCCTTATCGTACAACAGGTATATTTATGACAATCACAGGTATCGGAATGAGCCTTTACATGATTTTATGTGTACATACTTCACGCAGGAAAAAGGTTTACACAGTTACAGAACGCAAATTATTTCACAGAAAGGGAAAGTTAATATGAATTCTTTTGAAAACGCTTCANTTCTCGNTGTNGACGACGACCANTATATAGTGAACGCAATTNNAAAACTCNTTNAAAAAGAGGGATACAGGATTTTNAAGGCGTATAACGGCATTGAGGCTATTGACAGTCTTATGATGAATAATATACAGCTTATTCTCATTGACGTTATGATGCCTAAACTTGACGGTCTTTCCGCCATGATGAAAATACGCACAACTAAAAACATACCGATTATTGTCCTTTCGGCAAAGTCGGAAGAAAGCGACAAAATTTTAGGTCTTTCAATGGGTGCGGACGACTATATAACAAAACCTTATAATCCTATGGAACTCGTTGCAAGAGTAAAATCAAATCTCCGTCGGTATTTAAGTCTCGGCTCGGCAGACAGTGTTAATTTAGGTTCAGAAATAAAAATCGGCGGTCTTACTCTTGACAAGGAGGCTAAACAGCTTTATGTTGACGGTGAACCCGTGAAGCTCACCGCAACTGAATATAAAATCACGGAAATGCTTATGGAAAACGCAGGCAGGGTATTTTCAGCAGAAGAAATATATTCGCACGTATGGAACGAAGATTCATATTCCGTTGAAAATACTGTCATGGTTCATATAAGGCATATCCGTGAGAAAATAGAAATAAACCCGAGTGACCCGAGATATCTCAAAGTTGTCTGGGGAATAGGCTACAAAATCGAAAAATCAGGAGGTAAATTATGAGAGTTATTGATTTTCTTAAACAGAAATCCACAAGAGTTATAGCGTTCGTGAGTGCGTGTGTGATATTCGCAGTATGTGCAGCGGTCGCACTTACTCAGTTTGCAAAAATACAAAAATCATATGAAAACCATCATGAACTTTATTATAGGTATAACGGAACAATCGCAGAGGAACAAGAACTGTTTTCAAAGCTATGGTTAATCGGAAATATGTATCTCCGTAATCTCAACAGCAAAGGAGAATTTACCGGTTCAGATGAGCTTAAAAAGTCAACCGAAACGGCTCTGAAAGAACTCGGTCTTATGGACAGCAACGGTAAAATTACTATCGGTGAAAATGAAAACTTCAAGTACTACGTATCGTGGGAAGATAATTCAATATCTTCAGACAATAAGTCTTTTGACGAAATATTTAATTCCGACTATTATTCAACCGTTCAGACAAACGGAAAAATATCACACAGTAATATGCACGGATATGGTTATTATAGTTTTTATGATAATTATCACTGGTATTATACAGATTATGGAATGACATATTATGATTTTCCGCACACAATAAACGGTAAAATGGCAACAGCCGTATATGATTACGATACAAAAGACCTTGATTCTTATGTTGACAATTTAGGCGTTAGAATCTATTATAAGAAAGACGGTTCAACACCGATTCCAAATCCATATGACGAGTATTTATTGGACAGGTCAAATATAAATATATATCGTTACGACGAATACGTTACAGAAGATTATTATAACAATTATTATGACGAATATATTGAAGAAACTACTATACCCGAACTTGAAGAATTTCCAAATGAACATAACATATCAGAAGTAAAAATCCCGTCAAAAGTCCTGAAAAATAATGACTACATTCTTTATGATAAAAATTCAGACGAATGGATAGAATTACCGCAGGATATTCGTTATACAGGAAATGAAATTCCACTGAAAATATGCATTACACCGTCTGCACAACTTATTTCCATATGTCAGCAGATGGAAACGGATAATCAATTATCTGAACAGATGATGGCACGTTATTTTCTTAATGTTATACCGTTCTTGGTGCTTATCGTTGTATTGATAGGATATTTCTGGATTGCAGACGGCTATGACGTTAAAAAGAAAAAATTTGTCCTTTCGGCGTTTGATAAAATATGGGTAGAAGTTATACTTGTCTGTATCACATTATTTGTTGCAGCAAGTGTTTTCAGCCTTGACGTAATTGACGATTTAGCTGATAATATGAGTTATTATCTTGATAATTATCATACCTCAATAGTAGCTATAGGAACGTTTGCATGGACTACGCTCTTAGCACTCATCGTAATTTGCATAAACAGCATTATCAGGCGTTTCAAGTGTAAAAGTTTCTGGAAAACAACTCTCTGTTATAAAATATGGAACAAATTTATAAAAAAGATTCTCAGCAAGATTTACAGAAAAATAAAATCAAATGTAAAATTCCTTAAAAATATGGCATTTGACAAAGATATGAAAGATAATAAAATCTTTGCAAGAAGATTTTTAATCAAGCTTGGATTGTTTCTTCTTGTTACACTGTTTATAATGTCACTAAATGCAGAACCTTCTGTGGCGTGGGTTATTATATCAGTAGTATATATATATTTCAGTCTGAAAGACATAAAAGCCGTTACGGAACTTTCAAAGCACATCAATGACATTTACGGCGGTGACTATTCCGCAAAAGAGGTGAATATGGTGTCTCCGACTTACACCATGACAGAAAAACTCAATAACATTTCTGACGGTATTCAGACAGCAGTTGACAAGCGTTTGCAGTCGGAAAGAATGAAGATAGAACTTGTTACAAACGTTTCACACGACCTTAAAACCCCTCTTACTTCAATAATCAGTTATATAAATCTCCTCTCTATGGAAGAACTTTCTCCCGTTGCAACAGACTATGTAAAGATTCTTGAACAGAAATCCGAAAGACTGCGTGAAATCGTTGCGGACGTTTTCGATATCGCAAAGGCTACAAGCCGTACTGACATTAATTTTGAAATGATTGATGCTGTAATTCTTGTTGAGCAGGTTATGGGCGATATGTCTGACAGAATAGAAAACTCCGGCAGGGAAATACGCAAGACTATTTCAGCCGAAACCGCACCGGTTTACGCCGACGGTAAAAAGCTTTACAGGGTTTTGCAGAACATTATTGACAATGCACTTAAATATTCACTTGAAAACACAAGAATTTATCTTACTCTTAAAAAAGAAAACGGAAACGCTGTAATAACACTGAAAAATATTTCTTCATATGAAATAACTTTCAGTCCCGAAGAAATTACGGAGCGTTTCACAAGGGGCGACGAATCTCGTACAACCGAAGGCAGTGGGCTTGGACTTTCCATTGCAAAAAGTTTCACGGAAGCCTGCGGAGGAAGTTTTGAAATAATCATTGACGGAGACGTTTTTGAAGCAGATGTCACACTTCCTATTACCATTAAAGAAAAGTAATTCCATACACAAAAAAACTGCTGTATAAAAACGGCAGTTTTTTGTTTTATAAGTTCTCTGAGGGCATAAAGAAATTCCATTTCATAATTAGACCTGTTTTAAAACTATTGAAAAAGGAAATGAAAAGTGATAGAATAGTAACAGGTGATGAAAGATAGACAATCAAAAAAGTTAAAAGAAAAAGATTACCAGAAATATTTTTGAGTAAATAAAGTAACATTAAAAAATGCTTGAACAGGAGGAAAATTACCAATATGTCAAAAATCACAAAATATCTTCTTTTCACATTTATAACATCATGGACATTTCAAATAATAGGTTCCCATGATTTTAATTTAGAAAGTACTGCCGGAATGATAAGTTTCAGCCAGTCGGTGTCTTTGTGTATGTTTATGCCGATGCTCGGAGCTTTCTTTGCAAATGCGAATATTCGCAATATGGGTTGGAAACCGAATTTTGAAAAGAATATAAAGCCGATACTCTTTGCATGGCTGATGCCTACTGTTTTTCAGATTGTAGGGGCAGCGTTTTATTATATTGTGTTTCCTGAAGATTTCGATAATTCCGGAGCAGTTCTGAGAGATATGTCTCCCTCCGCCTTTGCAGAGTTTGAAAAAAGCGGAAGCTCCTACGGAGTTTATATTGTAAAGGAAATCTTTTATTCGCTGACTTCATTCTATACATTTCTTGCTGTATTTATGGGACTTGGTGAGGAAATCGGCTGGAGGGGATTCCTCTTTTCCGAACTGAAAAAAAGTCTCGGCAGAACAAAAGGTGTTCTGCTCGGCGGATTGATACATGGAGCGTGGCACTTTCCTTTGATGCTGCTGGTCGGCTACGAATATGGAAAAGATTACATCGGAGCACCGTTGCTTGGACTTTTTGCGTTCTGCATTTTTACCGTGGTAACAGGAATTATCTCAGACTATCTTTACGAAAAATCAAACAGCATATGGCTACCTGCACTTTTTCACGGTTCAGTCAACTCTACGATAAATCCATATCTGTTGAGAGGAAATGAGCATCTTGAGCGTTCGATATTCGGACCTGTAAGTATAGGGCTGATATCAGTCATACCAATGGAACTTTTCGCAGCAGGCATACTTTATACTAATTTTCAATCAACCGACAGTATGTCTGAGGCTGATTTCCTTGATTGACAAAACGCTTATAAAACTATTGAAAAAGAAAATGAAAAATGGACAATATTATTATGTGCTATGATAATATAAAAAAGTTCGGGGAAATGTAATATGAATGTTTATACTGTAAGTTTTTTTGGTCATAGGGAAATTGATAATTTCGACGAAACTGAAAAAAGACTAACTGATATTGTCCATAATATAATAAAAAGCAACGATTATGTAAAATTTCTTGTGGGACGAAACGGTGAATTTGACTGGCTTGCGTCAGCTGTGATAAGCAGAGTTACACACGGATATCACAACAGTTATACGGTGCTTGTTCTGCCATACATGAAAGCTTCTTACCGTAACCACAGACAGAATTTTGAATGCTGTTACAATGAGATTGAAATATGTGCGGAATCGTCGTTAGCACACTATAAATCGGCAATTCAGATATGCAACAGAAGTATGATTGACCGCTCAGATCTTGTTGTCTGCTGTATTCAGCATAACAGCGGAGGAGCATATAAAACCGTACAGTATGCCGTAAAACAAAATAAAAAGATAATAAATATCGCCGAATATTTATAAATAAATCAACACAAAAAACCGTATCTGATAAGATACGGTTTTCTGATAATTTGTCCCCATAGGAGACCCCAAAAATTTATCACAAACAGCATACTCCTGTGCCGCTAATGTGCAGATATCGGCAGTTGAAATATGATGCAAAGTGAGCATTAAAAATTATTCAAGGCTCATGAGAGTACCCATGAATACAGGGAGAGAAGTTTCAGTATCAACGATGCAGTAAACAAAAGGTCTGTCAAGGATTACTTCCTTTTCAGGAGGAGCAGGACACGCTGCATCTGTTGCCTCTACCACTGTAACTGCCGCTGCTCTTGTGCCTTCTGTGTTTACCTCAATGAAAGTATTATGAAGTACACGGCTTATAAATAAAGCTCCTGTTGCAGTTTTTGCCATAGCAGAAAAGTCGGCGAACGGAGTAAATGCAGTCGGCATACCCATAGACGGCAGAATTTCCTGAAGTTCTGTGCTGTAATCATAGCTGAATTTAGGCATACCTGTATCAATATATANTCTTNNTGCGGATTNGNNAGNATATTGTGNANNGATTCNGGTGTAAGACCGTTTACATAGTCAACAACGGAAATATCTTCATTCGGGAGAAGTGTTGCAAATGCATAACGTCCGCCTTCATAGTGTTTCATGAAACCTACGGCATTTTTGTCCTCAAGATAATAATATTCTTCGGAATACATCATTTCTGCGGTCTGTATAGTGCCATCATAAGCCGTGAAATCACGTTTGTAGTTATAACCGTAATCTTCATACGGAATCTGCCATTTAGCGTCAAANGTAACTGCATTTATCAGATACATAACAACGTCGTCGCTTATTTGNTCAANTACNTTGTCAATCATNTGGTCTGTATTGNTATCACACNAGTTATTTATATCTTTTACAGTGCTGTCGTCAAAAGGTGCTTTGAATACTTCCGCACTGTAATAATCAACGACTTTCTGTAAAAACTCTGGATATACTTTTATACGTTCTTCGTCGTCACGTGTCCATACAGAATTAGCAGTCAGAAGCTTGCATTTTTCGTCATTCGGCTGACCTGTTCTTTGAGTGTAGAGGTATTTATTGAGTTCGTCGAAATCAATACCACCACCGATAACGTTTTCCATTTCCTCTTTTGTGATACCGTCCGCACCGTTTCCGGTCATTGCAAGTGCCTGAACCACAGAATAAGGCGATACAAGGACATTTTTGTCTTCCTCAACGGTATTCTTGAAAAGTTCAAGGGCAAAACTTGTCTGACCGTTTACAAAAGCTTCGTCTGCTTCTTTTCCCTCGACTTCTTCAGACTGTAATTCTGCGGTAAGGCATACAGCATCGTCAATGTCAAGACCAGGAGGAATAATAAATTGATGATTTTCCACAAGAGCTTGTTTCATAGCACAGAGGTCGAAAACGTCAATAACGCCGTCGCCTGTGAAGTCAACAGCCTGCCAGTTTTCAATAGTACCGTTGCCCATGAGCCAGTTCTGGAGAGTGATAGCATCTGCTATGCCGAAATGACGATCGCCGTTAGCGTCGCCCTTAACCACAGCCAGAGGTGCAAATGCTTCAAATATATAGCCGTATTCCTCCGCCTGTGCCTGAACCTTGCTGTTTTCCTCTGCTGTGATTCTTATATTTGATGTATCACCCATGACAGCGAAACGGTCAATTTCACAGTCGGGATTTTCCACTGTAAATGATTTTATTCCAGACGGCAGAGAACGTGCGGAAATCTTTTCAATGGTTTCAGGAATAGTAAGCTTAAGCAGATTTTCACAGCCATAGAAAACACCCTCTTCAAGAACTGTCAGACTTTTCGGAAATCTGACAGCACGTAAGTATTTGCAGTTTTCAAAAGCCTGCGATCCTATTTTACTGATATTGTCAGAAAGAAGTATTCCCCCCTGATTATAACGCAGGTCGCAGTTATAGAATGCTCTGACACCTATACTCTGTAAGCTTTTCGGAAAATTTACTTTCATAAGGGACGTACAGTTAAGGAACGTTTCGTCTTTAATCTCTGTTACGCCCTCCGGAATGTTCACTTCTTTAAGTTTGGTATCACCCTGAAAAGCACCTTTTCCGATATACTTCATAGTATCAGGCAGTTCGACTACTGTTATTCTGGTATTTCCTGCAAAAGCATTATCGCCGGCTGTCGTTACAGGCAGACCGTCGATTTCGGACGGCACTCTGATAATTCCGTATGCGTTGGTAGAAGTAGCANTTATTTCNATGTNATTGCCGTAGTTCTTGNAAAGAAAATNTTTATAAACCTGTGTTTTTACTTCTTCCTCAACAACGATATTACCGTTTGCGTTTGCTTTAATTGCTGGCTGTATGTAACCGGACATCTGTGCTGTCATACAAAGACACATAACAGCGGTAAGAATTTTTTTAACTTTCATATAATTTTCTCCTTGATTATATTCATATGTAATTGCGTTTTATGCCTTTCAGGCGGATTCACTATATATGACGTTTGAGGAGTGCGATATGTGCGGTTTTTTTCGGCAATTTAAATATGATGCAACGTGAGTATAAAAATTAAAAGATTTATTCAAGATTTATGAGAGTACCCATGAATATAGGCATATAAGTTTCAGTATCAACGATGCAGTAAACAAAAGGTCTGTCAAGGATTATTTCCTTTTCAGGAGGAGCAGCACACCCAGCTTCCCCAATTACAACTGTAGCTGCTGCGGCTTTTGTTCCTTCTTCAAACACGTCAATATGTGTCTTATGAATAACTTTGCTAATATATAATATTCCTGTTGAGGTCTGTGCGAGCTTTGAAAAATCAGCGTTCATAAATGCACTCGGCATACCCATATCAGAAAGAACTCCTGAAAGTTCTGTTCCATAGTCATAGCTAAACTTCGGCAGACCTGTTTTTATATAATCTTCTTGCGGATTGGAGAGTATATTGTGGAGAGATTCAGGTGTAAGACCGTTTACATAGTCAACAACATTAATATCTTCATTCGGGAGAAGTGCCGCAAAGGCATAACGTCCGCCCTGATAGTACTTATAGAAACCTGTTGCATTTTCGTCCTCAAGATAAGAATATTCGTTCGAGAACATCATATCTGCCTGCTGAACAGTGCCGTTATAATTTGTAAAATCGTGTTTCCATACATCTTCTTTGGTATATTCACTACGCCATTTTGCATCGAAAGTAACAGCATTTATAAGGCACATAACAGCATCATCTGACAGTTCCTGAATAATCTGCGGAATCATGTGGTCGGTGTTCGTGTCAACCCAACTGTTAATGTCATCAACTGTAGTATCGTCAAAAGGTGCTTTGAATACTTCTGCACTGTAGTAGTCAACGACTTTCTGTAAAAATTCCGGATATACTTTTATACGTTCTTCGTTGTCACAAGTCCATACAGAATTAGCAGTCAGAAGCTTGCATTTTTCGTCATTCGGCTGATTAGTTCTCTGAGTGTAGAGGTATTTATTGAGTTCGGCGAAATCAATACCGCCGCCGATAACGTTTTCCATTTCCTCTTTTGTGATACCGTCCGCACCGTTTCCGGTCATTGCAAGTGCCTGAACCACAGAATAAGGCGATACAAGGACGTTTTCATTTTCCTTAACGGTATTCTTGAAAAGTTCAAGTGCAAAACTTGTCTGACCGTTTACAAAAGCTTCGTCAGCGTCTTTTCCGTCAACTTCTGCGGACTTTATGTCTGCTGTAAGATTTAATGACATTGCCGGAGCAGGCGGAAGTGGGTCAATGTCAATCATTGCTTCTACAATAGCCTTTTTCATAAGACAGAGGTCAAAAACGTCAATAACGCCATCGCCGGTGAAGTCAACAGCCGTAGGATTTTTAATTTCCCCCTTGCCAATTATATAGTTCTGGAGTGTTACAACGTCAGATATAGCAAAATCGCCGTCACCGTTAGCGTCGCCCTTAACTATAGACGGAGGTAAAAGCANTGNAAANTTAANTNCGTATNTTTCNGCCTGTTCCTGCACCTTGCTGTTTTCCTGTGCTATAATTGTACATTCTGACCGGTCTCCGAGTATTGAAAAGGCTTCAAATTCACAGTCAGGATTCCATATAGTAACCTGAGTTATTCCGGACGGCAATGCACGCTGACAGATTTTTTCAACACTTTCCGGAAGTACAACAGAGTAAAGTGAGTCACAGCTTGAAAAAACACCCTCTTCAAGAATTGTTACACCGTCCGGAATATTTATATTACGGAGCTGACGACAACTGTCAAATGCCTGTGAACCGATTTGGGTAACACTTTTCGGAATTTTTACAGAAATCATAGCACAGTTATAGAACGCTCCCACACCAATGCTTTTAAGCGAGTCAGGCAGAAAAACATTGGTAAGGCNCNNNC
>WFLZ01000331.1:12668-13742 GCA_009177225.1 Clostridia bacterium
ANGNAAGTTTCATCTTTAATCTGTGTAACGCCTTCGGGAATAGTTATGGAAGTAAGACAAGTATCTCCCCAGAAAGCGCCTTTTCCGATAGAAGTGAGGGTGTCAGGAAGTTTAATCTCAGTTATGTTTTGATTTCCTGCAAAAGCGTGTTCGCCGGCAACTTTTACGGGCAGACCGTCGATTTCAGCAGGCACTTCAATTACACCTTTTGCGGTAGTGGAAGTAGCAACGATTTCAATATAGTTTCCTAAGTTCTTATACTGGAAAATATCATAAATTTCAGTTTTTACGGGCTGTTCCACAACGATATTACCGTTTGCGTTTGCTTTAATTGCTGGCTGTATGTAACCGGACATCTGTGCTGTCATACAAAGACACATAACAGCGGTAAGAATCTTTTTAACTTTCATATAAGTTCCTCCTTGATTATATTCATATGTAATTGCTTTTTATGCCTTTCAGGCGGGTTCACTATATATGACGTTTGAGGAGGGCGATATGTGCGGTTTTTTATTGTAAATTGTTTATGAACAAATTAAATTATAAATAGTTTGCGTCTTCGGGGAGGTCGTCCGGTGAAATCCATTCTATGTTATAATGTATACTTCCGGTCGTCACAAATTCATGTATACACTGCCATGCAGTTTCGGGAGAGATAAAAAGTCCCTCTGAAACATAAAGACCGTCTCCCCATACATCAACGACTTTATCTAAATTATTTTTGTCAGATAAGGAAAGACGGATATTTTCGCCGTCGTCGTAACCTATATATACTCCATATTCTTTTACTGATGCTATATTGAGAATTTTATTATTATTTTTGATTAAACCGCAACAGTCTTTAAAATTGTCAGGATATATGAAGTCTTTCAATTCTTCAATAGTGTTTCCGGAGAAATGAATATACTCATCTTCCGTAAGGTCAATATTATATTTTATGTTCATAATTTTCAGCCTCCTTGTGAATATCACAATTGCAGTCCATAAGACATTCCGAGCGGATTTCTTCGGTAAAAAGATTACGTCTTATCAGTTCAGACACCGCATTTTCCCTACAGCATGAACACATTGACC
>WFLZ01000185.1 GCA_009177225.1 Clostridia bacterium
TGAAGATTCAATATATAACCTTGTAAAACTCTGTGCAGGAGTACTCTCTGACAATCCGCTGTTTTTCCTGCTCAACAGCTATACAACAGGTCTTTCGCCGTCCGTTATGGGTTACATTCTTGGCACTGTTCTTACGGAAAAATTCGGAGGAAGTGTTTCATTCGACGAAATAGGTCTGCCCGTCCAGTCAACAGGAATGACGCTTCCGTGTGGTTCTACTGCTATATGGCAGAAATAAGTGATTAAAAAAGTATTGTGGAAAGGACATAAATGGATAATATCATTGAGATAAGAAATCTCCGTTTCCGTTATGATGCAGACGGTGAAAATCCGTCTGACGAGGTTCTGAAAGGTATAGACCTTGATATAAAACAGGGTGAATTTGTTGCTGTATTAGGACATAACGGCTCCGGAAAGTCTACACTTGCAAAGCACCTCAATGCGATACTTGTCGCCACAGACGGAAAAGTCATTGTGGACGGCATAGACACCGCCGACGAAACACGTCTTTTTGAACTGCGACAGCGTGCCGGAATGGTTTTTCAGAATCCAGACAATCAGATAGTTTCGTCAATAGTTGAGGAAGATGTAGCTTTTGCACTGGAAAATCTCGGTGTTCCCTATGACGAGATGAGAAAAAGAGTTGACGACGCTTTAAAAGCAGTAAATATGTATGAGTATCGGCTTCACTCGCCGTCACAGCTTTCGGGCGGACAGAAACAGCGTGTTGCGATAGCGGGAATTATTGCCATGCGTCCGAAGTGCATAATACTTGACGAACCCACCGCCATGCTTGACCCGCAAGGAAGAAAAGAAGTTCTTTCGGCAGTCCGTCGCATGAATCGTGAATACGGGATAACAATAGTCCTGATAACTCACTATATGGACGAGGCGGCACAGTGCGACCGTGTTGTTGTAATGGACGGCGGAAGAATTGTCCTTGACAATACCCCTGAAAAAGTCTTTTCACAGGTTGAACTTTTAAAGAAAATCGGTCTTGACGTTCCGCAGGTAACGGAACTTTGTCACGAACTCAGAAAGTCGGGAATTGATATTCCGACAGAAATAATTTCAGAGGAAGAATGTATAAACGAAATTCTAAAATTATTCAAAGGAGAATGATTATGAAAGTCAATAAGATTATTGCAGGAACCATTTCAGTGTGTGTTATTGGTATGGCTTGTCCGACTGTAAACAATGTTTATGATATTGCAGTAATGACGTCAAGTGCCGTTGAGGACGGGACATACGAACGGCTTAAATACATAAACTACGGAGATTATATTGAAATTTATGGCTGTGAAAAATCTGCAACAGAGGTTGTTATTCCGTCGGAGATAGAGGGCTTGCCTGTTACACAGATTGGAGAAAAAGCATTTTATGAGTGCTGGAATTTAACATCAGTAGATATTGCTGATAGTGTGAAAAATATAGGAGCTTTGGCATTCTGTTATTGCAAAAGTTTAACAACGGTAAATATTCCTGACAGTGTTGAACGTATTGGAACTGATGCATTTGGTTTTTGCAGTAGTTTAAAATCAATACAACTGCCTGACAGTGTAAAAAGTATCGGAGAGTATACATTTTATGGTTGCAGTAGTTTAGCATCGATAGAAATTCCGGAAAATCTGACAGATATCGGCGGTTATGCTTTTTATAAAACGGTATGGCTTGAAGAAAAAAGGAAAGAAAATCCTATTGTTATAGTAAATGAAATTGTGGTTGACGGCAGGACGTGTGCAGGAGATGTAACTATTCCTGACGGTGTAAAAATTATCGGCTATGGTGCATTTTCTTCCAACAATGATTTGACATCGATAGTGATTCCGGAGAATGTAGTGAGTGTTAGAGAACATTCATTCGGAGCTTGTCCGGAATTAAAAGAGATAACTTTTTTAAATCCTGAATGTGAAATTGAAGGTGATAATTATACAATCACAAATAACTTTGAACGCTTTAACGGTACTATATACGGTTATGAGAGTTCAACGGCACAGGTGTATGCCGGAAAATACGGACGAAGTTTTGTATCACTTGGAAAAGTTCCCGAAAAAGTAGCCGCAGCAGGCGACTTGAACGGCGATAATTCCGTAAGTGTAGCGGACGCTGTATTTTTACAGAAGTACATTTTAGGAGATGAAAAACTCACAAAAGAGCAGTTTAAGAGTGCGGACATGAACAGTGACAGCTTTGTTGATTCTTTTGATTTGGTTCTTCTTAGACGTGAAATTATCGAAAATAAATAATTATTGAAAAGGAGTTTTAATTATGAAAGCAAACAGAATTATTGCAGGTATAATGGCAGTGTGTGTTATGGGATTTGGTGTTCCATACGTTAATACAGTTACGGGAAATAATTCCGTAATCACGGCAAGTGCTGAAACAATCAATTCAGGGACTTGCGGAAAAAATTTAACATGGGTTCTCGATGATGAAGGAACACTTACAATCAGCGGTACAGGCGATATGGAAGATTACAAGAACGCTTTGTCTCATGATGACATACCGTGGAACTCTGAAAGTAAAGCTGTTAAAAAAGTGGTTATTGAAGACGGGGTAACAAGTATCGGGGCAAATTCATTTTCATCGTGCAGAAATTTAACATCAATAGAAATTCCAAACAGTGTAAAAAGTATCAGAAGTTATGCATTTTCTTATTGCGGTTTTACGTCAGTAAAAATTCCGGACGGTGTAACAAGTATCGGAGACTATGCATTTCTTGCTTGCAGCAGCTTGACATCAGTAGAAATTGCCGACAGTGTAACAAGTATCGGACAGGCTGCATTTATTGATTGTATGAGCTTACAATCAGTAAAAATGTCAAACAGTATAACAAGTATCGCAGAAGGTACATTCAATACTTGCGGTAAGTTAGAATCTATAGACATTCCGGACGGTGTAACAAGCATCGGAAGAGGTGCTTTTTATATGTGTTGCAGTTTAAAATCAGTAGAACTTCCGGACAGTTTAACAAGTATCGGGGAAATTGCATTTTCTAATAGTGGTTTGACATCAGTAAAAATTCCCGAAAGTGTTAAGTCTATCAGCAATAATGCATTTTATTGCTGGAATTTAAAATCAGTAACTATCCTGAATCCCGATTGTATTATTAGTGACGATAATGCAATTTCAAATGGATATGATAATAACTTTGATGGCACTATATACGGCTATGAAAACTCAACCGCACAGGAATATGCCGAAAAGCACGGCAGTAAATTTAAAATAATCGGACAGGAAGACGTTGCAGGCGATATGAACGGCGACAACTCGGTAAGTGTAGCAGACGCTGTACTTCTTCAGAAGTACATTTTAGGCGGTGAGACACTCACAAAAGAGCAGTTTGATATTGCGGACATGAACAGTGACGGATTTGTTGATTCTTTTGACATGGTTCTTCTTAGACGTGAGATTATCAATGAAGAATAATAAATAAAAAGGGGAAATTAATATGAAAGTAAATAAAATTATTGCAGGTATAATGGCAGTATGTGTTATGGGGTTTGGTGTTCCATACGTTAATACGATTACAGAGAATAATTCCGTAATCATGGCAAGTGCGGAGGAAGAAAAAGATTACACATTGGGTACATATGAACAGCTCTCATACATAAACTATGGGGATTATATAGAAATTTACGATTGTGACGAATCTGCAACGGAGGTTGTTATTCCGTCCGAAATAGAGGGTGTACCGGTAACAAGTATCAAAGGAATTGCATTTTATTATTGCAGTAGTTTGACATCAGTAAAAATTCCCGACAGTGTAACAAGTATTGGATGTAGTGCATTTTCTAATTGCAAAAGTTTAATATCAGTAGAAATTCCCAATAGTGTAATAAGTATCGAAAGTGATGCATTTGGGGGTACTCCCTGGCTTGAAGAAAAAAGAAAAGAAAATCCACTTGTTATTGTAAATAGTATTCTTATTGACGGAGAGACCTGCTCCGGTGATGTTGTTATTCCTGACAGTGTAACAAGTATCGGCGGCGGTGCATTTTATGAATGCCGTAGTTTAACATCAATAGTGATTCCAAATAGTGTAACAAGTATCGGCGGCGGTGCATTTTCTTATTGCAGTAGTTTAACATCAGTAGAAATTCCCGATAGTGTAACAAACATAGGGGCGCGTGCATTTATTGATACTCCTTGGCTTGAGGAAAAACAGAAAGAAAATCCACTTGTTATTGTTAATAATATTTTAATTGACGGTAAAACCTGTACGGGTGATGTGGTTATTTCTGATAGTGTAACAAGTATCGAAGATTATGCATTTATTGGTTGTGATTTAACATCAATAGTGATTCCAAATAGTGTAACAAGTATCGGAGATTTTGCATTTGGTGGTTGCAATAGTTTAACATCAGTAGAAATTCCAAATAGTGTAACAAGTATCGGATACAAAGCATTTGATGAATGCTATAGTTTAACATCAATAGTGATTCCAAATAGTATAACAAGTATTGAAGATTATACATTTGAATTTTGCTTTGGTTTAAAATCAATAGAAATTCNCNATAGTGTANCAAGTNTNGGAAAATGTNCATTTATGAGTTGTTTNAATTTAACATCAGTAAAAATTCCCGACGGTGTAGAAAGTATCGGAGAAGATGCATTTAGAGGTTGCCTTAGTTTAACAGAAATAACTATTTTAAATCCCGATTGTATTATTAGTGATTATACAATTTCAAATGGATATGATGAAACTGGACGGGGTTATTTTAACGGCACTATATACGGTTATGAAAACTCAACCGCACAGGTATATGCCGAAAAATACGGACGAGGTTTTGTATCTCTCGGAAAAGCACCCGAAAAAGAAACCGCAACAGGCGATATAAACGGCGACAACTCGGTAAGTGTAGCAGACGCTGTACTTCTTCAGAAGTACATTTTAGGCGGTGAGACACTCACAAAAGAGCAGTTTGATATTGCGGACATGAACACCGACGGCTATGTTGATTCGTTTGATATGGTTCTGCTAAGATGTAAGGCTATTGAGAATAATAAATAAAAGGAGCGATATTAGTTGGCAGTCCTAAAAACCGAAGAACTCACATACGTATACAGCGAGGGGTCACCCTTTGAGAAAGCCGCCGTTGACCACGTAAACCTTGAAATAAACGAGGGGGAA
>WFLZ01000075.1 GCA_009177225.1 Clostridia bacterium
AATTTTGACGAGGGCAAGGCAAAAAAGCGAAAGCATACTGTCGTATGGTGAGCTTTTTCAACGCAGCAATCGGCAAAATTTGCCGAAAAGACGTGTGCAGGGAGATACTGAACAGGCTCTTAAACGCCTGTATTATAATGCTGAAATTTTCACTGCACGGACACTTATTATCTGAATTTTTCAGCCTGTCATACAACTTGCGGTATTCCTCAATATGTTGGTTTCCGTAATGCAGTGTTATATGACGTGCGACTTCTTCAAAATCTGTAATGTGTAATATGTCTTTTATCTTCATTCTTATCAGTATTCCCAATCGTANTCATAGTCATCNACNGAATAATCATTGTTNTAATCATTGTAATTTGTGTCNGTGTAATTGGGATTATCATAATCGTAATTTTCCGAATAGTCGGTAGTTTCCTGTGTATTCGAAATATCTTCTTCAGGCATATACGGGACTGTCGGAATACGTCCGCCTGTAAGGAAACCTTTACCCGTTGTAACTGTTATGGTGAAGTCGTTTCTTTTAGAAGTTTTAGCGGTTGACTGAGCGGTTGTTGTAACGGAGGAAACAGATTCGGCGGTAGTCTGTGAAACATCTGTTGTAGTTGAAGTCACTTCAAGACCCTCGACGCTGTTACGGNGGTAAACGCTTTCACGTCCTAAACCTGCCGTAAATNTTTCCGACGGTGTTATAGGAAATTTTATAAAGAACAGCAGTGCCAGAAAAGTCATCACAACAAAGCTTGCACATGATACCATTGTGATTATGGTAGATTTCTTTAATCTTGCGAAAAATCCCTTGCCTTTGCTCATAATAAAAAACACACTCCAAAAGTTTTATATAATATACCATTGTAGTACATTTAATGAAAAAAGTCAAGTAAAATACGAAAAAAATTACACACTGCCCTTTATTCTGTTTATTGCACTTTTCTCCAGACGTGAAACCTGTGCTTGTGAAATACCTATTTCTCCGGCGACTTCAACCTGAGTTTTTCCCTTTAAGAACCGCAAATAGAGTATATTTTTTTCACGCTCACCGAGTTCCTTTATTGCATCACGTATAAAAAGCTCATCGAGCCAGCTGTCAACATCATTTTTGTCGCCTATCTGGTCCATGATGTAAAGGGTATCTTCCGAATCAGAGTAAACGGGTTCATATAGAGAAACGGGGTCGCTTATACTTTCGAGAGCTATAACGACATCAGAACGCTTTTCACCTATTTCATTGGCAATTTCCTCTATATTCGGTTCACGCTGTAATGAAAATGTAAGACGTTCCTTAGCCTGTATAGCCTTGTATGCAAGGTCACGGAGTGAACGGCTGACTTTCACCTGACTGTAGTCCCTGAGATGACG
>WFLZ01000062.1 GCA_009177225.1 Clostridia bacterium
CAACAGAATATGCGGAATCAGATGGGATTAGGAGTATAAGTTTTCCACAGTACACTTCAAACAAGACTACCCGAGTCCTTGACATCGACCGAATTGAGATAAGAGATGAAGGGACCAAAGTATATAATATTAAATGTTGATTGCTGATGTGGCACAGTCGGTAGCGCAACGCCTTGGTAAGGCGTAGGTCGTCGGTTCAAGTCCGATCATCAGCTCCAACAAACAGGTATTTTCTGCGGAAAGTACCTGATTTTTTATAATTATGGGGTGAATTTTATGGGATATTATAGTGAAGATTTTATACTTTCCGACGAAATCGCCGACAAGATAGATGAACTTTCTAAAATCGGCAATAATTTTTTTGATAATGACTATTTCGACAAAGCTGTTGATACTTGGCAGAAAGCACTTTCATTAATACCGTCACCACATAACTGTTATGCCGAAAGCGTCTGGCTTATGACAGCTATAGGCGATACATATTTTTTAATGGACGATTTTGACACGGCTTACAAGTATTTTGAAAATGCCTACACTAATATTTCCGGCGAGGGACTTCATAACCCGTTTGTCCTGATGAGGTTTGGGCAATGTTGTTTTGAACTTGGTCAGAAAGACAAGGCTCTTGAATACCTGCTCCGTGCATATACAATTGACAGTAAAGTCTTTGAATATGACGACCCAAAATATATATTATTCCTTAAAGAAAACGGTATTTCATAACAATACCGTTATTTTTATTGACTTTAATATAATTATATGTTATAATTATCCAAAAGTAAAAAGAGGTGAATTTTATGGAATCATTTGAAATAACTTTTTTCTGCAATAAAAATAAAGGTGATATTTCAGATATAGGAGATTTTTCCGATTCTTATAAAAAATATGTAAAATTAAATAATTATTTTGAATTTGAGAAATTTGACGATGAANAAGATNATTATGAAATAAGGTGCAGTATATNCGGGTTAGTCCNTAGTGAGAATTTGTTTGCTGAATTTATTGAATATTTGGGAAATTATGTTGAATATATTTTTNACNGATNCAGNTCAGTTGAAATTGTAACGGGTATCTATGAGNTTACANATTATTATANCGAAAATCTTAAAGGNCTTTCAGATTTTTNACCTGAATTTCTGAAAAAATTCCCTGTAGTTTTTCTGAGATATGCAGAGTATGACAATTTTACAGATGTTTTGTANNGTAATANNAAAATAGTCTTCCTGTATCATGAAAATTCACAGTTGTTATTTCCTTACTGAGTAAAGAGGAGTGTTAAAAAATGCCGGTAAAAATTTTACATGAAATAGACGTTTCAGAAAATAAGTGGTGTAATTCCGCTGTAATGTTCAGGGTACAGAACGGCAAGGGCGTTATTACTCACCAACACGGTAAACAGGACAAAGATTATTATCATTACAGTAAATTATTACTGAACGGCAAGCCGATATTACAGGAACATTTACCTGTTTGCCCTACCTGTACCGGATTACTTGCTACTGGTTACGGTATAGAAAATATAGACTGTCCGGAACTTAAAGCCGTCCGTGAATGTCTTAACAGCAACTATACTGATATAAGAAATTCAGCCGAAATGATTAAGCCGTTTCTTGAACTTCTTAACGATGGTTATTATTTGTTGGCAGATGTTCCGCATGACCCGACTGACGGAAATAATCATTTCTTTTGGTCTGTCCCGAATAATTTAACTGAAAATCCTGCTTGTTGTGACGAATATTATAATATTGAATTTTACAGTAGTATAGAAGGATTTCCGAAATATCTCTATCCCACGCAGTCGGCAAGCCTGTGCAATCAGAAACGCATTGACGAATATGTAGAAATACTGAAAAATAATCTGAATCCACCAAGAGCTTTGGCATATCATGAATACGGCTTTATAAGTGCGTTGCTTGATGGTCACCACAAGGCAACGGCTTCTGCACTGCTCGGGCAAACCGTTAATTGTCTTACTATAGTGAGTATTTATGGTTGTGCTTTGNAAAAACCTGTAAAAACNANNACAAGCGATACACGATTAAAAAGTATCCAATTCAGTAATATCAGAGTTCCCGTACCTGCCGGAAGTCTTTATGGCAACTATTTCCAAATCCCACATAGAACTCCTGATGACGATTTGACGATTACTGAATACAAACTCACGGGCAGAAAATTCCCACAGGCGGAAATCAATACTAAAATATACTATTATGATATAAAAAATTTTACAGATTTTTATTCTGTCAATATTCAGGATACAGATTTCACCGATGATATTATTGACGAATGGATAAATAATTCCAATCATGAAAACCGTATCAGATTAAAATATGCTGTTAAATATCTTACACATCATAATATTGATATGGCTTACAGAACAGCAGTAAAAATCATTAAAAATAATATTCTGTTCGATATGTATGATATATGGGAATTTCTTAAAAATTTCAAAGACGAACAGACTGAACAGCTTTTTATTGACCACATCGTAGAATATGGCAACAAAAGTACATATTATGATATAGTCACTTCATACTGGGATTAGAACGCTTTGCCCAAGGTTTTTTAATCTGTCCGAGAACTATTCCGACAAACAATGACGCTATAACTGTACCTACTCCGACGCTTCCCAGAGAGTGCTTAACAATAAAGCAGGTAATCAGCGAAATTATTACCATAGTTACATCAAATGCTACCTTGACTTTTGAAAACTCTGTTTTCAGCGTATCGGAAACCGCCTGCATAACGCCCTCCCCAGCGAGTGGCATAATGTCTGCCGGAAGATACATGAAAATTCCGATTGCCACAAGTACGACGCTTATTAAAATCATACATATTCTTATGAAGAAATTATCCGTTGACGGCAGACGGTCGGCAAGAGAATTACAGAATGTCGTGAAGTACCCAAAAACTATTCCTACCGGCAACTGTAAAAGTGACTTTAATTTGAAATTTTTCCGCAGAATAAGAACTTGTATTACGATAAGCACACAGTGAAATAATATAGTTGCCCTGCCCATTTCTATACCCCAGCAGACTGTAAGTGTATATGGGATTGAACTTACCGGAGATACCCCCAAATCAGACTTTACTGAAAGTGCTATACCTATTGTCATTATAAACAAGCCGACAAAGTAACATATAAGACGATTTGCAATAGTTCTTTTATTTTCCATTATATCATTCCTTTCCGTCAGGATTCTCACAGCTTTTTGTGAGAGTTTTTTTATATTGGTTTCCTCATTATTCATACCTGTAACNGNNNTTATTATNNTACTTGTTACAATTTTTGTCAAGAGGATNGATTATGGATTTTTTTCGTCGGGAAAGGANATTTTCCAGTAATAACGGNGGTTGGATTCNGGAAAGTCACTTAATATATTGTGTTCGGGGTCATAGAAAGTGCCGTTATAGAAAAGCGACCAGTGCCAGCACCTTGGTGTTTCAAGACTGAGCAGGCACAATTCAGGCAAGTCACTTTTATCATGGACTGGACATTTTTCGTCGGATATTTTTATGCCGAAATGTCTGAGAGTAGTTTTCATTTCTTTTAAAGTGGTTTCCCTGTCGTTTCCGAGAAATTCAATAATTTCGTCAACGCTTTTATCAAGCACCATTGCAAGCACAGCCTGTCCGCACTGTAAGTCTGTAGGTTCGTGTATATATTTTATATTCATGTTTATAACCTCTTTTTCAATTTTTTTCTTTTTCGAGAAAACGTCTGCTTGTGATGTCAATGCCGACTGCACCCAGCGGAGCAGTTATAATTATCGCAAGAACTGCAACCGAAAGTACTATTTTTCCGCATGGAAGTCCGAGCGAAAGAGGAACTGAACCAATAGCCGCCTGAACGGTTGCTTTAGGCAGATATGCTATAACACAGAAAATTCGTTCCTTTGCATTGAGTTCAGTACCTGCCGTACAGATTAAAACGCCGATTGTACGGAATACAAGTGCGATAAAAATCATTATGACTGCATTTATTCCTGCCGTTAATGTGTAACGTATGTCAACCGCTGAACCGACAAGAACAAACAGCAGAATTTCTGCCGGTATCCAGAGTTTTCCGAATTTTCCGGAAAGTTCCTTTGAATAACCCTTTATTTTTATTGTACATGCCATTGCAACTACCGCAAGCAGTCCCGAAACAGCAATATATTTTTTTAAAGTATCTTCGGCGGTTATCAGCAGAAATGCAACAGACAGTATCATTATATTCCTTATGACTGAATCTTTTTTTATTCTGAAAATGATATGAAGAATAAGTCCGGCAGTTATTCCGAGAGCTACGCCGATAATCATTGAAATGGGTATATTAAGAAAATCCTACACATGAACCGTTCCACCTTGTTCCATAGTTACAAAAGTAGAGAAAAGCACTATTACAAATACATCATCGCACGACGCTCCGGCAAGAATCATCTGCGGAATACCTTTTTTCGTTCCTGTTTTTTCTTCAATAAGATTTACCATTCGGGGAACTACCACCGCAGGTGAAACGGCACTAAGTACTGCCCCCATTACAGCGGATTCAGTTCTTGTAAGTCCGAGAAGCAACGGGGCAAATATCACATATCCGGTAATTTCAAGACAAGCCGGCACAAATGACATCATTACCGCAGGTCTGCCGACTTTTTTCAGGTCGGAAAGATTGAGTGAAAGTCCTGCTTTTATCAGAATTATAATAAGTGCAGTTCTGCGTAGTTCGGACGATATTCCAAGCACAGACGGGTCAATCAGGTTAAGTACAAAAGGACCTGTTATAATACCTGTCAGAAGCATACCTATAATTTTCGGAAGTTTCAGAGCATTGAAAATGTCCGCTGCAAAAAGTCCGGCAAGAAAAATGAGGGCAAGTGAAATAAGCATAAAAAATTCCTCCTGATATTAAAAAATATAAATAAAAAGCTGACAGCTACTGCGTAATTGCAGAAGTCATCAGCTTTTTTAAGCGGTTTAGTGTTTCACAAGGGAGAACATCATTCCCTGAATATTAAATTAATAGCTCCATGTATGACCCTGTGAGCAGGTTAATGAACCGTCATTATTATAATATGAATCATAACCACAGTAAGGACACCATGCGTCAGGATTCCAGCCGTCGTCCCAGCCGTCACCGTCCGCATCTACTCCGGTAAGTCCGCCGTTATTGCTGTTATTATTGTTATTATTATTGTTGTTGTTGTGATTATTGTTATCATCATTATTATTTTCTCTGTTGTTATTTGATGGTATATGTATATCGTCCTGAGGGTCTGCCTTTCTTGCGTCAACGAGATTAATCCAGCCGAAATCCGTTTCAAGAAGTCCCCATTTATTGCCTTCGTCGTCCAAAACTTCCTTTGTGATTGTATAGCTTCCTCTGTCGGTAATAACGTCAAGTATCATACTGTTATAAGACGGTTCTGAATATATATTCAGTGCAGGATTAGCGAGCTTTATAACATAATCCTGAAATTCTCCGTTGCCTTTTATTGTAAGAGAACCTGTTACCATTCCGGATAATGTTGTTGTGGTGGTTGTTTCAGTAGGGATTTCGGCAGCAGTTGTCTGCGGAATTGCAGCAGGCATTTCTGACGTTATGGTGGTAGTAACCGGCGGTACACTTGTATTTACTGGTATCGCGGTCTGCGGAACAGGTATAGTAGAAGTTGTTCTGCTTTCGTGTGTTGCTTTCAGAAAATGACCGCATAGAAATGCAACCATTACCAGTATTATCACTGCACCGGAAAGTACCATGATTTTTCCGACATTTAAAACTTTTTTCTTAGCCATTTAAGTACTCCTTTTCCGGAATGTTAATTACACTCCGTGTTATAATTCTTTTCATCTATAATATTATACATAATACAAAGCTGAATGTCAATGGATTTTTATAAATGACTGAAATGATTTGTGCATATTGCCGGATAATAAAATATAAATTTAAATCAATAGGCAAAAATGTATATATACTATTGACAAAAATGAAATAANATGATAAAANGTGACATTNATAGTCATTTTTATTTCGGAGGAGCATATGAAACAGGATTCGGGATATAAGACAAGGCAAAANGAAAAACTGCTTGACTANCTTGTTAAANATAAAGACAAACATACNAANGNTCAGGANANAAGTGCATTNCTTTCGGCAGAGGGAACTCCTGTNGGAACGGCGACCATATACCGTCAGCTTGATAAANTTGTTGAGTGCGGAATGGTGAGAAGATATAATTTTGACGGAAAAACAGGGGCGTGTTATCAGTATATAGAAGAACACGGGGAATGTCATGAACATTTTCACCTTAAGTGCATCGTATGCGGACAGCTTATTCATCTTAACTGCGACCGTCTGCTTGATATAAACCGACATATTTTTGAACATCATGGCTTTGAGGTTGACCCGTCCCATACTGTTTTTTATGGAAAATGTTCTGACTGTTCAAAGAAAAAATAATAAAAAATGCTGTCTTTAACGGACAGCATTACAGTCTGTCGAAAAAGTCAAGCAAGAGCTTGGCTTTTTCGCCTATCTGTGATATAATAGAAAGAAAGGGAAGGTGAAGGAAATGCTGACAACAAAAGGAGAAGAACGAGGACAGTATGAA
>WFLZ01000343.1 GCA_009177225.1 Clostridia bacterium
AATTGCTTTCTGCTGATATCACTTGGATATTCTTTTCTCATCGTTTTCCCGCTTTCATGGTTTTATTTATTCCATTATACCACTTTTTTCTCTCTTTGAAAAGATACTGAACAGGCTCTTACATTCAGCAAGCTTGATACCGACGGAAATAATTTTGCAGGTGCAGAGTTTACAATTGAAGCTCCTGAAAAAACTGACCTCAAAGATGTTAAGATTACAGGTGCTGAGAAATTTGAAGTTAACGGAAACAAACTCACATTTACTACAGGTAAAGATGATATTACTGTTTCGGGACTTCCAACAGATAAAAAGTATACTCTCACTGAAAAGAAAATTGAAAACTTTGACACTGTAGAAACAACATTTACAGTAAACAAAAACGGCTATCTTGAATCAACAGCTACGGACGAAAATGTAATAAGCGTTCAGCCTACATCTTTAACAATTACAAACCGTTCTGTTGTTTCGGTTGATAAAGTTGAACTTACATCAGCGAAAGAGGTAGCAGGTGCAGAAATAACACTTACACGTACAGAAACAATCACAAAGGGCGGTATAACAGCTCTCAATTCTGAGTTGATTACATCAAAAAACACGACATTCAAGGTTGTTGGCAATACAGCAACATTTACATCAATGGAATCGGAGAAAACAATAATCAAGGGACTTCCCGATGGTGAATATACTCTTGAAGAAGTAGCTCCAAATGGTTACGATTCAATCAAAAATGAATGGAAGTTCATTATTAAAGACGGTGAAGTTATTCCCGATACCGAGCTTACAGAAGAGGATAAAAATGTTTCTCATGTCGAAAATGACGGTAATGATATTGTAGTAAAGGACGAAAAATTAGTTGACTCTGTAGTTACAATCAGCAAACAGGACGCATTCGGCGGTGAGGAAGTTTCAGGTGCAACCCTTGAAATCGTAGCAAAAACATTAACCAATATTGACAGCAACACAATTACGCTGAAAAGAAAGGTCAAGGAAACAGTTGAAGGCGAAGAGACAATTGTAGAAAAAACTCTCACAGCCGGAACTGATTATACAATTGAGGGCAATAAGATTATCTTTACATCAGGTGATTATCCTACAGAGATTATCGGACTTCCCGAAGATACCTACACATTAACGGAAACAACCCCTCCCACTGGTTATCAGCTCACACAGTCTGTTGAGTTTAAAGTCAATGCAAACAAGACAATAACAGGCGCTGATAACGGTAATATTGTTCTTTCCGACGCTAAGAAACTTTCAATCAATAAGACAGACATGGGAGGCACTGAGATTTCAGGTGCAGAAATCACATTCAGCAAAATTACTGTAAATGAAACTCAGAATAACGACGGCGAGGTTACAGACAGAATTATTGATGATAAAGCTTCAACAAAAGAGATTGATAGCTGGACATCAGGCAATGAATCACATATAATTGATACAACTCTTGAGGACGGCTATTATCTGCTTCATGAGTCAATTGCTCCCGACGGATATACTGTTATTACCGATGTGTATGTTTACATTGAGGGTGGATTGGTTAAGTCAATCTATAATCTTGAAACTACAGAAGAAAGTATCAAAAAGCTTGTTCTTGCAAGTAGAGAAGACATTGATGTTGACAAAAATGATAACGCTCTCACAATCAAAGACCAGATTATGAGCCTGTCAGTTGACAAGCGAGATATCACAGGTGACAACGAAGTAAACGGAGCAAAAATCACAATAACCAGAACTGAATCTGATAAGGATTTTGAGTTTGGTGACTTGGTAAAATCAAACAATGAGACTTTCAAGAAAAACGGAAATGTAATCACATTTGAATCACAGGAAGGATTGACAGAGATTACAGGACTTCCCGACGGTAAGTATACTCTTAATGAAGTAGCACCGGCAGGAACAAGATACGAAAATCTTGAATCCGAATGGATATTTACAATTGAAAACGGCGTAGTAAGCACAGAAGAAACTGTTGAGGACAGAAATAAGTCCTATGCCGAGCTTACAGATGCAAATGCGATTGTAATAAAGGATTCATTAAAGGATTACAACTCAATCACAATAAACAAGTTTGATATCACAGGCGAAACAGAACTTGACGGTGCAGTACTTGAACTTTTCAAAGAAGACGGAGAAACACACGTAACAAATGAAAAGGGCGAGAATCTGACATGGACTTCCNAANATGGNGAGACATGGACAGTGATACTNAAACCGGNCGAATACGTNCTGAAAGAAACAACAGCTCCCGACGGATATACAATTGCAAGTGAGATTAAGTTTACAGTTGATGAAAACGGCAATGTAAAGGATAACAAGGATAATAATACTATTCTTGTAAATGATGCTCCTATCAAGGCGACTATCAGCAAGGTCGATATTTCTAATGCAAGCAAGGAACTTTCAGGTGCTGAACTTATTCTTGAATCTCTTGACGGTAAAAATCTTACAAATGTAACGGCTGAAAGAAGCAACAAGGAATTTAAGCTGACATACGGCGATAAGAAAAATGTCATTTCATTCACGTCAGGCGATGCTCCTACTGAGCTTTCAAAGCTCCCTGAGGGCAATTATAAACTGACAGAAAAGACAGCTCCAAATGGATATACAAAGGCTGAATCTATTGAGTTCAACGTTGACAACAAGGGCGTTGTCCGCACTGTCAAAGGAACAGACCAGAACGGCAATAAGGTATTCCTCGAAACAACAAACAATACTGTTGTGATGAAGGACAGCATTTCAACTATCCATATTTCTAAAAAGGAAGTTGCAAAGTCCGAAGAACTTGCAGGAGCAACTTTGAAGCTTACTNNCAANGNAAAAACAAACNTAACACTTANGNANGTTACTGTAATGCAGGGCAAAACTCAGCTTACGGTAAAGGACGAAACACTCACCTTAGATGATTCTTACATCGAATTTGTTTCATCTGGTGACAGCGATACAATTATCACAGGTCTTCCTGATNGTGANTACACTTTGACAGAAACATTTNCTCCTGAAACACATCAGAAAGCAGAAGAAATAAAGTTCACTGTTGAAAATGGTGTTATCACATCTATCACACTTTCCGATAAGGACAAAGAAAACTACAAAGTAGTTTCCGGTGAAGGCGATGACGTAGTTATCACATATGAAAACGAAGTAAANGGTACTNTAANAGGCGNTGTAATGNGTGACGGTACGACAACGACAACAACAATATCCGATACTACAAATTCAACATCAACTACTACAACTACATCAACCACCACCACAACGACAACTACATCGACCACCACAACTACTACATCAACCACAACTACTACATCGACCACTACAACAACTACATCGACCACTACAACAACTACATCGACCACTACGACAACTACATCAACCACTACAACAACTACATCGACCACTACGACGACTGCATCAACCACCACAACTACTACATCATCCACAACGACAACTACTACATCAACGACTACGACAACTACTACATCAACGACTACGACAACTACATCAACCACTACAACTACTACATCATCCACCACAACTACTACATCATCCACCACAACTACTACATCATCCACAACGACAACTACTACATCAACGACTATGACAACTACTACATCAACGACTACGACAACTACTACATCAACGACTACGACAACTACTACATCAACGACTACGACAACTAC
>WFLZ01000310.1 GCA_009177225.1 Clostridia bacterium
GAACACTTTTGCCGTTTCATCATATGTATGTCCTTCTTTTTGATATATTACTGCTGCTTCTCTTAAATCTTTACTTTTACTCATATTTTTATTATATCACTTTTGTGTTCGTTTGTAAAGTAGATTGACTATATGTTGGAACATGGTATTGAGTGAGTAAAGCTCAGTACGAAAGAGAAACATCTGTCTGTTAAAGATTACAAACTCAAAAAATGGCAAGAAGAAATCGAGCAGAAAACCTCGGAGCTTGGCGAGATTCAGCAAGATTTGGACAAGGCTACAAAAAAGAAAACAAAGCTGACCGAAATTGACAGCGTTACAACAGGCAAGACTGTTTTCGGCGGCAAGGTCACGGTATCGCAAGAGGATTGGGAGAACATCTCCGATCTCGCCAAAAAGCAAGTGGCTTCTCAGAAGCAGACTAAGAAACTCAAAAAGGAGCGTGATGAAGCCGTGCAGAAATACAACGCTCTAAAAGTCAAGTACGATGCTACGGCTTCGGAGCTTGCAGGCTACAAAAAGAAAAAGGAAGAAAAGCGTTATTTCTCCCGTGAGAAGCTGAATGAGCAGACAGGACATATCTCTGACCGTGAGAAGTTCCGTAAAGCTATGACGTTTATCTCCGCCTGCGGACTGTCGGACGATTTTGCCCGGTTTAAATTCACCAAAACAAGAGGTTCAGAGTTAGAATAAAAGACAAAAAAAGTGGTATATCTCAAAAGATGCTTGACACAAACAGAATAGCACGCTACAATGGTAGATACAGAGATATGCCATAGTGTAAATTTAGGAGGAATTTACATTGGCAAACATAACAAAACGTGAAAATACATTCCGTATCAGAGTTTTTGTCGGAACAGATATGAATGGCAAAAAGATGATAAAATCCAAAACATTCACTCCGCCTGACGGGGTGACACCTAAGAAAGCCGAAAAGCTGGCTCAGGAATATGCTTTTGAGTTTGAGAGACACTGCAAGGGTTACTCTCAGCTCAATGAGAATATGCGTTTCTCGAAGCTTGCCGATTGGTATTTCACAAACTATGCACCGCATGAGCTGAAAGAAAGCACTGTTTACACCTACAAGGGGCAGTACAAGAACCACATTGAGCCTGTTCTCGGCAATATGAAAGTCAAGGATATCACGACACCAAAGCTGACACAGATCATGCAGCCCTTTGACCCCAATCCCACAACCGTGAGAAAGCTCTATGTTATCGTGCAAAGCATTTTCCACCGTGGAGCAGAACAGAGCTTTATTCGTGAATCGCCTTGCCACAACGTAATTCTGCCGAAGCGGAAGAAAAGCCGTAAGAACAAGGCTCTCGATGAGGACAAGCTAAAGCGCTTTGTTTCCTTTCTTGACAGCAAGCTGTGGGATGAGGACTTCAAGCGTATCATCAAGGTGCTGCTGTACACTGATATGCGTTCGGGCGAGTGTCTCGGACTTTCGTGGCAGGACATTGATTTTGAGAATCACACGATTTCGATCAACCACACGCTGACCGACATCGGCGGAAAACACAAGCTTACCACTCCAAAGACCGAAAGCAGTATTCGTATCATTGGTATGGGACAAGAGTTAAGCAAGATTCTGCTTGAACAGAAAGCCTACATCGAAAAACTGAAAACCGTCCTCGGTGATGATTTCGCTCACCCCGAAATGGTATTCGTTTCGGCTCTCGGAAACTATCGTGACCGCAATTCGGTCTACCACTCGCTCAAACGCTTCACCAAAGGAACTGAATTTGAGGATATGACCTTACATCAGCTTCGTCACNGCAACGCNACNATGCTCCTGAACAGTGNTATCGACCTGAAAATAGTATCTGAGCATTTAGGGCATTGTGATGTAAGCGTCACCGCTGACATCTATGCNGATGTTCTGCNCAAAACAAAAGCCCGAACCGCCGAGCAGATTGAGCTTTGCCTTGCAGAGTAAACAAAAACCTCCCTGTCGTGGAACAGGGAGGTATATATGGTCTTTATTGGTTGCCCAGAAGTTGACCAAATCGCGTAAAAGCACTCGCAAATGACGTAAATACGCCGTTTTTGAGGAGTGTGATTAACGCTTTGAGAACTGAGGTGCACGACGAGCAGCCTTGAGACCGTATTTCTTTCTTTCCTTCATTCTCGGGTCACGAGTGAGGAAACCAGCCTTTTTGAGAGTCGGACGGAGTTCAGCGTCAAATTCAAGTAAAGCCCTTGAAATACCGTGTCTGATAGCACCAGCCTGACCTGTTACGCCACCACCTGCAACTGTGCAAACGATGTCAAACTTGTCAAGATTATCTGTAAGAGCGAGTGGCTGACGAGCGATAAGCTTGAGAGTTTCAAGACCAAAATAATCGTCGATACTTCTGCCATTGATTGTAACGTTTCCTGAACCGGGATAGATTCTTACTCTTGCAACGGAGTGCTTTCTTCTGCCTGTTCCGTAGTAGTATTTAACTTTTGATTCGTACATTTTAAAGCGCCTCCTTTATTAATATTTGTAAGCAACGGGTTTCTGAGCAGCCTGATTGTGTTCTGCACCCTTGTATGTTCTGAGTCTCTTGAGCTGAGCTCTGCCGAGAGTGTTGTTAGGGAGCATACCGTTTACAGCAATCATCATAGCTCTGTCTGCCTGATTAGCCATCATGTCCTTGTAAGAAATGGACTTAAGACCGCCAATCCAACCGGTGTGCCAGTAATACTTTTTCTGTTCAAGTTTCTTGCCTGTGAGAACTGCCTTATCGCAGTTAATGATAATAACGTGGTCTCCGCAGTCTACGTTGGGAGTAAAAGTAGGCTTGTGCTTGCCTCTGAGAATATGAGCTGCCTTAGCTGCCACACGGCCGAGAGGCTGTCCCTCTGCATCAAGGATATACCATGTACGCTTTACGTCAGCCGGCTTTGTCAGTGTAGTTGACATAAAAAATTCCTCCTGTAAAATATTGGTAACGGAAACAAAAACGACGTAATTTCGCAGTTTATCAGGTTTCCGGCGTGTTATGCACGCAGTGACAGGTATTATTATACATGATAAAAAAGAGTTTGTCAAGGGGTAAAACGTGATTTTTTCAAATTATATCATAAAATCTCTTTAATTCTCTTGTTTTTTCTCACTTTCTCTCATTATCTCATTTTTCATTTCAGAAAAATTATTGAATATATTGACATTTACAGTATTGTGTGATATTATAAGCACATATGGCATATCGCCACCGTCTGAAGCAGGTCTGCAACCCTGAAACTAAAGCAGAAGTTACTGAAACTAACTTTGTAATAGCTTGTAAGCAATATGCCCTATGACTGTATAAGAGGTGTTATAATGAAAGAAAAAGATTTTATCAGTAATTATATGGCAATAAAAAGTATGTCAACAGAAGAACTTGCATATTTTCTTGACTGTGTTTACCTGACCGGTTTAAATGATGGGACATATATAACAGAAAATCAGGAATTGGATATTGCAGACAATAGTCCATATAATGAAGAATGACTTGAATCTCCGGCAGAAAATGCCACGCATATCGTTTTTTCAAATGACTGAGACGCTTATATTCCTGACGCTCTTAAAAAGTCGGTTTTCAGAATAGCAGGAATAAAACCCGACGACATTGATTCTAAATAAAAAGTTATAGATAAGAAAGGAGGACTTTTTTATGTCGTTTAAACTGGAAAGTGTTGTGCCATGGGGCAGAAATCTTAATGAATATATGCAGATGTTCAATTTAAGCAATGACGATTTATTAAAGAAAATCGCAGGTTTCGGCGACGGTCCGGCAAGTTTCAATTATGAAGTCAGACAGAATGGCGGTCGTGTTATTTCATTTGACCCTGTTTATCAGTTTTCAAAAGAAGAACTGCAAAAGCGTATTGATGAAGTACGCATTACAGTTATGCAACAGATGAAAGAAAATATGAATAACTATGTTTGGACGAATATTAGAAGTCTGAAAGAACTGGAAAATATTCGTATGTCTGCTATGAAATTGTTCTTGTCGGACTATGAATACGGAAAATCAGAAAACAGATATGTCTGTCATACACTTCCCGAAAAACTTCCTTATGATGATAATTATTTTGATATCGGACTTNNTTCACNCTTCNTGCTGATGTACACTTCTTTAGGATATGATNTTCATATTCAGGNAATGACTGAAATGCTTAGGGTGTGCAAANAAATAAGAGTATTTCCCATAGTTGACCTTGATGCAAACAGAACAGATATGATAACAGATATCATTAATTATTTCAAAAACCGTTATGACGTGGAAATTGCAGAAACAAAGTATCAGTTTCAGAAAGGTGATAATAAACTTCTGATTATCAGAAAATAGAAATATAATAGTTTTATACGATAAAAGCGTGTTTCTTTGCAGAAATACGCTTTTTTCAGCTTGTCAANACAAAACAGTNCAGAAGTAACTTTGAATCCGGTNGGTTANANGTTGCAAANNGCGAANAATCGGTAAATGTTATTNCNTTTTNANTAGCTTTGTGATACAATTATAATAATTTAGTATAACTTTTTGTAGATACTCTGAAATATGAAAGGAGAAAGTTAATGAAGCATATCAGTTTTATAGACACCGAAGTCAGCGAAACGGATAACAAAGCCTACGATTTTGGTGCAGTAAATGAAAATGATGATAAACTTCATACAGGTTCATATCATAAATTCCATTCTTTAATTGCAGACGCTGAGTATCTTTGTGGTCATAATATCATAAATCATGATTCAAAGTATATTGAAGCTCCTGAAAATATAAAATATATCGATACGCTGTATCTTTCACCGCTGATGTTTCCGAACAAGCCTTATCATGCCTTACTGAAAGATGACAAGCTACAGACGGACGAACTGAATAATCCACTGAATGACGCAATCAAAGCAAAAGAGCTTTTTTATGACGAAGTAAATGCCTTTTCGGAACTTGATGATAAACTGAAAACCATTTACTATTTACTGCTGAAAGATAATACATATTTTTCAGGTTTTTTTGAGTATATTGATTTTTCTGTGCAGGACGACCTTGAAACGACAATACTTGTCAGGTTTGCCGGAGAAATCTGTGAAAATGCACCCATAGCAAATATTATCTCGGAATCACCCGTTGAGCTTGCATATTGTCTTGCCTTAATCTCCTCAACAGAAAAACACTCACTGATACCCAGATGGATATTGATAAACTTCCCGAAAGTCGATACAGTATTACGACTGTTAAGAAATACATCATGTCATAAATGTGGATACTGCAAATCAATGCTGAAACCCACAAGCTATCTCAGCAAATACTTTGGTTATCCGAGTTTTCGTACATATAATGGTGAACCGTTGCAGGAAAATGCGGTAAATGCAGCAGTGGAGCATAAGTCACTGCTTGCAATATTTCCGACAGGCGGTGGAAAGTCTCTCACTTTTCAGATACCGGCTTTAATGTCCGGAGAGACAGAGCGAGCCTTAACAGTTGTAATTTCTCCTTTGCAGTCTCTGATGAAAGACCAAGTGGATAACCTTGAAAAGCGAGGTATCGCAGAAGCTGTNACTATAAACGGATTGTTAAGTNCTATNGAGAGNGCAGAAGCNATCGAAAGAGTAGAATCNNGNATTGCTTNNATACNNTACANTTCTCCCGAATCACTGCGTTCTGTTACAATAGAACGGCTGTTNTTGTCACGTCATATNGACCGTTTTGTAATTNATGAAGCNCACTGCTTTTCCGCATGGGGACAGGATTTCCGTGTAGACTANCTATATATCGGTGATTTTATCAGAGAATTGCAGGAGAAAAAGGGACATAACTGCAAAATACCCGTATCCTGTTTTACGGCAACTGCAAAGCAAAAGGTAATCAGCGATATCAAGGAATATTTCAAGAACAAGCTGGACATAGAGCTTGAATTGTTTGCTACAAATGCCTCCCGTACCAATCTGCGTTATGAGGTGCTTNANNAGGAAACGGACGATGAAAAATATGAAACGCTACGCACNCTTANTGAGCAGANAAACTGTCCAANGATTGTTTACGTATCAAGAACGAAACGCACAAGAATGCTTGCTGAAAAGCTGACAAATGACGGATTTAAGGCNAGAGCATTCAATGGAAAAATGGACAGCAGTGAAAAACAGGAAAATCANGAAGCATTTATCAATGATGAAATTCAGGTGATTGTTGCGACATCAGCCTTTGGTATGGGTGTGGACAAATCTAATGTAAAACTGGTCATTCATTATGATATTTCCGATTCTCTTGAAAATTATGTGCAGGAAGCAGGACGTGCAGGCAGAGACCAATCTTTGCAGGCAGAATGTTATGTGCTGTTCAACGACGAAGATTTGGACAAACATTTTTTACTGCTTAATCAGACTNNACTAAGTATCAGCGAGATTCAACAAGTTTGGAAAGCAATAAAAAACCTCACCCGANTCCGCCCTGAAGTATGCTGCTCNCCGCTTGAAGTGGCAAGNCAGGCAGGCTGGGACNATAGTGTTGCAGATATAGAAACAAGAGTAAAAACTGCAATACAGGCTCTTGAAAATGCCGGTTATCTTAANCGTGGAAAAAACGTTCCAAGAGTATATGCCACCAGTATTCTTGTAAAGAATATGGCAGAAGCTGCCGAACAAATTGACAGTTCATTCAGATTTCATAGCGAAGAAGAACGGATAACAGCAAAGAGAATCATAAAATCCCTGATTTCCAGCAAGAGCATTGCAAAGGCAGGAAACACCGAAGCAGAATCAAGAGTAGATTATCTTGCTGACAGACTTGGTGTGGAAAAGTCCGATATTATACATTCCATTCAACAAATGCGTGAGGACGGTCTGCTTGCCGATACAAAAGACCTGAAAGCGTATATTCAGAAAACAGATACCGCTAATAAGTCGTTGCTTGTTCTTCGCAGATTTCAAGCGCTTGAAACTTTTATTCTTGAACATATTGAGACGGACAAACTCTGTATGAATTACAAGGAACTGAACGAAGCAGCACTTGCAGGAGGAGTGAAAACAAGTTCGGTCAATGCAATCAAAACATTGTTCTATTACTGGACAATCAGAAGCTATATTCAGAAAGAACAGAACCAAGCTACGAATAAAGTTATAATCATGCCGAAGATGAGTATAGATTTTATCAGAGAAAAAAGGCAGAACAGTTATAACATTGCTGAATTTATCATAGGCTATCTGTTTCAGCAGAGCAGTTCAGATATAAATGTCAAAAATGAAGTCCTTGTGGAATTTTCGTTACTGGAGCTTATGAAAGCTTACCATGAAAATTCTCTGATAGAAATCACGGAAAGTGATATTGAGGAAGCACTGCTTTTTCTTTCCAAGATAGGTGCTCTCAAATTAGAGGGTGGATTTTTCGTGCTTTACAGTGGAATGCGTATACAAAGGCTGATACTTGATAATAAGATAAGATACAAACTCGAAGATTACAAAAAACTCAACGAATTTTATCAGCAGAAGATACAGCAGATACATATTGTGGGAGAATATGCCAACATGATGGTACGTGATTATCATGAAGCGTTGCAGTTTGTAAATGACTATTTCCAAATGGATTACAAAAAATTCCTGTCGCATTATTTCTCTGGTGAACGTGCAGCCGAGATTCAACGCAACATCACTCCCGAAAAATACCGGCAACTATTCGATACCCTGTCGGAAAGACAGCTTGAAATTATTCGTGATGATACATCTGAATATATTGTTGTTTCTGCCGGACCTGGGAGCGGTAAAACAAGAGTATTGGTGCATAAACTCGCTTCACTGCTTCTGCTTGAAGATGTGAAACACGAACAGCTCCTTATGCTGACATTTTCAAGAGCTGCCGCAATGGAGTTCAAACAGAGACTTCATAAGCTGATAGGCAATTTAGCTAATTTCATTGAGATAAAGACATTTCACTCCTATTGCTTTGACCTGCTCGGAAAGATAGGTAATATTCAGGATTCAGAAAACATCGTGAAAGATTCAGGAGAACTTCTCCGCAGCGGAGATGTAGACATAGGAAAAATTACCAAGACAGTCCTCGTTATTGATGAAGCACAGGATATGGACTGCTATGAATATGGTCTTGTAGAAGCACTTATGGAACGAAACGAGGATATGCGTGTGATTGCTGTCGGTGATGATGACCAGAATATTTATCAGTTCCGTGGCTCTGATTCAAAATATCTGAGATTGNTTATTATNGACCANGAAGCAANGCAGTATTCTCTGATTGATAATTACANNAGCTGTCAGAGTATTGTTTCCTTTGCAAATCAATTTGTAAAATCCATATCCGCCAGAATGAAAGAGGAGGATATAAACGCCATCAAAGACAGCAAAGGTGAGGTCAAGCTGATAAAGCATAGCGGCAGCAATATGGAAACCGCACTTGTCAATGACCTGCTGTCTGTAAATACAGGTGGCACGACTTGTATCCTCACAAATACAAATCATGAAGCCCTGCTGATTCTTGGCATATTGAAACAGAAGAATATCCCTGCAAAGCTGATACAATCAATTGACGGATTTGATATGTATGATATTGCCGAGGTACGATATTTCCTGAAAAAACTGAGTACAGACAGCATTTCGCCAGTTATAAGCAATGAACAGTGGGACAGTGCTGTTGAAGCACTACAAGAATATTATTGTAATAGTGCCTGTCTGCCAATCATTTTGAATATCCTGAACACATTTGAAAAAACGAACGAAAAGAAATACAGAACCGACTTTGAAATGTTCCTGCACGAATCAAAGATAGAGGATTTCTACACAAACGAACAAGGTGTCATCACAATCTCTACAATGCACAAATCAAAGGGCAGAGAATTTGACAATGTATATATGCTGCTCAACAATGTCGATATGGAGAGTGACGAAGAAAAGAGAAAGCTCTATGTCGGTATGACAAGAGCTAAGAATCTGTTACATATACATTATTTCAGTGATGTTCTTGATAAATATGCAGAGTTTGCAACTACCGACGAAATTGACCTGCATACCTATCCAAAGCCCTCTGAACTTATCTTACAGCTATCTCATAAAGACGTGTATCTGGATTTCTTCAAGGATAAAAAATCGCTGATACTTCAACTGAAAAGCGGTACACATCTTATGGTAAGAGGAAACAGGCTTTACATACAAGTAAACGGTAAATTAAAACCCGTACTCCAATTTTCATCAAAGTGCAATGAGAATGTCAAGCAGCTCATCGCATCAGGCTATTTGCCCTATGATGCGGTTATAAGGTTTATCTGTGCGTGGAAAGGAAAAGAAAATATAACAGAATCGGCAGTTATTCTTGCGGACATTTATTTTCAATAGAAAAATGCCCACACAGTTTTACCTGTGTGGGCCAGTCTGTCGAAAAAGTCAAGCAAGAGCTTGGCTTTTTCGCCTATCTGTGATATAATAGAAAGAAAGGGAAGGTGAAGGAAATGCTGACAACAAAAGGAGAAGAACGAGGACAGTATGAA
>WFLZ01000117.1 GCA_009177225.1 Clostridia bacterium
ACTTGTTTCAAGAATAAAGAATATTCTGCGTCTTACAGGAAATACAGGTGGTATAACTAAAATCGGTGACGTTTCTGTTGATACCGTTCGTGGAACGGCAAGCAGAGACGGCAAAGACCTTTATCTTTCGGCTCTTGAATACAGACTGTTATTAGTTTTCATAAACAATAAAAATATGGTTCTTTCAAGAACACGTCTGCTCGAATCCATATGGGACATTGCAGGCGAATTTGTGAACGACAATACACTTACCGTATATATAAAGCGTCTGCGTGAAAAAATAGAAAAAGACCCTCAGAAGCCCGAAATAATAAAGACAGTCCGTGGAATGGGGTACAGGCTTGACTTATGATGAAACTTATGCGTAATAATGAAATAGAAAAAACATTCTTTATACAGGTTATAATTTCACTGGTCAGCATAATTTTTACTGCATTGCTTGATATCCGCTGCGGACTGATAACGTTTGTTATGTGCATACTGTTTATTACGGTTTATTTTGTTTCAGTAAAAAAGAGGTACGATAAATTTTCGGAGCTGTCTCTTGATATAGACAAAATCCTGCATGGAAACAATCATATTTCACTTGAAAAGTATGAGGAGGGTGAAATTGCCATACTACAGAATGAACTTTATAAAATGGTAAACCGTTTAAAACAGCAACAGCAGAAACTTAAAGACGATAAAATATATCTTGCCGATTCAATAGCCGATATCTCACATCAGATACGTACTCCCATAACTTCAATAAATCTGCTTTTTGCCATGCTCTCCGAGCCTGACCTTACAGACGAAAAAAGACTTGAAATTACCCATAAACTTTATGAAATGCTTTCACGTATCGACTGGCTTATTACGTCACTTCTCAAGATATCACGTCTTGATGCTGGTACGGTTCAGTTTCATAAAGAAAATATTTCTCTCCGTGAACTTGTTGACCGTTCGTGTTCACCTCTTATAATACCTATAGAATTACACAACCAGCGACTTATTATAAATACTGACGGAAATTTCTGTGGTGATATATCGTGGACTTGTGAGGCAATAGGAAACGTCGTAAAGAACTGTATGGAGCATACACCGTCCGGAAAGGATATTAAAATAAATGCGTCGGACAACCCCATATATACGGAAATAATTATCTCAGACAGCGGTGACGGTATAGACGAAAATGATTTGCCGCATATATTTGAAAGATTCTACAAAGGCAGTGATTCGGGAGAAAAAGGCTTCGGAATAGGTCTCGCCCTTTCACGCATGATTATTACAGGTCAGAACGGAACTATAAAAGCCGAAAATCAACCTGACGGTGCGGTTTTTACAATAAGATTCTATAAAATGACCGTATAAGAAAAAATTCCCTCCCGAATAATTCAGGAGGGAAAATTTTTATGTATTTTCGTTTTTGAGAGTTTCAATAAGATTGTCTGATTTTATCTTACTCATTGAATAAATCATTGTGGAAAATACTACTGCAAATACACTGAATATCGCAATTGCCACGGCTTTCCAAGGCATAAAGAAATCTGTTTCTATGCCCATGTTCATAGCCCTGTATATAAAATACGTCACTACTGCTGATACCGGCAAGCCGTATATAAGGGATTTTGCACCGTATATTATACACTCATAATTCAACATTCTGCGGAGTTCTTTTTCAGTCATGCCGATTGATTTAAGCATTGCAAAATCACGTCGTCTTAAATGAAGATTAGTTGAAATGGTGTTGAATACGTTTGTTGCGGATATGAGAGAGATTAATATTATAAATCCATATGCGAAAACTTTTACTACGGTAACAAGATTAAGGTCTCTTTCATTTTCGGCTACTTTGTCAATGATTTCGGCAGATATTGATAAATCTGAAATCTTTTCATTCATGTCTGCTACAGTTTTCATATGGTCATCAGATTTAATGTAGTAAGTGAAATAATAAGTCTGTAAATTTCTGTGTGTGACATTTTCATACATACTGTAAGGATAAACAAAGTTTAAATACATTCCCCCATAGTTGCACCAGTAAGGCGTTTCAGTAAGGACTTTTCCGCATTTAAGATTTATTGATTCCTGTGCCTGCTCTTTCGGGATTTTCTTTATATCTTCCGAATCCGTTTCACTCTTGTAATATGCTAAAACTTCTCCGTTATCTTCTGATATGTCACCCTCATAATAATAACCGTCAATATCTTTGAGAAGATTAATTTTAAAATCAAATTCGTCAGAATTGTATTTATACATATATTCATATTTTTCAGTATCGAAATTGAAACTTTTGAATCCGTCAAAAGCTATTGCAAGCGGATTTTCAGGATTCATAAACTTGTTTTCATCAAGGTTGTTTTCCCTCAGAAGTTCACGGAAAGTGTCATCATCAACAAATGCAATATCCATATATATGTCTTTTAATACCCTTTTTTTAATTGATTCATATCTTTTTATATAGTCGTCAGTAAGATATGACATTGAGATTTCGCCTGTTGTACCTCCAGATGTGAGATAGGCAATATCTGTAATATTTTCGTCCTCACGAAAAGCGTCATACAGCTTTTTAATGTTTTCGTTTACTACTTTTCCGTCAAAAGCATAAGAAAAAACATCACAGCTTATGTCATAACGGTTATCGCTGATTTCAAATGGTGTAGTTACCTCTTTTAATATATATTCACTGAATGCAGATGCGGATATGAATAAAACTATACTCATAAACAAACTCATTATTGTTGAACGGTATTTTTTCTTACTGCGTTTGAAATACTTATGACCGAGCATTCCCGAGAGTCCGAAAAATTTATATACGAATTTCGGAGTTTTAAGCGGTTTGTTTTTTGTCTTTATGTCCTTGCTCTGACGTATAGCTTCAACTGCCGTTATGCGTGTAGCCCTTATGGACGGTATCATTGCGGAAACTATTACTGTCAGTATTTCCACAACTATAGCAATAAGTATCGCTGTAAGTGAAATACTCATTTTCATTGGTATGTCTATTCTTATAATGCTACTAATCTTGTTGCCGATTACCGCAAGAGTTATGCCTATTCCGACAAGTCCAACAATAATTCCGCATGGTATTCCGACTACTCCAACAGCAAACGCTTCAAAAAATACAGTTTTCCGGAGTTGCTTTCTTGTTGCACCTATTGATGACAACAAACCGAATTGTTTAGTACGTTCCGAAACGGATATTGAAAAGGCATTATATATAAGTGATATTGAACCGAACATTATTAATGATATCAATATTATTGCAAAATTCCTCAGCAGTTTGTAATAGCTTGTATAACGTGATACGCCTTTCATAGCAAGTAAATCATAGTTTGTACTTGCATTAAGTTCGTTGTCGGCTATGAAATTATATATTTCTTTAGGATTTTTCATAGTGAAGTAAATACTATAAACTGCATCTTCGCTGAAATCCTCATCAAGAACTATCGCATTATAACCTATTGCATAGTATCGCTCAAATAACAGCGATTTATAAAAACCACTTATTGTATAGGTACGGGTTTCTTTCGGGACAAATTCTTCTGTTGCTTTTTCCATAGCAGTATATGACGTTTTCTGTGAAACTTTTTCTCCGTCAACAATTATATCACCTATTTCAAGCTCTATCGTATCTCCGACATCATAACCAGAATTATACATCTGATAATCAAGTAAAAGTATTTCGTCGGGACTGTCAGGATATTCGCCTTTTACTATATCTATCGGAATAATATTATCCTTATTAAAATCGCCGTTCAATGACGACAGCCTTATATATTCCCTCACATTAAGATTGTCCGCTTTCGCATATGTCAGCTCTTTTACATACGCACAATCCTTTATTTTGTCGGAATTTTTTATCTTGTTTATCGTATCAAGATTTGTTCCTTCAACACTTCCTTCCCAGCCACCGTCAGTAGCAACGAAATAATCAACAAGAAAATTCGTGAAACTTGATACAGAAGTTGTTACTGCACATATCAAGGCAGTAGAAAGGACTATTCCGACTATCGTTACAATAGTACGGATTTTGTTTTTTCTTAGGGACTGCAAAGTTACTCTGTGAAATACATTCATTTTCTTATCACCTCATCACGTATAATTCTGCCGTCCTCAATGGAAATTATCCTGTCAGCCTGCAAAGCAATATTTTCGTCATGCGTAATTATGATAAGCGTCTGATTGTATTTCTGATTTGAAAGTTTGAGCAGGTTTATAATTTCCTGACTGTTTTTGCTGTCAAGGTTTCCTGTCGGTTCGTCGGCAAGCATAACTGCCGGAGCGTTCATTAATGCACGACCTATTGAAACACGCTGCTGCTGTCCGCCTGACAACTGGTTTGGGAGATGATTTTCACGTCCTTTCAGTTTGAAGATTTCAAGAAGTTCCTTTAAACGTTCCTGATTGATTTCCCTGCCGTCCATAAGTACGGGAAGCGTTATATTTTCCGTGACATTAAGCACCGGTATCAGATTGTAGAACTGATAAACAAGCCCGACCTGTCTACGTCTGAAAACAGCAAGTTTTTCGTCACTCTGTGCATAAATGTCCTTTCCGTCCATGAATACTTTACCGCTCGTGGGCTTGTCAACACCGCCGAGAATGTGAAGTAGCGTTGACTTTCCTGAACCTGACGGACCTATGATTGCAAGAAATTCACCCTGTTTCACAGAAAATGAAACGTCATTCAGTGCATGGACTTCATTTTCACCTTTCCCGTAGACTTTGCATAAATTTTTTACTCTTAATATTTCCATAAGCACACCTCTTTTTTTTAGTTTATGAATATATTATACATCTTCAATATGACATGACAGTGACTTGAAAATAACAAAAATGTCACAAAAAAATGATATATTACAATGGTAATGTCACAATGGGATTAGAAATAATAAAAGAAAGTGATATAATAAAATAAAAAAGCGAGATGAAAAGTCATGGCAACAATAAAAGTAAAATATCCATATTTGAGTAAGGTGACGTATTTTCCGATTGTAGGAAATTATCATAATATTCTAAAGATAAAATCCTGACAGAAAAAAATTTGAAAAAAACAAAAAAAGGCTTGACATTGACGTTACGTCAAGTGATATAATAAGAATGGTGATGCAAATGAATGAGCTGAAAACCATAAACGAGGTCTGCAAAATGCTCAATGTGACCTCTCGCACGATACGCTATTACGAACAGTACGGACTGATAAAAACCATACGTGAGAGCAAGACCGCTCCACGTAGGCTCGATGACGAAAACATTGAGCGCCTACGAAAAATCCGCTTTCTGAGAAAGCTACGGCTGACACTTGATGAGATTGCAGTGGTGATTGACAGTGAGACAAAGGCGGCAGAGATGATTTACAGCAAAACCGCAGAATTAAAGGCTGAGATACGTGCTCTGATAGAACGTATCGGTCTGATTGAAGAAGTACTCGCTGTTGCGGAAAAGGGTGGGAATATCTATTCAGTGGAGCGGAAACTCGGTCAGCCGCCCGATGACACCGAAAAACTTCGGATAGCCGCAGAATGTACAAATCTGTTGCTTGAACGCAGATTCTCAGAATTAAAGCCGTACCTAAACAGCGACATGAAAATGCTGCCGCCCGATTTCTTCGAGGCTGTTTGGAACGTACATATCAAGCCCTGCGGAAAATTCATTTCTGTGGGTGAACAGAGCGTTGACGGAAATACGGTGACCAATAGACTTGTTTTTGAAAAGCTCGGCGTAGTCGTTAAAACAGAAGTTTGCGGTGAAATTGTGGCAGGTATGGTATTACAGTATTTCAAGGAAACCGAATGACCGCCCGTACAGGGTACACTGAAAGGAGAAAAAACTATGGGAAACATCAAAAAAATATTTAAAACTATCGGCATAATATTTTTAGTAATTATTATATTATTACTACTCGCACTTGCCGGACTGTTCATATACCACCGCATCCATATCTCAAAGAATAAAGAGTTCTTGAAAGAAATGGGCTACTACAACCTTGTTTCTGTCGGAAATCATTCACTGAATCTCGTGGAATATGGCGGTGCGAAAGATAAGCACCGAATCGTTGCACTCGGCGGTAATGGTTGGGGATTTACACTTGAGCTTCGTGAGCTGGCTGACGAGCTTCAGGAGGAAGGCGCGGTTTACTATCTGGCACGTGCCGGCTATGATGGCAGCGACGATGTGAAGGAGGATATGACGGTCGAATTTGTGGTGGAGGATTACCGCAAGGCACTTCAGAATGCCGGCATCGAAGCACCGTATATCCTGATGCCGCATTCCTATGCCGGTGTTCTTGCAACTTACTGGGTGAACAAATATCCTGATGAGATTGAGGCAATGATTGATTTGGACGGCAGCATCGCACAGTCTTTTACAGATGAGCAATTTCAGGAGGCAAAAGAACAGGTCAAAGACATGGCAGTAATCAAAGGAATTATGAATCTCGGTATCGGAGATGTCGCACTGCATGTTTTCTTTCCGGAAAATTCTGATTATTCTGAGGAAGAACAGCGTATGTATGATGCAATGACACTTATGACATTGGGGAATGCTGCGTTCGTTTCAGACCTCAATTGCACTGTTGACAATGTCAATGAAACGTGGGAGATGNNGCAGCCNNATGATGNGCCGAAACTCTATATNAACNNCTNAAACNGTTATCAAACAGTGGAAGAACTTGAAGCAGACGATGTGCTTTCGGAATACAGGATTGCTGAGTTGACAGAGGACTTTGAAGGCAGCGATGAAGAACGCAAGGCAAGGGCTTATAAGCTTGAATTGCAGGAAATTGAGGAATACAGAAAGGAAAAAATGCAGCCTTATGTGGAAAAGCTTGGCAACTGTGAGATTGTAAATCTGCCGGGCGATCACTTCATCCATGAGGAGAAACCGCAGGAATGTGCGGAAATCATCAAGAATTTCATTGACGGTTTGGATTGACAACTTTACCCTCTCTGAGCGTTTCAGAGAGGGTGTTTTTTCACCACAATATAAAGAAAACCGCTGTACACTGCGAAAAACGCAATATACAACGGTTTTAATAATGGCGCGGATTGAGAGATTTGAACTCTCGCACCGGTTTCCCGACCTACTCCCTTAGCAGGGGAGCCCCTTCACCACTTGGGTAAATCCGCAATGACCGACAAAATATATCAGGTCAAAATATTGGCGGAGAGGGTGGGATTCGAACCCACGTGCCCGTTAAGGCAAACGGTTTTCAAGACCGCCTCGTTATGACCGCTTCGATACCTCTCCGTATTTCATTTCTGTGTCTCATGACTATTATATTATATCACGGCTTTGTGAAAAAGTCAAGAGATTCTCGTAACAAAAAGTAGGAAATTTTTTCTGGATTTTCTGTATAATTTCAACAAATAAATATGTTAAATAAGAAAAAATTTCAAAATCAGGATTTTTTTCAGAAAATAAGCTTTACAGAATGATTTTTTTAGTGTAAAATATACATAGATAATTTTTTTGTGAGGTGCAATATGGAACCAAAGTATAAAAGAATATTATTAAAGGTAAGCGGCGAAGCACTGGCAGGTGAAAAGAAAAGCGGTCTTAACTTTGATATCATCACAGATATTTGCAGAAGTATCAAAAAATGTGTTGATGAGGGTGTACAGGTTGCCGTTGTTGTAGGCGGAGGAAACTTCTGGCGTGGACGTTCAAGCGGTGCTATGGACAGAACCCGTGCCGACCATATCGGTATGCTTGCAACTGCCATGAACGCTCTTGCACTTGCGGACGCTCTTGAGTCTCTCGGCTGTGTTGTACGTGTTCAGACAGCTATTGCCATGCAGCAGGTTGCAGAACCTTATATAAGAAACAAGGCTGTAAATCATCTCAACAAAGGTAGGGTTGTTATTTTCGGCTGTGGTACGGGCAACCCGTTTTTCTCGACGGACACCGCTGCGTCTCTCCGTGCGGCTGAAATTGAAGCTGATATTTTCCTTAAAGCCACTCTTGTTGACGGAGTTTACGACAAAGACCCACATAAATACTACGATGCTAAAAAATACAGCACTCTCACTTTCAGTCAGGTTCTCAGTGAAGAACTTGCTGTTATGGACAGTACTGCGGCTACAATGTGCCGTGACAACAAGATGAAAATGCTTGTATTCGACCTCTCACGTCCTGATAATATATATGATGCAGTTATGGGCAAGGAAGTTGGTACAATAGTTTCAGAAGACTAATTTTAATCGAAAGGATTTTATTATAATGAAAGAACAGATGAATCTCGCTAAAGAAAAAATGAACAAGAGCCTTAACGCTCTCGGCAATGAATTTGCTTCAATCCGTGCAGGACGTGCAAATCCTGCTGTACTTGACAAGGTGCTTGTTGACTACTACGGAGCTCCCACTCCGGTAAACCAGATGGCAGCGGTTTCCGTTGCAGAGGCAAGAATACTCGTTATTCAGCCATGGGACAAGTCGTCGCTCAAACTTATTGAAAAAGCTATCCTCGCTTCTGACATCGGAATCAATCCGACAAACGACGGCAGTGTTATCCGTCTTGTATTTCCTCAGCTCACAGAAGAAAGACGTAAGGAACTTTGCAAGAACATAAAGAAGTATGGCGAGGAGTGTAAGGTAACTATACGTTCAGTCAGACGTGACGCTATAGAAAAGTTCAAGACAATGAAGAAAAATTCCGAAATCACTGAAGATGACCTCAAGGACTGCGAAAAGAAAGTACAGGATTTAACAGACAAATTCTGTGCAGATGTTGACAAGGCTGTTTCAGCTAAGGAAAAAGAAATCATGACTGTCTGATTGATTGGAGAATTAATGGCACTATTTGGTAAAAAGGAAAAGGAAGAACAGTCTTTGCCGGCTGTTCTTCCTCAGCACGTAGGATTCATAATGGACGGCAACGGCAGGTGGGCTAAAAAAAGAGGTCTGCCACGCTCTTTCGGACACCGTGAGGGAGCAAAGAATTTCAAGAAGATAGTCCGCTACTGTAAGGATATCGGACTTAAAAATATTTCATTCTATGCGTTTTCAACTGAAAACTGGCAGAGACCGGATGACGAAATAAATACTATAATGGAGCTTTTCCGTGACTATATCGTTGACGTAAGAAACTTTTTAAGTGAAAATACAAGAATGATTTTTCTTGGCGACAAGTCGGCATTTGACGAGGATTTGCAGGAAAAAATGATTAAGCTTGAACAGGATACCGCCCATTATACAGAAATGAATTTAATGATGGCAGTAAACTACGGCGGTCGTGACGAAATTGCACATGCTTCAAGAATACTCGCACAGAAAGTAAAAGACGGTGAAATAAATCCAGAGGACATAACAGAACAGTCCGTAGCTGACAATTTATATACAGCAGGTTTTCCGGACGTTGACTTGTTAATCCGTCCGAGCGGTGAACTTAGATTATCCAACTATTTAATATGGCAGTGTGCGTATGCGGAATATTATTTCACGGACGTTTTATGGCCTGATTTCAGTCCGAAAGAACTTGACAAGGCATTGATAGAATACCAGAACAGAAACAGACGTTTCGGGGGTGTATAATGCTTACAAGAATTATTTCGGGAGCGGTCGGCGTTGTGATAATAGCAGTAGTGCTGTATTTTCACAATACAATCATACTGCCGATAGCTGTAGCGTTGATGATTGCAGTTATGCTGTATGAACTTCTGAGAGCTGTAAAAATGCACAAATGTATACCGATTCTGATAGCGTCGGAAGTATGCGGAATAGTTATGCCGTTTCTTTATGATAATTTTGATATCCTGATTGATGTTAAAAGATTAAGCGGAAATGATATAAGGAGATTTCCTCTTGTATCATTCGCAGTAACTTTATTATGTGCATTTGTTATATTCATAACATGGCTTAAAAAACACAATGAAATAAAATACGAACAGGTTTTCTTTGTACTTGCCGTTATGATACTTGTACCGCAGGCTATGTCAACTATGGTACGCATTAATAATTTTGACGACGAAGAAGGGCTTTTCCTGCTCATAATGGGACTTTGCGGTGCATGGATTGCAGATACAGGAGCGTATTTTTCAGGCGTTGCTCTTGGAAAACATAAACTCTGTCCTGAAATAAGTCCGAAAAAAACCATAGAGGGCTTTATAGGCGGTATTCTGACAACAGGTATAGTGTACGCTGTGGCATTCTATGTGCGTAGTGGCTCTGACGTAAAAACAACACTACTTGCGTTTATTATGGGCATGGTGTGTGCGATTATCGGAACAGTAGGCGACTTGTCGGCATCAATGGTAAAACGTCAGATAGGTTTTAAAGACTACGGCAAAATTATGCCTGGTCACGGCGGTCTTATGGACAGATTCGACAGCGTATTATTTGTACTGCCGACATTTTACGCATTTATTATGATTACTGATGTAATATAAAATTCACGAAAGGAGACTAAACGTTATTTTTAAGCGGATAGTCTCTTTTTGTCATGAGGAGATATAAATGAATGGGTTCCCATTATTTCCGTTTTTGTTGCTGTTCAATGCGGTAAGCTTTACACTTTTTACAATATCGGCTATTAGACGATACAGGCGTGAACACAAAGAAATAAAAGAACTTGTCAACAGGTGCGTTGATTGTAAAGCAACAGTTATAAATCCCGTTGTATTGACTAACACTTATGCAGAGGGCGGACTTCGACAAGCGTCTAAAATTCTTGCCGGATTTCAGAATGTTTCTAATCTGCCGTTTGAATATGCCTGTACAGAAGTATTTTTTTACGTGAACGGCGAAAAAATACAGACTATGATTCTCCGTCAGACATCAAATATGAAAATCCCCAAGTTCAATGATGAAATCACAATTTATTATGACCCATATAATCCTAAACAGGCATTTGCTAAGGATATGAAAGGAATTTTATTACATAAACCTTTGAGGAACTGCATAATTTACGGCTTTGTAGTGGTTATATGTGCCTTGACGTTTATTTCTTTATCAATCTTATAATTGCAAAAAATTTTTCATATAATAAAGGAGATGATACAATGAATAAGACAGTTTCTATATTGGGTTCAACGGGCTCAATCGGTACGCAGTCGCTGGAGGTCTGTGAAAAACACGGTTTTAGGGTTTACGGACTTTCCGCTAACAACAACATCGACCTGCTCGAACAGCAAACAAGAAAATTCAGACCTGAATATGTATGTATCTATAATGAGGAAAAATATACTGAACTGAAAAACCGTCTTTCAGATACGGGCGTTAAAGTTTTGTGCGGTATGGACGGTCTGTGTGAAATTGCTTCACTTGAACAGAATGACATTGTACTAAATTCAGTTGTAGGAATGGTCGGACTTCTTCCGACTCTCACAGCTATAAACGCCGGAAAGAATCTGGCACTTGCAAACAAGGAGACGCTTGTTGCAGGCGGTGAAATAGTAATGTCCTCTGCAAAGGAAAAGGGCGTTAATATATATCCGGTAGACAGCGAACATTCAGCAATATTTCAGTGTTTGCATGGTAACAAAAGAGAACAGTTAAGCAAAATTATTCTCACAGCGTCGGGAGGACCTTTTTTCAAAAAAACTTATGAAGATTTAAAGAAAGTCACCAAAGCCGACGCACTGAAACACCCTAACTGGAGTATGGGAAACAAGATTACTATAGATTCCGCAACACTTATGAATAAGGGTCTTGAATTTATAGAGGCAAAGTGGCTTTTCGACCTCATTCCCGAACAGATTGAAATTGTTGTACACCGTCAGAGCGTTGTACATTCAGCGGTTGAATACAACGACTATTCAGTAATTGCACAGCTTGGTGTACCTGACATGAAAATCCCGATTCAGTACGCTTTGTTATATCCGGACAGACTTGAATGTCCTACTAAAAGGCTTTCGCTTACAGATTACAGCAGTCTTACTTTTGAAAAGCCTGATTATGAAACTTTCAGATGTCTGTCATCTGCGATAAAGGCGATTAAACTTGGCGGTGCATATCCTTGTCTTGTGAACTCAGCCAACGAAGAAGCGGTAAAAGCTTTTCTCAATGACGAAATTCAGTTTATTGAAATCGGTGAAATAGTATCATCGGTTATTGAAAAATTCGCTCCTGCTCAGGTAAACAGCTATGATGACGTTGTAAAGGCTGATATTTCCGCAAGAGAATACGTCCGTAATATTATAGAAAAATAAATATTCTGAAGGGAGACTGATATTACAATGGGCATAATTATTGCAATAATTATTTTCGGACTTATAGTTACTGTCCACGAGTTCGGACATTTTATATGTGCAAAACTAAGCAAAGTAAGGGTACTGGAATTTTCGGTAGGCATGGGACCTAAACTTATACAGAAGAAAAAAGGTGAAACCATGTATTCGCTAAGACTTCTGCCTGTAGGGGGGTACTGTTCTATGGAAGGTGAAGATTCCGATTCGGACGACCCCCACAGTTTCCGCAGTGCAAAACTCTGGAAACGCATGGTTATACTTGTCGCAGGAGCAGGAATGAATTTTGTTTTAGGATTTGTGGCGATAGTTGTCATGATGTCAATGCTCGGGTCTGTTCCTACAACGCAGATATCGGGATTCAGTGCAGTAGAGCTTGAGGACGGTACTCTTGAACGCCGTGCGGACAGTTACGACACGGGACTAAGACATGATGATATTTTTTATAAGATAGACGGCACGCATATTTTCAGTATGCTCGACCTTAACGCACTTCTTTTGTCTGCACCCACGAACGTTCACGACGTTACTGTTATACGTAACGGCAAAAAGATAAAAATTGAAAATGTAAATTTCGGTGACGCAAGTGGTAACGCTATAGATTTCGGACTTGTACACAAGAACAAAACACCTTTCAGCGTTGTGAAAGGTTCANGCGAAATGTTCNTGTAGNAATCTNNNTCGNTATTGTACAGATGTCGCTGAAACAGCTTGTTTCAGGTCAGGCAAAGAAAGAGGACGTTTCCGGACCTGTAGGCGTTGTAACGGCTATCAGCGAAACCACTCAGGAAAGTGAAAACACAGAAGAGACTGTTTTCAATCTTATATATATGACCGCTCTGATAACTATAAATATCGGTATAATGAATCTCCTGCCAATTCCGGGACTTGATGGTGGACGACTTATTTTCTGCTTTATCGAACTTATCAGACGCAAACCAGTAAAGCCGGAACACGAGGGATATGTACACCTTGCAGGAATGTTGTTGCTTTTCGGTATAATGATTTTTGCAACATATAACGATATTGTACGTCTTATTACAGGAGGAGGACAATTATGAGAAATATAAAACCTGTTAAAGTCGGGGACTGCGTTCTTAACGGAAAACACATATATATACAGTCAATGTTGAACGCACGTTCCGACGATATTGAGGGAAGTGTAAAACAGGCTGTTGAACTTGAAAAGGCAGGCTGTGAAATTATCCGTGCGGCTATTCCCGACATGGAAGCCGTGAAACTCATTCCGGCAATAAAGGAAGCCGTAAATATTCCGCTTGTCGCCGACATTCATTTTGATTACAGACTTGCAATTGAATCCGCACACGCAGGAGTTGACAAAATCCGTATAAATCCCGGCAATATAGGTGGAAACGACAGGGTAAAACAGGTTGCGGACATATGTCGTGCAAAGAATATTCCTATAAGAATAGGCGTGAACTCCGGTTCTCTTGAAAAGGAATTACTTGATAAATACGGTTCACCGACTCCGGAGGCACTCGTGGAAAGTGCCTTGCACCATGCCGAATTACTGGAGCAGTTTGACTTTGACGATATTGTAATTTCAATAAAGTCATCTGATGTAAATAAAATGATTGCTTCATACCGTCTTGCCGCCGAAAAATGCCGTTATCCGTTACATCTCGGTGTAACGGAGGCAGGTACTGAACGCATGGGAATTATCAAGTCTGCTGTCGGAATCGGTTCACTTCTGTGCGACGGAATCGGTGAAACTATCCGTGTATCGCTTACTGACGACCCTGTTAAAGAAATTCATGCGGCTAAAGATATTCTTAGCTGTATCGGAAAACGTGAGTGTGTCAGACTTGTTTCCTGTCCAACCTGCGGACGTACCAGAATAGACCTTGTAAAAGCTGCAAAACAGGTTGAAGAAGCTGTAAAGGATATGGACAAGAATATAACAGTTGCCGTAATGGGCTGTATAGTAAACGGACCGGGGGAAGCCCGTGAAGCTGATATAGGAATAGCAGGCGGTAACGGCTGTGCGGTTATCTTCAAAAAGGACGGTTCACAGCGGAAAATAAAAGAGGAGGATATTGTCAGCGAGCTTATGGCAGAGATTGACAAGCTTTGATATGAATATAAATTTAGCTGAATTTCTTAAGGAATATTGCAGTGAAATACCGGAAAGCATACGGCAGGGTGAAATTTTCAAGCTTACATATTCCGAAAAACTGGATAATATTAATTTTTTTGCACTCTTTAAAAATCTTGTTCCGAGTGAAGATATTTTTTCTTTTGAAAAAACGGTTGAAAGTGCTATCAAGGTGGACAGAATCCGCCTTATGTGCCGTTATCCGTCTGAAATTTTCGGAATGAATTGCTACAGTGAACTGATAAAGCTGCTTAAAAGAGATATTCCGGTAGTAAACGGTTTCCTTGACAATGCAGATGTTAAGCTTAATGACAATGTACTTTCAATAACTCTTATACACGGCGGCAGAAATATTCTGGAAAAATATCATTTCTGCCGTTCATTTTCACAACTTGTATATAATCAGTTCGGAGTTGAAATTTCCGTGAATCTTAATGGCGATGAAAACGTTTCATCTGATGAATACGATAGAATGATAGAAAAAATGGTTTCTGAACTGCCTGATTACAGTTCACAGCTAAAAGAGGAAATACCGTCAGAAGAAGCAGAAAATCCTGTGCCGGTGCTTAGTCAGCCGGTTGATATAAGTTCGCTTGATACCGAATTTGACAAGGAATCTGCGGAAATAGTAACAGGCAGGGCAATACGTGAAAAGCCTGTGCCGATTTCGGAAGCGGTACAGCGTTTAGGTGAAAAGCTTGTTGTTGTGGGTGACGTTTTTGCATCGGAATCCAAGGAACTCAGAAACGAAAAAACAGTAGTTACTTTTGATATAACAGACTACAGCGGTTCACTAAAAGTAAAGATTTTTGCAAAGAACGAAGAAATAGACAGTATGAATCTGTCGTCCGTGAAAAAGGGAACAACACTTCTTATTTCGGGAAAAATCGACTTTGACAATTTCGCACACGATATAGTAATATCACCCAATTCGATAATAAAAGTAAAAAGAATACCAAAAATGGACAACTATACCGAAAAGCGTGTAGAGCTTCATTGTCATACAAATATGTCGGCAATGGACGCTGTAACAGACCCCGTTACCCTTATAAACAGAGCTGCTATGTGGGGGCATCAGGCTATGGCAATTACAGACCATGGAGCAGTACAGGCATTCCCTGACTGTATGTACAATATGCCGAAGAATTTCAAAGTCATCTATGGTTGTGAGGCTTATGTGGTGAATGACCTTGACCGTCTGCTTATTCTAAAAAATCCCGACAGCAGAAGTATAAACGACGAAATAATTATTTTTGACGTTGAAACTACCGGACTTAGTTTCTCAGGGGACAGGCTCACGGAAATAGGTGCGGTAAAACTGAAGAATATGCAGATAATCGACAGTTTCAACACAAAAGTCAATCCGGAAAAGCATATCCCCGAAAATATTACCGAACTTACAGGAATAAGCGACGACGATGTAAAAGACGCTCCGAAAGAAAAAGAAGCTATACTGAAATTCATGGAGTTCTGCGGTGAAAATCCCGTACTTGCGGCACATAATGCAAACTTTGACACGACGTTTATCAATGAAGCTTGTAAACGCAGTAATATTGAATTTAAATACAACTGGATTGATACACTTATTTTATGTCAGGTAATGCTCCCCGAAATGGGACGGCATAAGCTAAATTACGTTGCAAAAAAGCTGAAACTCGGAAAGTTCGACCACCACAGAGCGTCAGATGATGCTTTGATGCTTGCAAAGATATATATTGAACTCGTCGGACGGCTTGAAAATGAAAAGAATATTGAAATTCTCGACGACCTTAATTCAAAAGCAGGGGAAATTGACGTAAAAAAACTCAAGTCCTATCATCAGATTATTCTTGTAAGGAATCAGACAGGTCTGAAAAATCTTTACAGACTTGTCTCATACAGCAATCTTGACTATTTCTATAAAAAACCTCTTATTCCGAAGTCTGTTTTGCAGTCGCACCGTGAGGGTCTTATTTTCGGAAGTGCCTGTGAAGCGGGAGAACTCTTTCAGGCAATGTTGAATAATAAGTCTGAAGAAGAAATAGAAAAACTTGCAAAATTTTATGATTATCTTGAAATTCAGCCAATATGCAACAATGAGTTTATGGTTCGTGAGGGAATTGCCGAAAACGATGAGGAATTAAAGAACTACAACAGGCGTATTGTTGAACTCGGCGATAAACTTGGTATTCCTGTGTGTGCGACCTGCGACGTTCACTTTATAGACCCGAAAGACGCTATTTACCGTAAAATTATCCTTGCAAGCATGGGTTTCAAGGACACCGAAAATCAAGCACCGCTTTATTTCAGAACAACAGAAGAAATGCTTGCGGAATTTCAGTTCCTCGGTGAAGAAAAAGCGAAAGAAGTTGTAATCACAAATACAAATATGATTGCCGATATGGTTGAAGTGGTAAGACCTTNTCCCGAAAGGANCTTTTACCCCNNCTATTGNCGGTGCNGAAGAAGAACTCAAAAAAATTACTCATGACAAGGCACATGAAATATACGGCGACCCACTGCCCGAAATCGTTGAAAAACGTCTTGACAGGGAACTTTCTTCAATTATAAAACACGGTTTTTCGGTGCTGTACATCATTGCACAGAAACTTGTGTGGAACTCAGTTGAAAACGGTTATCTTGTAGGTTCACGAGGTTCTGTAGGTTCGTCGTTTGTAGCGTCAATGGCAGGAATATCCGAAGTAAATCCGCTCCCACCGCATTATGTATGTCCGAAGTGCAAACACAGTGAATTTTTAACTGACGGTCAGTACGGTTCAGGCTTTGACCTTCCACCGNAAAAATGTCCCNANTGTGACACTGATATGCTCCGTGNGGGTCATGACATTCCGTTTGAAACTTTTCTCGGATTTGACGGCGACAAAGCTCCCGATATCGACCTTAATTTTTCCGGTGAATACCAGTCACACGCCCACCGTTATACAGAACAGCTTTTCGGAAAATCCAATGTTTTCAAAGCCGGAACTATTTCAGCCGTTGCCGATAAAACAGCTTACGGATATGTCAAGAAATACTGTGAGGACAACGGAATAACTCTCAACAATGCCGAAATGAACCGTCTTGCAACAGGCTGTACAGGTATCAAGAGAACAACAGGACAGCACCCTGGTGGAATGGTTGTTGTACCGTCCGATTATGAAGTTTACGACTTTACACCCGTTCAGCACCCTGCGGATTCGGCAGACTCCGAAGTTATCACAACACACTTTGATTTCAATTCCCTGCACGATACTATACTTAAACTTGACGAACTCGGTCACGTTGTTCCGACCCTGTACAAGCATCTGGAAGACCTGACAGGCAAAAAAATAAAGGACGTTCCCACCTCAGACCCCGATGTTATAAAAATGTGTACGGATTGTAGTGTTCTTGGCGTAACAGAAGAAGAAATATACTGTAAAACGGGAAGTCTCGGTATTCCTGAAATGGGTACTAATTTCACAATACAGATGCTCCTTGATGCAAAGCCGACAAAATTCAGCGACTTCTTGCAGATTTCCGGACTTTCTCACGGTACTGACGTATGGCTGGGCAATGCAAANGATTTNATTGACCAGAATATATGTACTATTTCTGATGTTATCGNAACTCGTGACANTATCATNACTTATCTTTTATATAAAGGTGTACCGCCGAAAGATGCTTTTCAGATTATGGAGTGGACACGTAAAGGCAAGGCTTCAAAGAATTTCACGCCTGAACTTATTGAAATGCTTAAAAGTCATAATGTTCCGGACTGGTATATTGAAAGCTGTCTTAAAATAAAATATATGTTCCCGAAAGCACACGCCGCCGCATATGTTATTGCAGCGATAAAACTCGGCTGGTTCAAGCTTCATATGCCGCTTGAATATTATTCGACGTATTTTTCCGTAAGAGGTGAGGACTTTGACGCAGAACTTGCAGTACAGGGAAAGTCAGCCGTGCGTGCAAGAATAGAGGAACTCAGGGAACTCGGAAACAACCGTTCTAAAAAGGAAAACGACCTTTATGACATACTGCTGATAACCAATGAAATGCTTTCAAGAGGATTTGAATTTCTGCCGATTAATCTTTTTAAATCGCACGCTGTTGACTATCTTGTTGAGGACGAAAAACTTAGAATACCATTCTCAGCAATGAACGGAGTAGGTGTAAACGCCGCAATGGGTATCTACGAAACGGCACAGAAAGGTGGATTTATATCAATAGATGAGTTTCAGCAGATGAGCGGTGCGTCAAAAACCACAATAGATATGCTGAAAACTATAGGTGCTTTTGGTGATTTGCCCGAATCTGCACAGCTATCATTCTTTTAACTTGACTTTGTTCTGATAGTGTGTTATCATAGTATCATGTTAACACACTAAAGTGATTGGAGGACTTAAATGAAAAATTATGACCTTATTACTCCCGAAGGTACTAAAGATTATCTTTTCGGCGAGTGTATAGTAATACGTGATATTGAAGATACCCTTATAAATCTTTTTAAAAGTCACGGCTACAGCGAAATGATTACTCCCGGACTTGAATTTTATGATGTCTTTAATCTTAATTCACGTTATTTTCCACAGGAGAATTTATATAAGCTTACCGACAGCAAAGGCAGACTGCTTGTAATGCGTCCCGATACTACAATGCCGATAGCAAGAGTANTTGCCACACGCCGTGAGAGACGNNATGCNTCCTCTCAAGCTTTTCNANAANCAGACCGTTTNCCGNANAGAACCCGCCCTTAAGGGCAGAAGTGACGAAATAGTCCAGACAGGTATTGAGCTTATCGGTTCACAGCTTAAAATGTCAGACCTTGAAGTTATTTCGACAGCCGTTGAATCGCTGAAATCATTCGGCATGGAGTTTTCCCTTGAAATCGGTCACATAGGCATTTTCAAGGAACTTGTTGACAAACTTGAAGTTTCTGACAAGACAAAGGAAAAAATCCGTATGCTTATTGAAACAAAAAATTTCCCTGCTCTCAATGACCTGCTTGATTCTCTCGGAAACAGCAGTGTCACAAATGCTCTCAAAAGTCTGCCTGCACTTTTCGGCGGTGAGGAAGTTTTTGAAAAGGCAGAGGAGATTATGCCCGACGAAAATATAAAGCGTCTGCTTGACGAACTCCGTGAAATTTACTGTGACGCTGCTGAAATATGTGGAAACGACGGTGAAATAACTGTTGACCTCGGTCTTGTAAACAAGACGGACTACTACACCAGTATTATCATAAAGGGATATTTACAGGGTCACGGCGAGGAAGTAATTTCCGGTGGACGTTATGACAAGCTTATTTCTGAATTTGGCTACGATATTCCGGCGGTAGGCTTTGCGGTAAATATAAACGCAGTTGCGAAAGTCATAGAGAAAAACGGAGTTATTCCGGCTATGCCGAGAATTGACGCTGTTGTATACGCAGAGGAAGGTTTTGAAGTTGCTGCACTCAAAGCTGCTCAGGAACTTCGTGAGCAGGGTCTTGTTGTTGAAAACGCACTGTTCGACGACCTCGAAACTGTAAGAAATTACGCAAAGGATAAGAAAATTCCTAAAGTTGTTGTAATAAACAGCGATGACAGGGGGGCAGAAGAATGAATAAACCAATAAGAATCGCTCTTACAAAGGGCAGACTTGAAAAAGATACAGTCGGTCTTTTTGAGAAACTCGGCTTTGACTGTACCGCAATTCACGAAAAGGGAAGAAAGCTCATTCTTCCCGTTCCGGATGCAAATATTGAAGTAGTACTTGCAAAAGCAAACGACGTTATAACATATGTTGAACATGGTGTGTGTGATATGGGTGTTGTCGGCAAAGATACTATCATGGAAATGAAAGGCAAGTTTTTTGAACTCGTTGATTTGGGATTCGGTCGCTGTAAATTTGCCCTTGCAACCAAAAAGGACTATGATTTCTACAGCGGTTACGGCGTTAAGACTATCGCCACAAAGTATCCGAACGTTGCAAGAAGTTTCNTTGAAAAAAAGGGAATGGNCACCGAAATAATAAANATTGAGGGNTCTGTTGAACTCGCTCCGCTTCTTGAACTCGCCGACGGAATCGTTGATATTGTTGAAACAGGTACAACGCTGAAAGAAAACGGTCTTGAAGTAATAGAGGACGTTGCACCGATTTCAGCAAGACTTATTGTAAATACTGTAAGTCTCAAACTCAGAAGAACCGAAATTGACAGGTTAATTACACTTATAGAGGAGAATCTGTAATGAGAAAAATTTATGCAAACGGCACTGATGAAGTTTCATTCCTTGATGAACTCAGCAGGAGAGCCGGTGAGACAAATAAAAAAGTTACTGAAACAGTTACGGCTATAATTGAGGACGTAAATGAAAATGGTGACACTGCCGTAAAAAACTATACACTTAAATNTGACNNAAATCNTCCGCAGTACTATNAAGNACCGAGAGACATCATAAATGATGCCATNACANACGCAGACCCTGAATTTGTGAATGCACTTCTCAATGCTCAGGAAAATATAGCTGATTTCCACAACAGACAGGTCGAACAGGGATTTATCAATCCAAAAGAAAACGGTGTTATTCTCGGTCAGAGAATCAGAGGTCTTGAAAGGGTAGGACTTTATGTTCCGGGCGGTACTGCCGCATATCCGTCAAGTGTGCTGATGAATGCAATACCGGCAAAAATAGCAGGTGTAAAGGAAATTATAATGGTAACACCTCCTCTTAAAGACGGTACACCGAATAAGGACATACTCGTTGCGGCTGCAATATGCGGAGTTGACAGGGTATTTCTTTCCGGCGGAGCTCAGGCTATTGCGGCACTTGCATACGGTACAGAGGAAATCCCGAAGTGCGATAAAATCGTAGGACCGGGAAATATTTTCGTTGCAACAGCTAAAAAACTTCTTTACGGCGTAGTTGACATTGATATGATAGCAGGACCAAGTGAAATTCTCGTAATTGCCGACGAAACAGCAAACCCGAAGTTTGCCGCTGCCGATTTGATGTCACAGGCTGAACACGATAAATTAGCGTCTGCAATTATGGTTACGACAAGTGAAAAGCTTGCTGATGAAACCATTGCGGAAATAAACCGACAGAAAGAATATCTTTCAAGAAAGGAAATCATAGAAAAGTCTCTTGATGACTACGGTGCAATAATCATTGTCGACAGCCGTGAAAAAGCAGTTGAACTTGCAAACCGTATTGCNCCCGAACACCTTGAAGTGCTTNTGGATAATCCTATGGAACTTCTTGGCAGTCTCGACAATGCAGGTTCTGTATTTCTCGGACACTATGCAAGCGAACCGCTCGGCGATTATTTTGCAGGACCTAATCACGTACTTCCCACAAGCGGTACGGCAAGATTTTTCTCACCTCTCGGTGTAGCAAGCTTCACAAAGCGTTCAAGTTACATCTACTACACTAAAGAGNCTCNTTNTGAGGCTAAGGACGATATTGTTCTTATCGCAGAAAAAGAGGGTCTTACCGCACACGCCAATGCTATTAAAGTACGCTTCGAATGATTTGCTGAAAGCCTGTTCTTACAGGGCAGGCTTCTGATTAAAGAAAGGCAGTGTTTAAAATGAACAAAAACAAATGGGAGGAAAATGTCCGCAGAGTTGTTCCGTACACTCCGGGCGAACAGCCGAAAGACAAGGATATAATCAAGCTCAACACAAACGAGAATCCATATCCACCTGCTCCGGCTGTCCGTGAAATTCTTGATAACTTTGATGTTTCACAGATGCGTCTTTATCCCAATCCTGATTCTGAAATTCTTGTAAATGCACTTGCTGAACGTTACGGCGTAAAACCCTCACAGGTGTTTGTCGGGGTAGGTTCAGACGACGTTATTTCAATGGCATTCATGACGTTCTTCAATTCAGACAAACCTGTACTTTTTCCCGATATTACATATTCTTTCTATGATGTATGGGCTGACGTTTATCGTATTCCATATAAAACCTGTCCGCTCCGTGATGACTTTACAATTAATCCCGACGACTACAAACAGGAAAACGGTGGTATAATTTTCCCGAATCCTAACGCTCCCACAGGTGTTCTTGAAAGTGTTGACATGATTGAAGATATTATAAAATCAAATCCCGATTCAGTGGTTATGATTGACGAGGCATATATAGATTTCGGCGGTGAAAGCTGTCTGCCGCTTATTGAAAAGTACGAAAATCTGCTTGTTATACAGACTTTCTCAAAGTCACGCTCTATGGCTGGTATGAGAATTGGTTTCGCTATAGGAAACGAAAAACTTATAAAATACATGAATGATGTCAAATTTTCTGTCAACTCCTATACAATGAATACTGTTACACAAATTTGCGGTGCGGAGACAGTACGTGATGAAAAGTATTTCCAAGATACTGTAAATAAGATTATAGAGATCCGTGAGTATTCAAAGAAAAAACTTGCAGAACTCGGCTTTGAATTTACTGATTCAATGAGTAACTTTATTTTTGCAGGTCACAAGACAAAAGACGCAGGATATATTTTTGAGGAACTGAAAAAGCGTAAAATATTTGTCCGCTACTGGAACAAGCCGAGAATTAACAATTATATGAGAATTACAGTCGGTACGGACGAAGAAATGAACGCATTATTTAAGGCACTGGAGGAAATTCTGCATGAATGATTTTATAAGAAAAGGCAGTGTCAGCCGTACAACAAGAGAGACTGATATAAATATATCTGTATCTTTAGACAATAAAGGCATTGCCGATATATCGACGGGAATCGGCTTTTTTGACCATATGTTAACGGCATTGTCGGTACACAGCGGTATAAGCATGACTATAAAAGTAAAAGGCGACCTGCACGTTGACTGTCACCATACAATAGAAGATACGGGAATTGCACTCGGTCAGGCACTCGGTCAGGCACTCGGCAACAAGTCGGGAATTGTGCGTTACGGTACTTCATATATTCCTATGGACGAATCACTTGCAATGGCAAGTCTTGACCTCAGCAACAGACCGTTTCTTGTGTTCAACTGTGATTTCACAAACCAGTCATGCGGTGAATATGACCTTTGTATGACAGAAGAATTTTTCCGTGCGTTTGCTTTCAATTCAGGAATGACGCTTCACATAAATCTGCTTTACGGCTCTAACGACCACCACAAAGCAGAAGCCATATACAAGGCAGTTGCACACGCTCTTAAAACTGCTGTCACAAAAAATTCCGACGGTGCTGTACTTTCTACAAAGGGGGTTTTATAAAATGATTGCAATAATTGACTACGGTGCAGGAAATATTTTCAGTGTTAAAAATGCCCTTGACTATCTCGGACTTGAAAACATTCTGACATCTGATAAAGATTCAATAAAGAATGCCGACGCTGTAATTCTTCCGGGAGTGGGAGCATTTCCGTCTGCAATGAAAATGCTTGAAAATTCGGGACTTGTCGAAACCATAAAGGAAGAAGCCACAAAAAAGCCTTTTCTGGGAATATGTCTCGGAATGCAGTTGATTTTTGAAAAGGGATATGAATTTGAGGAGTGCGACGGTCTCGGACTTATAAAAGGCTCTGTTCGCAAAATGGAAAGAACTGACTTGATTATTCCGCATATGGGTTGGAACAAACTTGAAGTTTTGAATGACTGTAAACTGCTTGACGGTATCGGCGACAATGAGTATGTATATTTCGTACACTCGTATAAGGCAGAATGTGCGGACAGTGATATTTCCGCTTACTGCGAATACGGTGGACGTGTTCCTGCACTTGTTCACGACGGAAAATATGTATACGGAGCTCAGTTTCATCCCGAAAAGAGTGGTGAAACAGGCTTGAAAATACTGAAAAATTTCGGAGGTCTGATATGATTATTTTACCTGCAATAGATATTAAAGACGGCAACTGTGTACGACTTTTCAAGGGTGACTTTTCGACCGTTGAAAAAGTAGCTTCCGACTATCTTGAAACCGCTAAAAGTTTTGAAGATGCAGGAGCTGAATGGATTCACATGGTTGACCTCGACGGTGCAAAAGAGGGCAGACCCGTCAACACAAAAATCTATACAGACGTTGCCGAAAAGACGAATTTAAAGGTTGAACTCGGTGGAGGTATCAGAAGTCTTGAAACGATTCAGGAGTATCTGAATATGGGTATTTCGAGAGTTATACTCGGCTCTGTCGCACTGAAAAATCCTGCACTTGTCCGTGACGCTGTTGAGAAGTTCGGCAGTGAAAAGATAGTCGTAGGCATTGACGCTATGAACGGCATGGTTGCTACTGAGGGCTGGCTTGAAACTTCCGACGTGAACTATATCGACCTTGCAAACCAGATGATAAAGTCAGGTGTTAAATACTTCATATTCACCGACATATCAAAGGACGGTACGCTTTCGGGTGTGAATAAAGAACAGTTGCAGGCTCTCGCAGACGGTACGGAAAACTGTAACATAATCGCAAGCGGTGGCGTTCACACAATGGACGACATAAAAACCTGCAAGGAAATGGGGCTTTACGGAACTATCTGCGGAAAGTCTATCTATAAGGGTACACTGAATTTAAGAGAGGCTGTTGAATATGCGAGTATTTAGAAAATGAAGGTGATTATATAATAGATGTAATATTATTTCCGTCAAGCTATTTTTCGGCGAAAGAAGTTGACGAGGATTTACAGCCGGAATATAATGCAGTAAAGGAAACAGGACTTTTTAATATAATAATTTTCGGATATGATAAGTGGTTCAATGAAAATAAACTTATTCTGAATCGTGTTCCGGATTCTCCGTGTAACGCTGTTATGCGTGGCTGGATGATGAAACCTGAACAATATATCACATTTTACGAAAAATTATATAGTCATAATATACGATTGGTTACTACTCCAGAAGAATATAATTTAATGCATATCTTTCCGAACATATACAGTGTATTCGGGAACGATACCGCCCGAATGAAGATTTTCCCTTTGCATAAAAAGATTGATGTAGAATCAATTAAAAAAACTTTCGGAAGATTTATGGTAAAGGATTTTGTGAAGTCTGTAAAAGGTACTCAATTTCCACGTTTTTTTGACATTTCAGTAACGCAGGAGAAATTCAATGAATATATGGAAATCTTTTATAAATACCGTGGGAATTTACTGACGGGCGGTATCTGTATAAAGGAATTTCTTGATTTGAAGTATTATAATGAAAAAACAAATGAATACAGAGTGTTTTATATAAATAATAAAATAGCATCTGTCAGCAGAAATTCAGGTCAGGAACAATATACAAATCAACCACCAACAGAGTTACTTGAAAAATATAGTAATCTTTCAAGTTGTTATTATACAATTGATTATGTAGAGTTATCGGACGGAACGTGGAAAGTTATAGAAGCCGGTGACGGAAGTGTTTCCGGTTTGTCGGAAAATCAGAATATCTACAGTTATTTCAGAACGTTGTTTTATGCTTTTGAATAAAAGTAACTGGCATTGGGACAGTGCAGAAAAACTATATCGTAAAACTCACAAAAATTTTCTAAAAATGAAATCTTAAAGTTGCAACTTCTGATTTATAATACAAAGGAGGCTGAAAAAATGCTTGCAAAAAGAATAATCCCGTGCCTTGACGTGAGAAACGGCAAGGTAGTAAAGGGAGTAAATTTTGAAGGAGTACGAGATGTCGGCGACCCCGTTGAGTGTGCAGAGGAGTACAATAGACAGGGTGCGGACGAAATCGTATTTTATGACATAACTGCGTCTTTTGAGGGCAGGGGAGTTTTCCTCGACGTTGTGAGGGAAACAGCTAAAAAAGTATTCGTACCGCTTACCGTAGGAGGTGGAATAAAGACCGTTGACGACATTCGTGAAACTTTGAGAGCCGGTGCGGACAAAGTTTCTGTAAATTCTCAGGCGGTGAAAAATCCACAGCTTATACATGATGGTGCGGATATATTCGGCAGTCAGTGCATATGCGTTGGAATTGACGCAAAAAAAATTGCCGACCACAAGTGGACGGTTTATATAAACGGTGGACGTGTAGATATGGGAATTGACCTTATTGACTGGGTTCATCAGATTGAAAAACTCGGAGCAGGTGAAATCTGTCTGAACTCAATTGACGCTGACGGCACTAAAGAGGGTTTTGACATTGAAATGCTGAAAGCCGTGTGTGATAATTGCAGTATACCTGTAATAGCAAGCGGTGGTGCAGGAAAGATAAACGACTTTGCAGAAGTCTTTGAAAAGACAGGTGCAACAGCAGCACTTGCGGCATCACTTTTCCACTTCAAAGAACTCACCGTACAGGAAGTAAAATCCTATTGCAGAAACAAGGGTGTAATTGTCCGGTAGATATACGGGAGGTTATTTATATGCTGAATAAACTAAAAAATATATATCCGTTTTTTTATGGAGCTTTCGGCAGTCTCGGACTTATATGCTGTACAAATATATTTTTAGATTTTGATTATAAAATCTCTGAACACCCATATGCACACCCGTTCTGTCTCATTGCCGGAAGCCTTTCACTGATTATATGTATGGCTGTATTCTGTCTTGACATAATGTCGTTTATAGACGAGGAGAGAAAACTTCGCCGTCTTTTGCGTACAATTTATATAACCTTAATATTATTTATAGGTTTTGCGGGTATGTGGTCGAGAATGTTGACGGTTGTAAGTGCATTTATAAAATACATGGGGTGGTGATAAAATGAACATAATATATAAAGATACTCATGACTTTAATTGTGAACAACTTGAAGATTTGTTTTTGTCTGTTGAATGGTCGTCGGGTCGCTATCCTGATAAGCTTGTAACGGCAATGAAAAACTTTGAGACAGTTTTTTCAGCATGGGACGGCAATAAGCTTGTCGGCATGATATGTGCGATGGACGACGGAATTATGACGGCTTATGTTCATTATCTGCTTGTAAACCCTGAATATCAGGACAAAAAAATAGGCAGAGAACTTGTCAGAATGATAAAGGAAAAATATTCTGATTATCTTAGAATAGTAGTGGTTGCGTATAATTCTGAACTTGCTTTTTATGAAAAATGCGGATTTGAAAAATCAGATAATGCAAGTCCGATGTTTATAACGTCATTATGGACTTAGAAAGGAGAATTAAATGATAAAAATTGACTTGAATGATGTTGACAAGTTTTTTGTCAAGGGTGAACTGATTCCGGCAATCTGCTATGAAGTGAACACTAAAACGGTTCTTATGCTTGCATACATGAACAAGGAAAGNCTGAAANAGACTCTTGAAACAGGANATACNTGGTTTTGGNGCAGGTCGAGNCAGGAATACTGGAACAAGGGNGCGNCTNCCGGACACTTACAGAAAGTTGTGTCCATTTACAGCGACTGCGACAACGATACACTTCTTGTAAACGTCGAGCAGACAGGTGTTGCGTGCCATACGGGAAGTTACAGCTGTTTCTTTAATGAAATTTATAATGACAAGGAGAATTGAAAATGACTGTATATGAAGAAATTTTTGAAGTAANCAAGGAAANANAAAAGNAGTATGAAAACNGCANTTCTGCTGAAANNTCGTACACCTGCTANCNTTTCGACAAGGGCGTTGACAAAATCTNTAANAAANTCGGCGAGGAAGCAACGGAGACCGTTATTGCCGCAAAAAACGGTGACAATGACGAGTTAATGAACGAAATCAATGACCTGCTTTATCATGTAATGGTACTCTGTGCAAATCAGGGTCTTGAGTGGTCGGACGTTGAAAAGGTTCTTGACGAAAGAAACGAAAAAATCGGCAATCTTAAAAAGTTCCACGAGGTTGACAAGAACACTTGATTACGTACAGAATTTCAAAGTACAATCCGAAAATCAGTTATTCTGATGAATGGGGTTCATTAACAGACGTTGGTGATAAGTGCTATAATCTTACTATTGATGAATATTTTCGATATGAAGAACTATACATACAAAGTTTGAAAAACATTTTCAGTGGACAGATAAAAAGTTTCAAAAGTACAGTATAGACCAATCTGTAATCAATGTATATAAAAAAGATTATCAGAATGTTATTTATCAATCGCTGTACGGTGGCAGACGTGAATTTCAATACAATGATATTCCGGCACTTATAAGAATCATGCTCAGGGAAGAAGCATGGTTTGTAATTGTGACCGACCGTTATAAGATTGATGTCGGATATGATTACTACATTCACATATATACCGAAAAACTTTTAAAGCCGGACAATCTTCCGGAAGGTATTTTTCTTGAAAAGATATAAAAATAATGAGCAGGATTTTTATGTCCTGCTCATTTTTTGTAATATCGGGTAATCCGTTCCGTTTATATTAAGATTATAATAAAGTTCGTCGAAGTTTTCAACATAAGCGACAAAATGAGTACTCATATCACTGACGGAAAATTCCTCAAACACAGATTTCATATTGTCAGAAATTTCTGCATCATACGGCGGTGACACAAGAATATAGATATTGTTGCTTTTTTGTTCATAAGTTATCATTACAGGCGTTGCCACTTCATAAAGTTTTGGCATACATTCTTCTGCACGTAACAGTTTTTGTCTGACAGGCATAAACGGATTTTTCCACTTTTCTCCGTCACGAACGATAAGAGTCGTTTTTATTGCTGATTTATCTCCATATATAACTAAGGCAGTGTTTTCATGTTCAACAGTTCTGATAATTGTACCCTTGGCTGCATATCTGAAAGCATCTTGTGGAGAATCGAATTTAATAAACAGATTTTCAAACGGCATGATAACTAATGTCAGTGATATAATAACGGCAGGAATAGTTTTTAATATCCTAAGCTTTAGTTTATTTTTTCTGAAAACACAGGGCACAAGCAGAATAATAAGTAAAGCCTGCAAATATCTTAATATTTGAATCATAATCAAAGTATCTTTCCTGTTTTTTATGATTTTACTTCTTTGCGTATAACCGTACCAGTCGGGAAAATCAAATCAGACATGAATGAAAACTTCATCATAGCATGATTAGCGGTTTGAATCTGTTCGTTGTTTTCGTCATAAAGGGTATTGAGAGTAAGAATAACTGGTTTCTGCGACGGTGCGAGGATTTCGACGGTATCACCTGCAAAGAATCTGTTACGCTGTGTACAGTAGACAGTACCGTTTTCGCACTTTTCAACAACCGCCACAACGTCGTAATTGCGTATGTAACCGCTGTTCTCGTAGTACTGCGAATCTTCCGGAGTACCGAAGAAAAAGCCGTTGCAGTATTTTCTGTGGCTTACCTTGTAAACCTCGTCACGAATCCAGTCGGGAAGTACGAAATTATCGNGGTTCNTGTNATATTCGTCAACTGCCATTCTGTAAGCGNTCGTAACGACNGTGACATAGTATGCAGACTTTGCACGTCCCTCAATTTTCANACTGTCAACACCTGCCTGTGCGAGTTTGTCAATATGTTCAATCATGCACATATCTTTTGCATTGAGGATATATGTGCCTTTTTCGTCCTCAAAAATCGGGAAAAATTCATTAGGACGCTTTTCCTCGACAAGATGATATCCCCATCTGCACGGCTGGGCACATTCTCCACGGTTAGCGTCACGGTTTACGAGATACTGCGACAATAAACATCTTCCCGAAAATGATACGCACATTGCACCGTGTACGAAAGTCTCAATTTCCATATCTGGATTTGTTTTTGCACGTATTTCAGCGATTTCGTCAAGGGACAGTTCTCTTGCGAGAACTATCCTCTTTGCACCCATGTTATAGAGTTCACGGGCGGTGACGTAATTCACAATACCTGTCTGAGTGGAGATGTGTATTTCCATGTCAGGAGCGTATTTCTTTATAAGGGAAAGCAGACCGATGTCAGCAACTATAAGAGCGTCAACTTTTGCGTTAACAGCTTCACGGACAAACTGTTCAAACTGCGGTATTTCGTTGTTGCGTGGGAGAGTGTTGCAGGTGAGATAAACTTTTATTCCCTTTGCGTGTGCGGACTGTACGGCATTAACAAGCTGTTCAAAGTCGAAATTAAGCGGAGAAGAACGCATACCGAAATTTTTTCTGCCGAGATATACAGCGTCTGCACCGTAATTTATAGCGGCGTTGAAACGTTCCTCATCGCCTGCGGGAGCGAGTACCTCAAGATTCCTCATTGTTTTCAGCCTCTCTTTCGGCTGCGATTGAAGAAGCTATATATTCGTCAACCTGTCCTTCAACCATTTCCTGATACATATAATGTTCGTCAAGAGTTTCGGAGAAATAGNTCTNTCCAGTGTAGNTNTTNGCNATANNGTAGNANTAACTGNTTTCAAATGCTTCAANAACTGCGTNTATAGCCTCGATACCCGGATTACATATTGCACCCGGAGGAAGTCCCGGACCCACATATGTATCATAAGCGTCAACAATTGTCTTATCATACACGTCCATTTTTGTGCGTACAAATTCTGCATAGTTTGAAGTAGGGTCGGACTGGAGGAGAGGAAAATCAGCTGAATTTCTAAGTCTGTTCCAGAAAACAGAGGCGACAAGCGTCATTGTGTCGGTATTTGCGGCTTCTTTCTGTACGATTGATGCGAATGTTATAAGCTGGTCAAGAGAAAGACCGAGACTTTCCATTCTGGCATATCTTTCGTCTGTCATCTTGTTGTCAAAATTCAGATAGATTTTCTGACAAACCTGCTCCGGACTCATATTTTCATAGAAGAAATACGTATCAGGGAAAAGATATCCTTCCATGCGGTAGAATTTAAGTGATGCGTCTGTAGGGAGCTTGTTTTCAAAATCAAATCCGAGACCGCCGGAATTGAAATAGAATATGAAATCATCTGCGGAGCATACACCGTTATCTTCAAGAATACGGGCAGATTCAAAAAGGGTTGAACCTTCGGGGAAAGTAACTTCAATTGTTTCCTGTTCTTTTTCNTNGTCAATGCTNGTAAGTTCGTTTATGATAGTTTCATAAGCCATATTCGGACGCACAAAGTGTTCACCGGCAATATAGAGAGAGTCAGACTTTCTGAGACGGCTGAAAAGCTGAAAACATTCGGNGGACTTTATAANNCCTTCGTCCTTGAGAAGTATGGAGATTTCTTCTGTGGTCGNACCTTCCGGTATAACTATAAGATGTGTGTTTTCGCTTTTTCCGATACCGAGCATATCACGTCCGAAAGCGATAATCACGAGTGAAAGGCATACAGAAACTGCAAATATAAATGTTGTAAGAATAATAACTCCGGGGAGTCTGCTTCTTTTCTTCTTCCTTTTCTTTTTTTTCTTTTTCGGAATTTCACTTCTTACAGGTTCGTGATATTCTTCTTCATAGTATTCTTCATCTGGTTCAGATTCAGAGTAATCCTGATAATTTTCATCGTAATCTCCGGTGAAATCTTCTTCAGTGATATTTTCCGTTTCTTCTTCCGCAACTGTAACTTCTTCTTCAGGTTCGACGGAAATATCTTCATTTTCTTTGATATCCTCGTTTATGATGTCCTTGTCATCTTTGTTCTGCATGGCAGAGTATCATCCTTTCTGGTGTTAAAATATAATCAGCCTTCAGGTCATGTTGCATAACAGGCAGATTGTCGGTAATAAGTTCCTCATAGGAGAGTGCAATTTTATGTATCTGCGGATATTCTGCAAGAAACCTGTCATAATAGCCGCCACCGTAACCAAGTCTTGAACCGTCGGGAGAGAAAGCAAGTCCGGGCATTATGCACAATGTCCTGTCGTTTATAACGGGCTGTGGCAGGGAAGTATCCGGTTCGTAAATGCCGTACATACCCTTTTTGAGTTCAACGGTGGAATTTACCGTGTGAAACGTCATAATTCCGTTTTTATGGGATACAGGAAAAGCAACTGTATATTTTCCGAAAAGCTTTTCAGCAATGGAAAAAGTATCAATTTCAGTACCGAATGANGCATNTAATAATACNGNATCATAATTTTCAAGCTGTCCGAGAAGAACATTACGGATAGCAGTATCTTTTTTTATCCTGTTGGGAATATTTTTTCTTATCTCCGAGAATTTTTTCCGCAGTAATTTTTTATTGTCCATAATCAGTCACAGAGAATANCGGNACGCNNTCTTTTNNTTTCTTCTTNCGAAACAGCCTTTTCAACGAGTTTTAGACCAAATTCAATAGCTGCACCTGCTCCTCTTGCTGTAATGAAAATGCCATCCTCCTCAACTGCACCGTCACTGATTACAGCACCGTCAAGCTGAGTTTCAAAACCTGTGTAGCATACTGCTTTTTTCCCGTTCAGCAGACCCTTATGACCGAGAATCGACGGAGCAGCACAGATAGCACCGATAAATCTGTTATTCTGTACACAGTAATCAACAGCATTCTGAACATATTCCGATTTTTCAAGATTGAGAGTACCAGGCATACCGCCGGGCAGGACAATCATTTCAAGTTCTTCGTCAAGACGGATTTCCTGAGCGATAGTGTCAGTAACAACCGGAATACTGTGAGAGCCTGTTATAATATTGTCTCCCACGCCGACAGTAACAACTTTTTTTCCGGCACGTCTGAGAAGGTCAACGGGTGCTAAAGCTTCGGTTTCTTCAAAACCGTTTGCAAGAAAAACATAAATCATAATAAAAAAGTCCTTTCATTTAAATTCAACAATGTATTTGTTTAAAAGAAAAACAGGGTGATATGACAGCTTTGCCTTACGCAGACCGTCAATTCCCAAATCTTCCTCACGGTTGATATATTCAAAATCCACAGCGGCAGATTTTGCGAATAAATTATTTATTGCGGTATATATTCCGGAAAAACTTCTGTCAGCTTTTTCTATATGCACACAGAAAGTACTGGAGTTAAGCTGTTCACCGATTGTAACAGCCGCAACTTTTCCGTCAATGCGTATAATACCGCCCTTAAGACCGAGTTCGCCGAAATAGCTGAAATACGTATTTATAGCGTACTGTTCAGCAACAGACGAATAATCATTTTCCTGATACTTGTTATTATAGTCATAAGTACAGAAAGAAATACAGTCATCAAAATCATTTTCCTGTATCATGGAAAATGTGTAGTCAAGCGACTGAAAATGTGTAAGATGATTTCTTTTGCTGTGATATTTTTTCCCTGAAAGATTAATCAGGTCGGACGAACGGTATATATAGTCTGAACTGTCCCTGTCGTATTCATACGTAAAACTGTCGGGAAACATTTCTTTCAGCATATCAAGCGACTTTTCCGTAACTCCTGTAATACGCAGCGGAACACCCAGCGAACCGGTATATTTTTTAAGCACTCCTATAAGCCCCATGTAGTTTCCGTCACCGGACGGGAAAACGAAATAAGGGGTATTATTTATTTTGTCAAAAGAGCATACTATATAAAAGTCTTTATAAAAAGAAATCTTTGAATCAGCAAGACGTTTCCAAGCCATATTGTTTGCAAAAGAGTATTCACAGCCCATAAAATCGGATTTTCTGAGACAAGCGGTTATATGTTCCCTGTCTGAAATATCAATATCACGAAATTCAAGCATTTTCTTCCCCTGTATTTTTAAGGTTACTGAAATATTCCCTTACCTCTGAAATTTTACCGCAGGACATTTTTCCCTCCGGACATTTTCCGTCTGCAACACATGACGGTCCTGCGTGACTGAAAATATCGGGAGCAACTTCCATACATAATTTAAGCATTTCGTCTGCAACCGCACGTATTTCCCACTGAGCCCTCCTGCAACAGCGGTGACGAAAGAAATTAAAAAGTGAACGTACATTCATGGTAACAATAATTTTAGTTTCGCAGGCATTCGGAAGTATAAAACGTGCGTCCTCGTTGGCGGTTTTGCGTGCTTTTGACAAAGCTGTCTTTTCGTCAAGACCCTCATTCATAAGTCTGACTTTATGACTTTCAGTAAGCAGGTCAGCAATTTTCGTGTAACTTTCTGTAATTTCGTTCATTATGCGGTCAAATTCGCTTTCAGCTTCGGGAAGTGCTTCAATTTCCGGAGGAGTTACAAACTCAAAGCCGTTTTCATTGACATACCGCTGACTTTTCTGTGAGTATGAAGCAATTCTGTGACGTACTAGCTGATGCGAGCAAGCTCTTGAAATACCCTCAATACCGAATGTGAATGAAACGTGTTCCATAACACTCTCGTGACCGACAGAAACAAGCATATCAATAAAACTTCTGGTTTTTTCTTCGGTAAGTCCGTCCCTGAGAGAATCAATGCCACTGCTTGAATAGCAGAGTTTTGCAGCGGTTGCAGCAAGTCTTTCAGGGTCGGGAGTATGTGAAATAAGATTTACTTTCATCTTTAATACCTCCGCTTGTGAGAATACATATATTTCTATTTTACCATTTTTGTGAATATAAGTCAAGGACAAGGAGTAAATAAATTATGGTAATTTTTTTAAAAATCGAAAATAAAGTGACAGAATGAAAAAAATTTTTGTTTGGGTATGGACATTTCAGAAAAAACATTGTATAATAGAGTAGTATCTGTAAATTTTACTAACCGGAGGAATGTTTAAAATGAAGAACTTCAATAAGTTTGTTGCAGCAGCAGCGGCTTTTGCTCTTGCCGCTACCGCTGCCGGCTGTACCCCCACAATAGGCAAGGGGACTGAAATGGCAATGACCGCAGACGGATATGATATAAGTTCTGGTATGTTTATCTTTTATACTATTCAGGCTTATGAAGATGCCGCAAACGTCTTACAGACAAAAAATGGCACTGCTCCTACTGTAAAGGAAGTAAAGAATGCCCATATTGACGATATTGAAGCTAAAGACTGGATTCAAAACAAAGCTACTGACTCATGCGTCACAATTGCCGCTATCGAAAACGAATTTAACAGAATAGGCGGAAAGCTTTCAAGTGAGGAACTCAGCGAAATAGACCAGATAGCAGATGCTTTTGTTGATTCTGAACAGAATAACATCTATACAAAAAACGGTGTCGGCAAAGAGTCTATAAAGTCCATAATAAGTGCTACCGGAAGCGGTACGAGTTATTACGGTGAATACGAATATATGCAGAAGTATATATTTGACTATTATTATGGATTCGAGGGCGAAAAGGGTTGTTCCGAAGAAGAACTCAAAGACTATTTTGACGAGAATTTTGCAAGAGTGAAGTATATTTCAATCAGCATGACCGACGAAAACGGCGACCCTTTGAGCGATGACGAAAAGAGAAGTCTCCGCAGAAAAGCAGAGGAGTATGCAANANAAGTCAACGGNGAAAAGGACAACATGGAGAAAATGTACAANNTGAACGANATGAAANAGGACTATGACGAATATATAGCTACTCAGACTACTCCTGCCGAAGACGATGAAGAAACAACTACAACCACCACAACAACTACAACTACAACGGATTCGGACGAAACACAGACTACAACAACTACAAATCCGTATGAAAATGAGCGTCTTGTACAGAAGTACACCACAACAACCGCAGACGAAACAGATAATGATTCAACAGATTCAGAAACAGCCGAAGAAGAAGAATCAGACGCTGAAAAGGCTGACAGGGAATACAAGCAGTTTGTCTTTGATGAACTCGGTATGAATGAAGCGAAAGTTTATGATTATGACGAAAATACTATCTATGTAATTATCAGGGGAGACCTCAGAGAACGTATGACAGAAGATGACTACTGGTCAGAAGATTATATCTCTAATCTCCAGCTTCTCAGATACAATGATGATTTCGTGGACTATCTTGAAAAACTTTCAGAAAATATTGTTCCGAAGAAGAACAGTTCTTCATTCAAACGATATGAACCGTTCAAGCTTGACCTTTCCTCACTTGAACCGGAAAACTGAAATAAATAAACTATAAGGGCTGTGCAGTAACCGCATAGCCCTGTATTTTTCGGAGGAGATTTATATGATTTATACAAAACTCACAAACAAGGCTATGCGGATTGCATACGAGGCTCATAACGGACAGTATGATGTAAACGGCGTACCGTATATCTTTCACCCGTACCACGTCGCAGAACAGATGAACGACGAAATTACAGTGTGTACGGCACTTCTGCATGATGTTGCTGAAGATACGAATATTACTATTGAACAGCTTGAAAAGGAGTTTCCGGAAGAAGTAACAGAAGCGTTAAAACTTCTTACACATGATAAAAATACGGATTATTTTGACTATATAGAAAAAATCAGGTCAAATCCCGTTGCAAAGGCAGTAAAGCTTGCTGACCTTGCCCACAACTCAGATATAAGCAGGATTACAGACAAAAATGTCGTTTCAGAAAAAAAACTTGAATACTGGAATTATAAGTATTCAGCGGCAAAAAGGATTCTTGAAAAAGATTGACAATAAAAATTGTGTATTTTGCATGGTGACAATTGCGAAAAAATATGGTATAATATCTTCTGCAAATATAATCTGACGAAGGGAGGAGTTTTTTTTGGAATTCAAAGCTAACAGTGGTGCATGGGGAACAATGTTCGGAGTTCCCTGTGTAGTTGCAGATAATTTTCTTAAACTTGCAACGGGTGAATATATTAAAGTGCTTCTCTATCTGCTCCGCTTTTCCGGTCGGGAATGTTCGAAAGAGGAGATAGCAGCAAATACAGGGGTAAGCATTGAGCAAACTATAGACGCTGTAAAATTCTGGCAACAGGTTAACGTTCTAACGCCTCAGCAGGAGATATCTTCTGCTTTACCTGCACCTGCTCCGTTTACTGCATCATTGCCAATATCAACACCAATTACTACTGCACAAACACCTGTACAGTCACCACTTATGCAATCTGTCATACAGCAGGAAATAACTGAAACTATTTCGGAAAATCTGTCTGAACAGAAAAAAGTAAAACCTGAACCGTATAAAAGAACGTGGTNAGGAANTGAAATAGAACAGATAAAAAAAGNANCNGCTGATATAGCAGANCTCTTTGAANTAGCAGAATCACATCTCGGCAGTGTGAATCATGTACGTCTGAACTCGCTTATATATATGCACGAGAGCTTAGGACTGAAAACAGAAGTAATAATTATCCTGATAAGCTATTGCTGTACTATCGAAAAAACAGGTACTAACTACATAGAAAAAATAGCTTACAGTTGGGCAGAAAATAATATAAACACTTTGGAGCAGGCAGAGGAAGAAGTACAGCGTCTTACATCTTCACATGAATATATGAATCAGATTATGAGAATTTTTGAAATGAAACGTCTCGCAAAAAAGCAGAAAGACTTTATAGAGCAGTGGCAGAGCATGGGAATGGATATTGAAATGATTAATTATGCTTACGAAAAAACTCTTGAACAGATTAACGAGCTTTCTTTTCCATATATAAACAAAATTCTTGTATCGTGGCATGAAAACGGATTCAAAGACATTAAGAGCGTATGTGAATCTGAAAACGTCTACAGTCGTAACAATATAAAGAAAGACAGCAGAAAGGACGATGATTTTGACGTTGATATGTACAGTATATGTATAAATAATTATGAGGTAATATAAATGAATTCTGAAATATTTGAAAAAGTACAGTTGATAATACAGAACCGCCGTAGAAATGCAGTAACAGAAAATGAAAGACGTATATATGAAATAAATAATAAAATCCCTCAGATTAAGGCAATAAACGACGTTATATTCAATACAGGACAGGAAGTTGTAAAGGCTGTATNTGCCNAAANAAANAAGNGNNTACAACAACAGAAGATANATNCGCTTAAACGNGATAATCTTGAAGCACAGGCAATGNCAAGGCAGTTGCTCGTTGAAAACGGATACCCTGCCGACTATCTTGATATTCATTATAACTGTACAAAATGTAATGATACAGGATATTGCAATAACAGTATGTGTGAGTGTTTCACTAAACTCTGCGGAAAGCTTGAAGCAGACAAAATCAATAAACATTCACAGCTTGAACTTTCAAGCTTTGATACATTCAGTCTTTCGTATTATAGTGGAAATGATTACTTTAATATGAAAAATCATTTTGAATATTTAAAACAATATGCAGAAAATTTTACTCCTCATTCAAACAGTCTGCTTATATTCGGAAAAACAGGTCTCGGCAAAACGCATCTTTCTCTTGCTGTTGCAAACAAGGTACTTGAAAAAGGATACAGCGTTATATATGATTCTGCTATAAATATTCTGAAAGAAATGGAAAAGGAACATTTCAGCAGGGAACATACCTCTGAAATGACTGATTTGGTTATGGAAACAGACCTGCTTATTCTTGACGACTTGGGAACAGAACACACTACACAGTTTTACAGTTCAACTATTTATAATATAATAAATACACGTCTTAACCGTAAGAAACCCACTATTATAAGTACCAACCTTGATTATGAAGGAATACGTAAGAGATATGAACCAAGAGTAGCCTCACGGCTTACAACTATGTATGCCAATATGAATTTTGTCGGTTCAGATGTACGCTTACAGAAGAAGAACGAAAAGACAAATTTAAGCCGGTACTGAACAGGAGAAAACAATGGACACGTATGAAGAAATGATAAGGGATAAAATAAATCGGATAACAGAAGAAAATGAAATAAGTGAATTAATTTCACTGCTTGATAAAAGTGCAGAATGTGACCGCTGGGACTATATGATAAAAAATTTAGACGCTGAAATCATTGACAAATACCTTTTTGACTATCTGTATAAAAATAATATATGCNTTGNAACACTTGCACATATGAAACTCAATGACAAGCATCTGAAAAAATTGTCTGCTGATTATGAAGAAGCTTTCATAACGCTTGCGATAAGGTATTTTGTATCTGACGATTATTCCGTGTCCGAATTAATAAATTTGCTGAAAGAATGTAAACAAGAATCGGTTTTTGAAAATCTGTATTCGCTTTCAGACGATCTTATAGAAAAAATCATGGCTGTTAATTACGTAATATCCGAAAGCAAATATCTGAGTGACGATTTCAAGGCTTATTCGGATAAACTGTATTATTCAAAAGTTCTGATGTTTTCCAACGATAAAAATATGCTGATTCATGCGTTTGAAGAAAATGAACCAGAATATATGTTGTCTCTTTCAAAAAATATCAATACTCCGGAATATCTGCTGAATAAATTGACAGGTATATCCAAAATAAAATATGCTTCAAAAATCCGTAACAACAGCAGGGAAACTTTGATTAACATAAAAAAATATAAACAGACCTGACAAATATGAGCGGGTCTGTTTTTTGTATGGTCAGAAAGGCGTGGTGTCGTACATTTTTTTAAGTTTTTNAATANNTTTCTTTTCAAGTNTTGATACATATGAACGTGAAATATTNAGCNTTTTTGACGTTTCNCTTTNAGTATGCGGACTTTTTCCGTAAAGACCATAGCGGTATATGATAATTTCAAGTTCACGCTTGTCAAGACATTTGTCAAGAAATTCGTATAACTGCCGTGAACGTATCAGCAGGTCTACCTGTTCGTGAATGTCAGCACCGTCGTCAATCAAGTCCATTAAAGTAATTGAATTTCCGTCCTTATCAACTTCTACAGGTTCATTTATATATACATCTCCTGCGGTTTTCTTTGCTGAGCGGAAACTCATAAGTATTTCATTTTCAATACATCTGCTTGCATAGGTAGCAAACTTTGCACCGTTTGTATAGTCGAACGTAGAAACGGCTTTTATAAGACCTATAGTACCGATTGAAATTAGTTCGTCCTGTTCTGGAACGGTTGAAGCGTATTTTTTTACTATGTGTGCAACAAGCCGGAGATTATGCTCTATAAGTTTATTGCGTGCCGACTTGTCACCACCTGCCATTTTAATAAAACATTCTTCTTCTTCCTTTTTGGAAAGTGGTTTGGGAAAGGCGTTGTTTCCCTCGATATGCAGTGCAAAGAAAAAAAGATTTTTGATAAGTTCGATAAACATAAAGCTACACCTCCGGAAATATNCTATGCACACAGGCTTGAACAATAGTTCNGTTTTTTGAAAATTTTTTCNTGCAAATGTTTCTGAAATGTGGTATTATNTTAAGGAATGTTTTNTAATAAAGGAAAGGAGAGGCTGTTTTTTTAAACGGNTTACAAAGATATATGNCTAAAAGGAATGATTATGGCAATGAAAGTATTACAATGCTCAAAGGTGCGGACAAAGTAAGAAAACGTCCGGCGGTTATATTCGGTTCAGACGGTCTTGACGGCTGTGAACATTCTGTATTTGAAATTATATCCAACTCAATAGACGAAGCCCGTGAGGGTTACGGCAAGAAAATAATAATAACGCACTATAAGAATAATGATATTGAAGTTGAGGATTTCGGACGTGGCTGTCCGGTTGACTTCAATAATAATGAACAGCGTTATAACTGGGAACTTGTCTATTGCGAACTCTATGCAGGTGGAAAATATGACGATACGGCAGAATCGTATGAATTTTCACTCGGTCTGAACGGTCTTGGTCTTTGTGCAACACAGTTTGCGTCTGAGTTCATGGACATTGAAGTAATACGTGACGGTTTTAAATATAATCTTCACTTTGAAAAGGGTGAAAACGTCGGTGGTCTGCATAAAGAACCCTGTCGCAAGAAGCAGACGGGAACTAAGACACGCTGGCGACCTGATTTGGAAGTATTCACCAATATAGCCGTATCAGATGAATATTTCTGCGATATTCTCAAAAGACAGGCTGTTGTAAATCCGAATATACTTTTTGTATTCCGTTCAGAAAACGAAAACGGTGGATTTACCGAAACAGAATTTATATATGAAAACGGTATAATCGACTATGTTTCAGAAATAGCAGGGAACAAGGCTCTTACAACCATTCAGCACTGGAGTGCGGAAAAAAGAGGGCGTGACCGTGAGGACAAGCCGGAATATAAAGTTAAGCTTGACGTTGCCGTGACTTTTTCCAACAAGATAAAGCTTACTGAATATTATCACAACTCCAGTTTTCTCNAACATGGCGGTTCACNTGAAGACGCTGTAAAACGTGCGTTTGTGTATCAGATTGANNGCTATATAAAACAGAATAACGGCTATCAGAAGAANGAGGGAAAAATAAGCTATGTTGACGTTGAAGAATGTCTGATACTTGTATCATCGTCATTTTCAACGCAGACATCTTACGAGAACCAGACAAAGAAAGCTATTACAAATAAATTTATCCGTGAAGCTATGACGGAGTTTCTTAAACATCAGCTTGAAATATACTTCATAGAGAATCCCGACGAGGCACAAAAAATCTCCGAACAGGTTTTAATAAACAAGAGGAGCAGGGAGAACGCCGAAAAAGTCCGTCTGAACGTAAAGAAAAAACTCACAGGAAGTATCGACCTTTCAAACATGGTTGAAAAGTTCGTTGACTGCCGTACAAAAGACGTTACCCGACGTGAAATATATATAGTTGAGGGTGATTCTGCATTAGGTTCGGTAAAGCTTGCCCGTGACGCTGAATTTCAGGCAGTAATTCCCGNAAGGGGTAAAATTCNAAACTGNCTTAAAGCTGAGNATNCTAAAATTTTCAAAAGTGAGATAATTACAGACCTTATAAAAGTACTCGGCTGTGGTGTAGAGGTCAGTACCAAAGCTAACAAGGACTTGTCCACATTCAATATAGACAATTTCCNCTGGAGCAAGATTGTAATATGTACTGATGCGGACGTTGATGGTTTTCAGATTAGAACACTTATTCTCACCATGCTTTACAGACTTACCCCGACGCTTATTGAAAAGGGGTATGTATATATAGCGGAATCGCCGTTGTTTGAGATTAACACAAAGGATAAAACCTACTTCGCATACACTGAGCAGGAAAAACAGCATATTCTCAAAATGATAGGCAACAAGAAGTATACTATACAGCGTTCAAAGGGTCTTGGCGAAAATGAACCTGATATGATGTCACTGACTACCATGAATCCCGATACAAGACGTTTAATCAAGGTTACAGCGGACGATATAACAGAGTCGGCAGAAGTCTTTGAAATGCTTTTAGGCGACGACTTGCAGGGCAGAAAACAGTATATTTCTGAATACGGTGCGGATTACCTTGAACTTGCTGATATAAGCTGATATTAAGGTGTACACCTTTTTACGATATTTTTCATTATATACTTTTGTGCATAATTCACAGTCACCCTATCGAGTAGAAGCAATCTTATTTGTGTATTTTAACAAGAAAGGAGTGATTTGACAATGGGATTAATTTTATATGTTCCCTTTATTATAATAGTATTGTTCTTTTGTATTAAAGAAGCCAATAACATAAGTGCCACTGAAAATAAACCGGAAGAATCAGGACTTTCAGAAAAGAAGCAGGATAAACCGAAAAATCAGGGGCTTGTTATGATAGGGATAAATTTTATAATATCTTTTGTAATGTGCCTGTATGATGGAATAGCAGACGGAATATATTTGTTTTTTATAATAGGCATACCGTTCATATGGTNTCCGTTGATGCTTACAGGCTTTAACCNCCGGCATTTCCGCAATGCAANANACGATACTCACGCCATGCAAATANACCTCATAACAATATTTATAGGTGGAGTTTATCATCTGTTGCTTTTAGGGCNGATTGGTGATGTATTGCATGGCGGTATTACTGATAAGAGCTATAAAGNAGCTGTATATCCTGACGAGTACCNCGAAATGATAAACAGTGAATACGGTTTGATAATACAATGGGTTATGGTGATAGGCTTTATAGCTATGGTGATGCTCTGTGTAATGAAACCTTATAAAACACCGCCTTTGCAGTCTGCACTGTGTATAGCCTTTACTGCAATTATGCTTCTGCTTATGGGATTGATATATGTTCAGATGATATGTAACTTTGAAAGTGCTTTTATAATGTTCTACCTGTATTATTTCAATCTGATAATAATTTCAGCAAGGCGTATACTTTATCACATAACGGAGCAGGTAAGGCTTGCAAACGAGCGTGAAATGGTATTCAGGACGAAAGCAGGGGAGAGGTTGCATAAAATAATGTCTACAATATCGGGAATGACAAAATTCAGCTTTATGCTTATACTGCCGATAGCGATAATATGTGAGATACTCTATATACTTCTCGGACAGGGTGCGGACGGTTTTATAAAGGCTTTCACAATGACTGCCGACTGGACATTCTCAACTCAAATACCGCCACCACCTCTTGAATATGAGGGACATTATCTCTGTACTGTTGCGGCAGGAGGTCACGAAAAAATAGTAAAACCAGTCCGTTACGGAATACGCCGTAATCAGAAGATAGTGGTAAATAGACAGTTGCTTATTGCAAACGCATTTGAGGACTTAATAGCTGAAAGACTTCCAAAGTTCCACCGCAGAATAAGAAACTTCTATGATAAATATGGTTATCCCGTATCAAGACACATAACCACACGCACAAGAGCAGATATAGTATATCTCCTCATGAAACCTCTTGAATACATATTTTTAGCTGTTCTCTATATGTTTGATACTCAGCCGGAGAACAGAATAGCGGTACAGTATTCGGAGTACAAAAGATAAAAATTGGCAATATTATACAAATAGGTTTGTTTCCTGACGGTAGGGTCACTATGAATTATGCACAAAATAAAAAGGGTGTACATTATACTTAAACACTGAAACATTGAATACTGCAACACTGAGCCGGTTAAAAATATAAATAAAAAGGAGAATTGAAATGGCAGGAAAGAAAAGAGTTACTAATAAAAAACCCGTTTTCAGACATGAGGCATATATTGAGGGTTCGGGAAGTATAGTAGACGAAAAGATTTCTGATACCCTCAAAAAGAACTATATGCCGTATGCAATGAGTGTTATCATATCAAGAGCATTGCCCGAAATAGACGGTTTCAAGCCGTCACACCGAAAGCTTCTTTATATGATGTACAAGAGGGGACTGCTTAATCCCGAAAGGGAACGCTCAAAGTCGGCGAATGTAGTCGGCGAAACAATGAAACTCAATCCGCACGGCGACCAGGCTATATATGAAACTCTCGTCCGTATGACAAGGGGAAATGAAGCACTTCTGCACCCGTATATTGATTCAAAAGGAAACTTCGGCAAGGCTTATTCAAGTAAGATGCGTTTTGCCGCTGCGAGATATACAGAAGTAAAACTGGAAAAAATCTGCAACGAGCTTTTCCGTGATATCGACAAGGAGACTGTGGACTTTGTGCCGAACTATGACAACACCATGCAAGAACCGACGTTATTGCCAGCAACGTTCCCGACTGTTCTCGTAAATTCAAATACAGGTATTGCGGTTTCAATGGCAAGCAACGTATGTCCGTTTAACCTTGCAGAAGTATGCGAAACTACAATAGAACTTATGAAAAATCCCGACCACGATATTATCACAACACTTAAAGCGCCTGATTTTCCCGGTGGTGGAATTATGCTGTACGACGAAAGTGAACTCCGAAAAGTCTACGAAACGGGCAGGGGAAGCATAAAAGTGCGTTCACAGTATAGATATGATAAGTCTGCGAACTGTATTGAGATTACACAGATACCGTATACCACAACCATAGAAGCCATTATTGACAAGATAGTTGAACTTGTAAAATCCGGAAAGATACGTGAAATTTCATATATACGTGACGAAACCGACATTGATGGTCTTAAAATAACTATCGACCTTAAAAGAAACACAGACCCTGACAAGCTTATGCAGAAACTTTACAGACTTACTCCGTTGCAGGATAACTATCCGTGCAACTTCAATATTCTTATAGCAGGTACACCGAAAGTAATGGGCGTTCGTGAGATTCTGACAGAGTGGACGGCTTTCCGTGAAGAATGTATCCACCGCAGAACTTACCATGATTTGCAGAATATGAAATCAAAACTTCATCTTCTTGAAGCACTTTCTAAAATCTTGCTTGACCTTGACAAAGCTATAAGAATTATCCGTGAAACTCAGAACGAAAATGAAGTAGTTCCGAATCTTCAGAAAACATTTGACATAGACAGGGAACAAGCGGAATATGTTGCAGAAATAAAACTCCGCAACATAAACAGACAATATATTCTCAGACGTATAGAAGAAGTTGACAAGCTGAAAAGAGATATTGCCGAAATGGAAGAAATCCTACAGGATAAAAAGAAAATCCGTAAAATAATAATCAGGGAACTCCGTGATGTTATAAAAAACTATAGTCAGCCTCGAAAAACACTTATCTGTGAAAACATTGAGCAGGAAGTGGAAATCATTGACGATACACCTGATTATCCTGTACATCTTTTTGTATCATCAAGTGGATATTTCAAGAAAATAACCCCGCAGTCCCTCAGAATGAACAGCGAACAGAAACTCAAGGAAGGGGACTATATCAGTCAGAGTTTTGAAGCAACAAACAAAACAGAACTTATTTTCTTCTCAGACAAGGCTCAAGCTTACAAATCCAAATCAAGTGCATTTGATGACACTAAATCAAGCGTAATGGGGGACTATATTCCTGCGAAACTTTCATTTGACGATGGTGAAAATCTTAAATCACTTATCGTTACTGCTGATTACAGCGGATATATGGTTTTCTTCTTTGAAAACGGAAAAGCTGCTAAAGTACCCGTGAAATCCTATGAAACAAAAACTAACCGCCGAAAACTTGCTAAAGCTTATTCGGATAAATCTCCGCTTACCGATGCAGTTTTCATTTCAAAAGACTGTGATATGCTTTTAAGAAGTTCAGACGGTCATGCACTTGTTTTCAATACATCTATGATTCTTCCAAAAGTTACCAGAGACTCACAAGGGGTTCAGATAATGACTCTCAAAAAAAATGCAACACTTGCGTCTGCAAAAAAAATTCCTGATGACGAAATAATTCAGCTCGAAAAATACCGTGCAAAATGTATACCAACCGCAGGACGACCTGCTAAAGAATTAGGCGATGCAAATCAGCTTGCATTATAAAAATGCTAAAGGGGGACTGTAAAAAGTCCTCTTTTATTACCCTCAATCCAAAGTTGCACCAAATAATAGTTTGGTGCAACTTTGGATTGTTTTCAACAGTCAGAATGGCAGTTCATCATCTTCCAGTATATCCCTGTAGTCTGAATCGTTCTCAGGTTCGTAAGGCTGTTCTGTCCTTTTCTGTTCCTCGTAGATGTCGTCAATGCTCTTTCGGCTTACAAAGTCCTCACAGCAAACAGCAAGAAAACCGCAACAAGAACCGTCTTCCGATTTGCATTTCATACGCTCAAGAGCATTTGAAGCACATTTTTTATAGTGAATGCACTCACAGCAATATTTACACTCTTTCACTCTTTTCACCCCCTTATTCAGACAATCCATGGATAGCGAATCCTTATGGCTTGCCAGTAGTATTCCGGATACTCAAAATGCATTNAAAATNTCNGACGGNGNACACTGATNCATTAACTCGTCCGGACACCAGCCCAGACTACTGGTAAAGAGATTGAAAGCAAGAAGCGTTGTTCTAAGACTTGATGAAGTCTGCCAAGGACTATCAATACAGTCAATATCTATGCAACCACAAGAAAAATTGTACATTTCGCTGATATGCTGTCTGCATACGGTATCAAGCGTTATCAGATATGCAAAAGATTCACGCCACGGGTCTTTTTTCTGTTCAAGGTTCATACGACCAAGAACATTAAAGAACATTTGTTTATGCTCGTTATCAGCAAAGACAACGTTTGCAAAGCGTTCATATTCTTTTTTCATAATATCTCACCCCCCTTATTCAGACAACCCAACAAGTTCAAGTGTACGTGTGATAATTTCAATCTCAGCACGTCCATAATGACGCATTGCAAGAGTTTCTGTAAGAGTTTCTAAATGAATCTTGAAATCTTCTGTAACATCTTTAACGGCTACACATTCGCCGTTTCCCTCACAATACTTAACAGCTTCCTTTTCGTTCTCTGCCGGAACAAATGTAAAATAACATCTACCGTCTGTTACATCTTCCATGTAAACTTTGTATACTTTCAGCTTTTTCATAATATCAGACCTTTCATAAAAATTTGATTTTCCTATTGACAAATCGTCATTTTTGTGATATTATGTAAGCACGGTATACGTTGGTATTGTTACCGTGCTTACGGTGGTAGTCGGTTTGGTGTGTTTAAAAACCGACTACTTTTTTACGTCCTGAAAAATGGTACATCTTTCTTAAAATGTACTGATTTTGAAGATNANTCAAAATNCTTAATATGCTGTTCAAGCATNNGACGAAAACNCAACTGATAGACTTCTTCTTTATCCCACTTTGATAAAGTCCTGTAAAAAGCCAAAAGCTCAATTTCATCTTCTGTAAGGTTATACATTTTATATACACTCCTTTCTATTCAATTTTCAAGATACTTTTCAGCTTGTTTCACTCTCACTCCGTGCCGTCTGCTACCGTTGCCGATTCTCGTTAGTCGGTTGTTGCTGTGTTTTCCTGCTTTGGCTTTCGAGGTATTCCCTCTTTCCATGATTCTATTATATCACATATTACGTAAAATGTCAATAGCATATTACGTAATTGAAAGTAAAATATTACGTAATATTTTAGGGGATTTTTGTGCAATTTGTATATTGAGTAATATTAAAACAAATGTTATAATATGTATATAAGGGGGTGAAGATATGAAGAAAGAAGAACAAATCAAGTATCAAAACAAGTATATTGCCGAAAAATACGACCGTTTCACAGCAACATTTCCGGCAGGTCAAAAAGAAGTGTATAGAAAATATGCCGAAAGTAAGGGACTAAGCCTGAATGGCTATATCAACAAGCTTATCAGCGACGACATGAACGCAGGACAGGCAGAACCGACAGAAAAGTAATTTATGCAATATGCTGTATCTGATGCACTGCAGTTTCAAATCTGATACAGCACTATGCACAAAGGTGCAGGAACAACAGGGGCATTAATCCCCTGTTTTTTCTTTTTCGTCGGGGTATAAACTCAGCAGACTGCGAATATCTGTAGTAATATCTTTGAAAGCCTCAAGGTAAATCAGAGATTTAGTAAGCTCCATACTGTCAGCGGAATCGATTCGACGAAAACGGACGTTTGACTGTAGATGACTGACTTCATCTTCAAGACGTTGCTGATTATTGTATATGTACGACATAAGCAGTGTTATTTCTTTCTGATTCATNCTATCACCTCNNTTCTAAAAGAGNTTCCCACTCNTCAGNGTCGAACTCGTCAAGCATATCANCATANTAGACCTCTCCGGNTTCACAGTTGAACATAATACCGTGAATTGTATCATAGCACACANCACCNTATTCAACCNTTCNTTTCTTTTCAGCTTCAATGCGTCTGTTTTCCTCACCACGACGGAATATATACTTGAATGCACCTTTAAATTCCTTGCTCTGAATTTCTTCATAATCCATGTGTTCAACAATTANGTCAGNCTNTNTNAANTNNCTGCNANNCCAGANGAACTTACCGAAAANTTTCTTGCAGTCCTTTGTTATGTATTTAGTNANGTAGTAAGCGACGTTNATANGGTCACCATNGCACTTGATACAAGTTGTAAAGCCGAATTTCCACTTTTTAAGGTTATAAACAATTTTACCGTCGGAAGGGTTAAGACCAGTTCTAATAGCTTTATAATCAGTCATAGGCTTTTTGTAACCTCTATAAGACTTTGTACCAGAATCAACTAAATCAAGCTTATCACACTTAATAAGACCGTGAAAGTGAATAGCACCACTTTTGTGATGTTCAGCAATAAGAAGATATTCAAAACCATCACGTTTTACACGGTCCTTAAGCCAATTCTGAACAGGTTGCAAAAGTGCTTTAGGGTCTTTACTGTCAAGTTTTTCTGGGTCAATAGTGCCAGTGAAAAAGTAGTCGAATTTATTATTAAAAGTATAGTCAAAAATTCTGTCTTTTGCCCTCTTAACACTGTCGGGACGTGGTTCGCCAGTCTTTCTTTTATTTTTTTTAATAAATATAGTCTTTTCAGCAAGTTTGATATCATCAAGTGAAACGTTTGATATATCACTAACACCAAGATATTCTTTTATCATTTTCATTCTGTACTTTCCACGGTAATTTTTAAAACTTTCCTTTTCCTCAATCAAAGAAAAATTATCGCAGAAAAACTTTGTATAATTGATTACTTCAAACATAGGCTTTTTGAATATAGCAGAACGGCAAACAACAGTGCTTGTTGTTCCGTCGGCATAAAGCTTTGTTTTGGCATTACCGAAAGGAAGTCTTGAAGTAAATCTACTGAATGGAGATTCTAAAGGAAATGGATTAATCATAATATCACCGCTCTATTTTTTTTAATTGCCACCAATTTGTGGCTACTATCAAGTAGCGGTCGGGCGGAGGGTCGCCCCCTCACAAGTTCGGGGGGCGTCCCCCCTGCCCTCTCCGCCTTTTCTACCGCAGTTCAGACTTATCAGACCAAGGAATTAATTCAGGCTCATCACGTAATGAACCGTTAACAAGTTCGTATGAATCAATATTATCATAATAATGAGGTCTCCAAAAAAAGAAATCTGTTGCAATGGGAGCAAAAGAAAAACCGTCAACAATTTTAAAATTGATAATATCGAAAAAGAAATCAATACGACGAACACGGGAAAAATCAAGAAAAAATCGCTCAACATAATAATACTGCTCAGTACGATTACGAATTTTTTTATCAACATCATCATACGACTGTGAAGCATAGATAAAGTCGCATTTGCTTTTTCTATGTTCGGAGTAAAAAAATTTAAGATTATCAGTAAATTTTTTGTAATCACGGGAATCAGACAACAACATTATTTCATCAACAAGGATAAGGCAGTCAGAATAATTTAAAACGCCTAATTTGTCATATTCAAGCTTGTAACAGCCGTCACAACTGAAATTTGTATATACATACTTGTATTCTTTAAGACTACCTAAAGAAAGACCATGAAAATTAATATTCTTTCCCTGTACAGCACGTTGTGCAATCATTCCAAGAAAAAGAGACTTGCCAGACCCCGGCAAACCAAAAACGCCCGAAATAATAAAAATCACTCCTTTGAAAATAATCTGAAAGCAAGATTAATACTACAAAATACCACAAGGACAGCAAACATATTTATAAAATATTTTGTGTCCAAAAGAAAAAATATTGTATCTATAAAAGCACTCATTTTCTACCCCCAAACTTTGAAGTAATATTTAACAGATTTTTAAGAATAATAAGAAACGCAATGCAGGAAGTAAGAAGAATAACAGATAACACAATTATAGTAAGAATCTCAGCAAACCAGTAATAATTACTGGTTTCAGGTGAAAAAACATGATTAAAAGCACCTAAAAATATATCAAGAAATTCAATAAGCATTAAAACACCGCCTTTCAGTCGTAATCATAGCCAAAGCCGAGAATAAAAATAAAAAAAGTAGCAACAGATAAAGAAATAGAAATATCCCAAAGAGTAACGCTAAAAGGAAAATAAGGGGGATAAGCAGAAAAAATAACAGTTTCTTTCATAAAATTAAAAACTTCTTCAAACTGCTGAATAAGATAATCTATAATTTCTTTAGTTACCATTTTAGCACCCCCAATGACATATTTTTGAAACAACACCAAAGCCGAGAACAGCAAAAGCCACAGAAGAAACCCAAGCAGGAAGCGGAAAGTTATTAAAAAGGTTAGTGACATAATCGGACATCTTACTGATATTTTCTATAACAAGATGAAAATTACCGCCGACCAGTGACAATATATTAATGAGATACTGCCAACCGCAATATATATTTTCCATAATACTAAACATCAAATGCCCCCTTTACAAGAAAACNATAACAACAAAACCCAAANATACACAGAGTAAANNAATAGNCATTAAACCAACATCATAAAGAAAATCACTTGCAANAGATATAAAACCGCCGGAAACTTCAAGAACACGAACTGGTAAAGGAGAATCAAGAGCAAAATCTACATCGGGATTTTCAGCAATAAAAGCAGGTTCTGTATTAAGTGGCGGATACGTTTTATAAAATTCCGCAGGGAAAGTAACATCAACATTTACATTAATGTCACCTGTAACAACTGGATAAGTGCCAGTTATTAAAGTAGTGGTAGTTGTTTCAGGTGTTTGCAGTTCCTTGATAATTTGGATAAGATTGGTATAATCAATATCAGTATCATCATCTGAATAAGTTACATCTATATCAGGAAACTTTGAAAAAATCAAATCAAATTCAGCTTCAAGTTTCGGCTTAATATTCAAGTCAAAAAAATCTGCATATATATCGGGATTAAATTCAATACTGCCGGAAATATCGTTATATGTATANCCATACTTATTNTAATTNATAATATTATTTTTAGTAATAACATCTCCGGCATGATTATTATAATAAATGTTTGGTAGTTTCCAAAGCTTTAACTCAATATAGTAATTATTAAGTGACTGCGAAAATTCATAGTCATTTGACACTACAGTACTANTACTAAAATGATTAGGCAAAGAATCAGAAGAACCATTATAACAAATTTTGTCAATAGTAACCGCATTATTAGAACTAATATTATACTGTTTCAATGAATTGACGGAACTGGCTTGAAAATAAGCACGGTGAGCAGACTTTAAATATTTTTCTATAAAGTCAGAAGTAAGACCGGACATATAACTGTCTAAACCATAAAATTCAACAAGAAAGCCAAAAGATGAAGAAAAACTTTGAGTAATTTTATAAATACTTATATCAAAACTGAATTGTGTCATTTGATTAAGATTATTAATACGGGTGTATTTAACAGCCCCTGTTTTAGACTTATCAGATACCGCACCAGTGCTAATAATATTACAAGTTATTATCTCATAAGCCCCACTTTTATACACAACTCTGTTTTTGCCGTAGAAATTGTATTCAAAAGGAACTGTAATAATTTCTTTAGGTTCAACAGGGTCAACAGGATAACTTTCATTGCCGGAAAAAAAGTCTTTCATAATATTCCAACCGTCTTTAAGATAATATTCAAGGTTATAAAACGGCGAATTATCAATAAATTTTTCATATGTTTCCTCAGCAGATGAAGCGTGCGCCTGTAAAATAGGNCTTTTAAACGAAGTTTTTGTTAATGGTGNATTATTTATTAAATCGTCCATTTGTCTTTNATACTCGTCGNGTGTTAGTTNCNTGTATACNAGANTAGTATTTTCCTCTTTCGGCTTATACTCCGGACGTTCTGTACATGACCCAATAAAATACAGGAATATAACGAATACAAGAAGAAATATTCCTATCATCTTAAAAATCTTTTTCATAAAACACCTACTTAGTAAAAAAGAGTGAGTAATCCCCCCCACTCTTTTTCAGAATTAAATTAGTTACGACCACCGAAATTAAGAAGATATTTAGCAAGTCCGATAATAGCACCTGCAACGGAAACAGCAACACCAAGCAATAACAAAGGATTTGAAACAATTGTATCAATGCAATCACCGACTTGTCCCCAAATAAATTCTAAAACGGTTTCAAATATGAACATAGGCAACATAATTAATTACCCCCTACGACGACCGCCGAAGCGAAGAAGTCGCTTTGCAAGTCCGATAACAGCACCTGCAACAGGAATGGCAACACTAAGAAGCAACATTGCATTGCCTGTAATTGTAGTTACACAACTATCAATCTGTGTCCAAACAAAACCGACAGCAGTAGTAAAAAGCTCAGGCATATTTACACCCCCTTTATCCCTGATATCATGTATATAAATCAAAACCGAAAGCGGTTATGACTTCTTAAAAACCGGACGGAATCCCACAACCGTCATTTCATCATTGATAGGTGCATAAATAAGTTGAATTTCCTTGTTAAAAAGATTTTTCAGCGAGGAATCAACAGAACCGTCATTTTCAGAAACCCCAAGAGAACCGGCAATATCAGGCATTTTCATTTTTACTTTAAAGCCGGAGAAACCGAAGTTGTTAGCGTTGTTTCCGTCGTTTGTAACGCATTTCAAAGTGCGGTTGTTGTAAGCGATAAGCTCACCTGTTTTGTCATTAGTGAACTCACCTTTTTTTGTTTCAAAGCCGATTAAATATGTACTCATAGTTTTTTATTCCTTTCTGCCCTGTCGGTTATGGGCTTACCGTATTTATTATAAAAACTGCTATTTGCAGGATTTATCTTTAGAAAGATTTATTTTGTATAGTGCTTCTTTATCACATAATCTATGTTGTTTTATAAAATCTTCTACATCAAAATCAGAAGATTCAGGTTTGTATGGTTCGTTTTCCTGTTTTACACAGGATTCAAGGATAACAATACCTTTCCTTTTGGATTCAGCTTTCTTTGCTTTACGTTCCTGTATCCAGTCGGATATATCATCAAAAAAACTTGATGAATCACAACAAGCACGATAACCAATACAATTCTTTAAAAAACGTATTGACCAAGAAATAAAAGAAAAAGAAACAAAAACAAGTAAAGAAAAAGGTAAAAATTCTTTAATTTCGGAAAGTAATTCATTAAAATCAATTAGTTCATTAAAATTCATTAGTTTTCACAACCATTTTCTAAAGATTTTTTATCAATGCTATTATTTTCTTTAAGTCCCCTGATAAATTCAGGAACAAAAAGAAAACAAGAAATAAAAGAAATAACATAAACAAAAAGAAGCATACCATAATAAACGCAATCTTCATAAATATCAGGATAATTTACTTGATATTCAAGAATTAAATCATCAATAGTCAATAGTTCAAGAAGAGATGAAATAAGGAAAACTATAGNTAAAGCTATTTTAAAAATAGNNAAAAANTTTGATAATAAANTTTTTTCCTCAGATATCTTTTTAAAATTCATTTTATCACCACCTTTGGCGAACCGACACAACAGGNGAAAACCGAATAAANCCCTGTTGTATGTCAGCTCTTTAANATAAAGAAAATTAGGAAAGGAGTTTACAACGTTCTTACACCTTATAAGATTTAAGAACAACATTATTATAACACCTAATCAGGAAATTGTCAAGTATTCTGATAAGGTGTATAATAAAATCAGTGATTTAAACAAAAGAAAGGTGAAAAAATTATGCAAGTTCACGAGAATTTAAAACTTATAAGGACAAAAAGAAAGGAAACACAACAACAAATAGCCGATATATTAAATACAACTCAGCAACAATACTGGAAATATGAAAAAGGATTACAGGAATTTCCGGCAAGGCACGTTATAACTTTAGCAGAACATTATAACATATCAACTGATGAATTATTAGGTATAAAAAAAGAAAAATACACCTTATCAGGAAAGGAAAAAGAATTGTTAAACAAATATAGACAACTTGATATAGAATACAAGAACAAAATCGAAGAACGAATAGATGTATTCATAGATATGCAGGAAGAAACAGCTAAACAAAAAGAAATAGCATAACTATAAAAAAAACGATGAAAGGGGGTGATGATATAGAGATTATGGGAAAGGGGGGAAACTATGAAAGAATTATTATTTTTATTTTTGGAAATAATAATATACATATTTGCAGAAATACTTGAATTAATAAATGTTTTATTAACAATACCATATTTTAATATGGTAGTAGCATTTACCTTGTCAAGCATTATACTTTCTGCAATTATCTTTATTGGCAAAAAAATATATAGATTGATTGCCTAAATAAAAAATCCGTCTGTACTCTCTCATCAGAGTGCAGGCGGTATTTTATCAGCTTACAGGGAGCTTGTCACGAATCATGAATATCTAAATCATTCTAAAGCCGTCAAAGCTTTAAAAAGTCAAGGGTCGGAAAATTTTTTCACTCTAAAAACTGTGTGAAAAATTTTTCCTTTTTCCCCTTGACTTTTTAATTTTGGCGTGGTAGTAGGCTGTAGCGTGGACGGCTCCGAAGATAAACACAGTTGAGAACGCCCACGCCCTTTCCATTATACCACGCCAAAACCGCAATGACTACTAAACAGAGGGTTTTTTTCTTAGCGGGACTCACCAAAGATAAACAGATGTGACTGCAAGCTTGTCAAGCTTACCGGAGCAGTGCGACCGTTGGAGACTTTCGGCGGAGCTATTCAGGAAAACGAAAACCCCCGATTTCTCAGGGGCATTGTTGTTAAATAATAATAGTTTGGTGAAATTCAGTCTGTCGAAAAAGTCAAGCAAGAGCTTGGCTTTTTCGCCTATCTGTGATATAATAGAAAGAAAGGGAAGGTGAAGGAAATGCTGACAACAAAAGGAGAAGAACGAGGACAGTATG
>WFLZ01000213.1 GCA_009177225.1 Clostridia bacterium
TATACCGGAGCTGTCAGTGACATGACAATAAACGTAAAGGAACGGTATTTATGACAGGAACAGGAACGAAAGACANNNNGTATATCGTCAATAGCNGGGAAGAATACACCNGTATAACAAGCNATANNGCACATGTNGAATTTGACCCGAACGCCGAAAATAAAGTTATTGATTTTAACGAAATTCAACCGGAGGGATTTTCCTCAACAGTCCACTTTAAGGACTATACCAATTTCAATGGCTGGACGCTTAGAAACTTTCACTCAACTGCATCCACTGNCATTAATGTAGGTTTNGCCTTAGACTTTTCTAATCTGATTTTTGAAAATTTTTACTGGTGCCCGAGTGGCACATCTTACGCATTTTTATTCACCAACGGCAGTAGTTCAAGTACCCAAAAAATGACAAACNGCATTATATCANGAGAAATTCAGCGTGCCGGTAATATANAAAGAGCAGTTCCGGAATTGTACGAAAGTTCGGTAAACATTGTTGCAAATACCGGAGGTTCTTTTCAGTTGGCAAGAAGTATTGTGAACTCTGAAATTGTTCTTGATGTATCGGCAGAGAGCGTGGAAATGTGCGAATATCTAAGCACCAACAAAGGCAAAGTACTGAACAGCAGGATATCGGGCAGAATCCAGTCCGACGAAAATGTTTCAGCGGGAACTGATATAAGTGCGTACAATGTCTTTAATATTCAGTCAAATCAGCCTCTTGACTATCAGGGCAAGGGAATTTCAGTCTATAATTCGGACATTGCAACGGCTACACAGTCCGGTAATTTCATAGGCTGTACTGCTGAACAGCTGAGAGACGCACAGTATCTTTATGACCTGCGTTTTCCGATTGGAGTTGATTAAATGACTGAATTTTCATTTAATGTAACAGGATTTGAACAGGGCAGTCTGTCTACAAACGGCGAACCTGCTGAAAATACTAAGGTTGTACGTTCTGAAATGAAAAAAATTCCGGCAGGAATGCAGAGTTTTACGTCCGTTCCGGAAATATGGAGGAAAAAGTGGAATAAGGAAAGTGAAAATTATACCACCGAAAAATATAAGGGTTCTTCCGCATCAAACACCATATATTTCTACAGGGAAAACGACGACGGAACATTTGAATTTCTGTCATATGCGTCTGCAACGAATGTCACTGTTGACTGCCTGA
>WFLZ01000050.1 GCA_009177225.1 Clostridia bacterium
CTTCATATGTATGTCCTTCTTTTTGATATGCTACTGCTGTTTCTCTTAAATCTTTACTTTTACTCATATTTTTATTATATCACTTTTGTGTTCGTTTGTAAAGTGGATTGACTATAACAAGGCAACTGTCGACCTTATGAAATTATGCGACGAACATAAAGTGCCTTACATTGTCGCTCAGAAAGACATATGGAGTGACTGTAAGGACGCTAATGAACTTCTCGTAAAAGACCGTTCACAGCTTATAGCAAGCCTACAGACCCATTCAGAACGTGCTACAATGCTTGACAAAGACCAATGGTTCAGAGATGTGTGTGAACGTCAGCAGGCTGATTCTGATTGGCGCGGAAGTCTAACACGTAACCAGTCTGATAATGCTGTCAAAAATACGTTATCAAATCTTGAAACCATATTTTTAAATGACCCGAAATACAAAGGAAAAATTGAGTTTAACGAACTTACACAGATGCGGACTTTTAACCGTGATGATTGGAAAGACGTTACAGAAAACCGAATAAAACTTCATCTTGAAAAAGAATATTCTCTTTTCACCTCAATAGACAGTATAAATCAGGTATGTAGTATTATTGCCGATGATAACTCATATCACCCGATAAAAGAGTATTTAGAGGCTGTTCAATGGGACGGTATACAGCGTTTAAAAAGCGTATTCACGGATTTTTTAGGAGCAACCGACAATATTTATACTCAGTCCGTTGCAGTTGTGACGTTTGTCGGAGCGGTTGCAAGAATATTCGATGCAGGCGTGAAATTCGATACTTGTACGGTTCTTGTAGGTAAACAGGGTACGGGTAAATCNAAATTNATNGGTAAAATAGCCGTNAANCCNGAATGGTTCACNGACGGNGTAACCACTTTCGACGGCAANAGACTTCTATGAAAGTATACAAGGTAAATGGATTATCGAGTTAGGAGAGGGTACGGCATTTCAGAAGTCAATCAAGGAACGTAGTAAACAAGCTATCGCAAGTCAGCAGGACTTTTACCGCAGACCTTACGGAAGAAATCCTGAACAGCGTCCGAGACAATGCGTATTCTTTGGAACTACAAATAATTATGACTTCTTGAAAGATGAAACGGGCGACCGTCGTTATTATCCGATAGATGTGAATATACCACAAGCCACCAAGAACATCGACAAAGACCTTATTCCCGAATATATTTCCCAGTTATGGGCGGAGGCGGTACACCTTTACAGAAACGGTCAGTGCATCTATATTCAGAATAGTCAGGTTCTTGCATTAGCTGAACAGGAACAACGCAAGCACTTTGACGAAAGCCCTTTACAGTCTGATATATTCAATTTCCTTGAAATTCCGATTACTGCAAATTGGTATAGTGAAAGTCTGGAAACAAGAAGAAACTATATCATTGACTATCAAAACGGCAACGCACCAGCAGGAGCTTACAAGCGTGACCGTATTTCAATTAAGGAAATTGCTTGTGAGTGGTTCGGATATGAACTTAATCAGCCCATAGAACGTAAAATGTCATTGGAGATAGCACGTACTCTTACCGCTTTAGGTTGGAATAAAACAGGTAAAGCGGAATGGATACAACCCTATGGAGCTACCAAAGTATATTATCGTTAATAAAATAAAAAAATTACTACTCTTTATTTTTAAGAGTAGTTTTTTTAACTATTTTAATAGACAATTTCAAGTAAAACGTCTATAAGTCTAATCAAATTTTCTTTGGTTAGGTTTTGGTTAGGATTTTGGTTAGGCGGTTTTATAGCTATATATCGTTATTTATAAACAAATTCTAACCAACTAACCAAAAAAATGCTAAAAACTTTTGGTATGCATAACAATGGTAAACCACCGTTATGCGAGACCTAAATATATAGAAAATTTGGTTAGGTTGGTTAGGGAATTTAAAAATTCTCCTATTTTTAGCAGAAAATACCTCTAACCAAAGTTGGTTAGAGGTTTCAACATTTTCATATTAAACATCTATTATTTGCCTTGCTGTAATTATTTTGTAACTTTTTATACAATGGTTAACCTGTTTTCTTAAACAACGGTAAAAATTGCCTATATACTTTTATTACAGTATATTTAGTAATACAAAATTATNTTAAGTATAAAAAATNCCNANTGAACGCATCANGTAGGATTTNNTGNCTGCTNCNGAATTATTTTGTGAGTTTCTNATACATCTTCATAAGTTCGGCGACACATTCCGATTCAGTTATTTTCCGATTGAACCCATAAGCGTCCATAACGGCGAAATCATTAGCCTGATGTGCCTTGCGTAATTCCGGAGGCATCGTTAATTCGTCGTATAGGTCGGCAAGGGAACAGTCGGGGTAGAGGTTGCGTGCGTTGAGCATTGCCTGTGCGGTATGTTCTATTTGTTTTGCCTGCTCCGGTGTGGGATTGCACCACAGGAAGTTATTATAAACCACTGTATTTGAATAGCTATAATCACTTTTTAAACGTCCACAAACCGCCCTCGTCCACGCCATGTGGACATTAGAAGTTAATACGCCAAAATGATACAGACTGGCATTTTCCACCATAAATAATTTATTTCCAGCGATAACGTTTTTATCTAAATATCCCATTGGAATATATTTTCTGTTTTCCGAAGATACAACCGGAATAGCTATAAATGTATCGGGGTTAAATTCTTCCCTGAATTTATACGGAGTTTCAGCCATTCTGCGTGTTTGTTCAAATGTACTGCTTTCACGCATTTTCTTTACTTCCTGAATCCGTTTTAAAACTAATGGCATTTCTTTTAATTCTTTCGGAGATACTCCGACAAGCCACAAGCAATATCGGGGAACATTGTTAATAAATTCATATCCCATCATAAAACGTTTTATATATTTTTTTGCCTTTGGTTCGGACTTAATAAAATCTTCATAATCTTCTTTGTTAATAATAAGATTACCGCCATCCGTTGGCTGATTTCCCCTATGAATAGCCGGAACATCACAAAGAGGTTTAGTTCTGCTCTGAATGAAAATTGTTTCTGAATCAATCAAATAAGGACTTATATTTTTTACAAGCTGAAATTTATCAGAATCATATAATTTTTTATCCCATGAATTTTCTACCGTACTAAATCCGACTATCACACAATGCACGTGTGCTTTTAATGTGGCTTCGCTGTCCCACCGGAATGTACGATATGCAAAATCAATGTGTATTCCGAAACGGTCATATAAAGGCTTCCAGACGCTCGCAACCTGTTCGCCCTGCGTGATTGAACCGCTTTTTTATTTGTATCAGTCATTTTCAACCTCCTTGAAACATAATTTACTTACTTTATTGTATCATTAATTTACAAAAAATGCAATAGTTGAACAAAGCCTCTGAAAAAGAAAAATTATAGACGATACCTTACAAATGTAGGTATCGCCTTTTTATGTATATTATTTTATATGCAAAGTCAGCAGTCGGCAAATTTTCATTTTAAGGTATTATAAACGGCATCCCTATTAACACAAAAGGTTTCAAGAGAATCCATTTCTAGAATGCTGATATGTCTTGTATGCTATTCTACATCACTATGTCTAGAAATAAGAAGTTTTATAATAATTATAAGGACAATTATTCCGATAATAGTATATTTTGGATTGGTTTTATATATCCACCACACTGGCATGTTACTGTATTCATACTCAAGAGAAACTGTGTTAAATTTCCCATTGTATTTAATATAGTTAGTAAGTAAACCTTTTTTCCCTTTACCGTTAAAAGGTTCCGAAAGTTGAATAATACTTCCATTTTTATCTAACAATGCTATGCGAAACTGTCTATCTTCACCAAGAATTTTATCCACTCGTAGATTATTTGCAACAAGNNCACCATTNGAATTCTTATCCAGAACAAATGAATTATGATAACCCCATCTATTATTATATAATATCTTCATTTTTGTAAAATTATTATTATAATGACAGGACATACTAATGAAGCCTTCTTTATTATACTTGGATATTGATGTTGTGTCAAAGTCATACTGCTTCATATTCTCTTCATTAAAAGGTGTATATGANTCATCATTNTCATTCNTAGAAATTANCATATCCATATACACTGCTTCATCAGGTAATTCCAATGATTCAACAGCAAAACTATCAANCNTAGCTTGTGCATACACTGTATGAGTATTAATAAACAATAATATAATACAAGAAAANATAGCAATAATAATTCTCATTTTACTTCTCCGTTATATAAATAACATTAGTGAAAAATGGTGTATGGATTTTAATATAATCAGACATTTCTTTTTCAGACATATAATACTTCTCACCCCAAGAAGAAACTTCATAGATTACACCACTGTAATCACCCTCACTTTCCATAATTTTATCCTCTATAACTGCAGTAACATTAAAATAATGACTATCAACAGTAGTATATTCAGTATAAGTAGACTTCTTATAGATATTAGAATTGTCTCTACCATATAATTTTATAGAATCGTCAACAGCAGTAGGTCCTACGTATATAATAGCTGGTATATCTTTAGATATAAGATTATGTATACGATCATCCCAGATATCATCACGCATACCCATATGAGCTCTATAATTAATATTATTATCTTTAAAATAACTATTTAATTTTACATCCATAAATCCATCAATATTATTGATAGGTAATCTGCTACCGGGTAATGGATTATGAAAATTCACATATTCCCTATCAAAATGAAGAATATAGTCCATGTATTTATGAAAATCTATAGGATTTTCATCAGATA
>WFLZ01000187.1 GCA_009177225.1 Clostridia bacterium
ATAATTATACGAACTAATGACAAAAATTTAAAAACAAAAAAATAAAACTATAAAGACAGAAATCATAATCAGTATCATCAATATCAAAGAAAAAACCTGTACAAAATGTACAGGTTTCAGCAATTATACTATTTTAGCATAACGTTCACTGGAAATAACTTTTTCCATTATTGCAAAAGGAGTAATTTCACCTGATATTGCCATATCAAAAATAACCGGTGAAAATCCTGACACAAGTGCTGCTCCGGTTTCTGACATCGTAACAGGCATATTTGACTGTCGNCTTNCNACATTCCNAANTANAACATNAGGAAGTTTATATNNATAACTCCCATATTTCTTTTTCATTGCATTAAACAGGGGAGTGCTGTTTCCGCCCTCTATGCAATAATCAAATTCCATATCAGATATTATATAGAGTTTCGATGGCATTTCTTCCTGTGGAAGTTTGTTTTTTACTGCTGTTTTAAGTATAAGATTAAAAACTGCTTCAAGATTGGTATTCGCTACTTCGTTAAATCTATGGCAATAATTTACTTTTTCAAATATATCTTTACCCTTTATTTCAACTAACTGCGGACTTTTTGAAAATGTAATAAAGTGATTTGCAAATTTTCCTTTGTTGTGTTCTGCGAAATAAATTCCCAAAGAAAGAGCAACATCTATCGGTCTTGTATCACAATAACCCCATGTCATAGAACCTGAACCGTCTATAACTGCAATGGCGTTTTCATCATTGTCAGCATAAATGGGAAGACTATTCCATGTTACATCAAGCGACAGTTTTTCTTCATCTGTTTTTTTGCCTTCACAACGGCGTATAAGTTCATATGGATAAAGAACCGATGTATTAAGTTTTTCTTCGCCTTTCTGTACAGACTGCAAATATTTTGTATAACGCTCATTGTCGTTTCTGACAAAAGCTTTGCGGTACTTGAACATTGCACATGACGGCTGTTTTGAATAGTCAAAAGTATAATCTGAAACTCTGAGACGATTTTCTATTATATCGGTATAACGTCTTAATTCTGAGAGTGTATGTCTGTATTTCTTCTCACTCATGCCCAGAAGTTTTGCAAGGGTCTTACCCATTGCCTTTGTTTCAGCTGATGAGGCGTTGACCGACGGAAGCCATTTTGCAAGAAGTGAAACTTGTTCATTTTTGTTCATTGCATCTGCATCTGCATTCAGTTGTTTCTGTATTTCGGAAACAGCCTCTTTTTCGCATTTAGTGCCGAGAAGTACGCACAGGTCGTCAAAACGTCCGTATTCTGCAAAATAAGGGATATTTCTTTTTACTGCGTCCGGTGCAAATTCAGAAAGAGTTTTGATAGCTGTTCTGAAAAATCTTCTTTCACCAAGACCGCCTCTTGCATCTCGTGCATAAAAAATTATTTTCATGGTTTTTATCGGGTCTTCTGTATAAGATTCAATAACTGCTCTTGCAATTCTTTTTTCTTCTGCATTACGCATTGCTCCTGCTCCGAAAAAAAGGTTGAGACAACATGAACCCGTTGAACTATGGGTTAAAGCTCCGTTTTCGGTATAGGTGAGATTAGTTTCTTTTTTCAAAAAGTTCAGCATATGTAAATACCTCTTTTCTGTTCACGGCTCGTTCTGCGTTAGGATTTTCAGTCCTATGCAACACCTGCTGTTAAAGCCGTTTCTTTTTGATTTGGATAACAAGGCACATAATAAATCACGTTATCATATTAAAAGTATGAGCGTTTATATTGCTGTAAGTGCCTTTTTGTCACGGTACATCATTGTGATTCTTTCAGTAATCATAAAACTGCTGTTTGTACCGTTATAATATAAGCGTCACGGTTCTGTCTTTATCAGAGTGCCTGCAAGCTATACTTCGGCGTTCTCTGGCCCTTAAAAGAAAAACTGCTGTCTGAACCATTCAGCTTTTTTCACGGCTCGTTTATAGACAACGGCGTTTACTTAAAAAAGCAACTCTCCGTCGTGGACTCTATAACATCATTGCTGTCTGAGCCGTTCCGTTTGGTATGTACTAAGTATATCACAGATTATGGAAATAATCATATAAAAAAATCTGCGAACTACTTGAAAGTTATATAAATTTCTGTTATTATTATAAGTAAGAGAGGGAGTGCGGAAATGAGTGGATTTTCAGAACTTATAAAAAATTTCGACAAGACAAGAGACTATATACGTGATTTTTTTATTTACGGTTTTAAAGTGAGAAATGATTTCGACCGCAAAAGTCTGCGTACCTATGACGACGAAAAAAGACGTATTGAAAGTTGGTTCAGCGATTATATCAGGTATGAACGTTCTGAAAGGGGACAGCAGGTTTCTATTACGGTTGACAGCGGAAGTATTTCCGAAAATCCACTTTATCAGGCGTACTACTCAAAAAGTTTTACTGACAATGATATAAAACTCCACTTTTTTATTATAGATATCCTGCATGACGGCAGAAATCTTACATTGAAAAAAATAGTTTCTGAAACAGATAAAAGTTTCAGCGAGATTTTTGATGTGCAGACCATAAGAAACAAACTGAAAGAATACGTCAAAGAGGGGATTATTATAACTGAAATAAAGGGAAAAACAGCTTATTTCCGGTTGTCGGAGGACAGAACAGCCGATTTTCTTAACCATTTCGACGGTCTGACCGATGCGGTAAAGTTTTTTTCTGAAACGCAGGAGTTCGGAATCGTCGGAAACAGTATTCTGAAATCAGCCGGACTGAAAAATGACCTCTTTGTTATGAAACACAATTATATTGTTCATACTCTTGAAGATATAATTATTCCGGAAATTATAAATGCAATTGAAAATAAAAAATACATATCATTTATTTCTTTCAAAGCTAAAAGTAATACAATCAGGAATGCAAATCAGGTAGTTCCGATGAAGATTTTTTCATCTGTTCAGACGGGCAGACGTTATATGGTCGGCTATATTTCAGCTCTCAAATGTTTTCATTCTTTTCGTCTTGATTTCATTAAAACTGTAAAAACAGGGGATATTTGTGACGATTATGATACTATATATGAAAAATTCTGTCAGGATTCAAATTATTGTTTTGGTGTTTCTTTCAATTCAGGAAAAACAGAAACAGTTATACTTACTTTTTATATTGACGAAAAAAATGAAAGTTTTGTCATTGAAAGGCTTAAACGTGAAAAAAGAAACGGCATTCTTGAAAAAATTGACAACAATTTATTCCGTCTCACAGCTAAAACTTTTGATTCATTTGAAGTCATGCAGTGGGCTAAAACCTTTATCGGCAGAATTGTTTCAGCCGAGGGGGACAATTCACAGGCAATAAACCGTTTTTATAAGGACGTCTGCCGAATGTACAGAATATATGAAAAGGAGAAAAAAATTGAACATATTCCATGAAATGTACAGCACATATTTCCGTATTGCGTCCGAAATTCTTAAACTTTCCCGTATAACTGAAAAAGGTATAAATAAAATTATTGAAAGTGAAGGTTTCCGTGATTCAGTTCTTTTTCTTCCTCAGAAACTCATTCCTCAGAATGACAGTTCTGACTGGGGTCTGCTGAAAAGAAGCTGTGACGGGGAACTTATTCCGGTCATAAAAAACAAGCCTGTTGAAATACTTACAGAAGTTCAGAAACAGTGGCTTAAATCAAAGCTTGATGACCCGAAAATAAATCTGTTTATTGAAAATAATACCGTTACCGCACTGAAAAAATGTCTTGAAAGTGTAAAGCCGTTTTACGACAAAAAACACTTCCGGTATACAGACCAGTTCAGCGACGGAGACAATTTCTCTGATGAACTCTATCGGAAAAATTTCCGTAAAATAATAAATGCGGTCAGAAATCATGAAATACTTGAAATAACCTTTGTCAGTGGACGAAATAAAAAAATCAGCGGAAAGTATATTCCACTTAAAATACAGTATTCCGCTAAAAACGACCGTTTCAGACTTTTTTGTTTTTCTTTTAAGGACGGAGAAATATTTCACAGCGGAATTATTAACATCGGAAGAATTGAACAGATTGAAAATACCAATGAATACTGGGAAAAAACTATTTCAATAGACGAATATTTCCTGAAAAGAAAATGTAAAAAACCGATTACTGTTTGTGTGTCGGACGAACGCAATGCAAAAGAACGATTTTTTATGGAGTTTGCACCATACGAAAAATACACCGTCACGGATTTGACAGACGGAAAATGTACAGTAAAAATATGGTACGATTATCAGGAAGAAACAGAACTTCTTATTCGTCTATTAAGCTTCGGTCCTGTTATTGAAATTGTTTCACCTCCGGAATTTCGCCATCAGGCAAAAGAGCGTATTACAAGACAATATGAATTTTTAAAAATAAACTGCCGGCATTAGGTCAATACTCATATAGAAGTTTTCCAACAACAAATATGAAAGACTTATGCGGATACTATGAAATATCTGCCTGTTCTTGAATTATTGAGAACGACTTTTTTCTTTAAAAAAATATAAGTAAAATGGCGATACTTCACGCTTATACGCAAGGTATCACCCATACTCTTTTTCTTTTATATACAAAATCAATACCACAGGAGTACTTATCCTACTGTGTTTTCTGTTTGTCCAATATTATATGGATTCTCCTTATTCGCTCTTATTGTGCAGACAATATCAAATATCCGTCTTTGCATATAAAACAATTTATGATGCAATAACGAACTGTATTATTTTTGATTTGTAAAGAGTTTTTTAAAAAATTTTTTGCTGTCACTTAATCAGGCATATGTGATTTCTATTATATTGTGAAGGGGCGAAAATATGAATTTGTACATAGTCGGAAAAGGCGAAGAAACCTATGAAAATGAAATGGAAACAATGATAATATAGAACTCAGATTTTCCTGAATAATTTACATTCAAAAACTATTTACAAATCATAAATAATATGATATAATGAATGCCTTGTACCTCTGAGTGACTTTAAATTCCCAATTTTACGGCACTTTTCTTGGTAGAAAGCTCAAAAACAGCGTAACAGCGCAGTTTTGAAAAAATAACTGAAATCGAAGTTTTTTGGTAGAAACTTGGTAGACAGCTTTTGAAGCCGATAGCCGAAAAAGTTGGTAGAAATTTGGTAGATAACTGAAAACAACCTATAAACGGTAGAAAGCCTGTTGACAAACAAACTGAATAATGGACAATAGCGGACGGTGTTTTTATCGCTGTCTGTGCTGACGGTGAGACTGCCGTTGAGAGCGCCCTTGCCGATTTGGAGAAATGGGGATATGTCAAAAAGACTATCCAGATGCCTGATGAGTCTCCGACAGGCAGGATACGCTGTATCTATGATTTTTATGAGTATTCTGCAAAAGACAACTCTATTCCGCA
>WFLZ01000199.1 GCA_009177225.1 Clostridia bacterium
AAATCGACTGCATTATTGTCAAGGATTTTTCACGATTGGGACGTAATTTTCAGAAAACAGAAGAGTATATGCAGCGTATTTTTCCGAAAATAGGAGTACGCTTTATTTCTGTAAGCGACTTTTACGACAGCAACCGTGAACAGTCATCAAGTGAACGTCTGGCGAATCCGATAATCAATCTGATGAACGAGTATCACGTTATGGAAACTTCTCAGAAAGTACGTAACGTTTTGGAATATTACCGTCAAAGCGGAAAGTTTATCGGAAATCGTACTGTTTATGGTTATATCATAAAGAATAAGCAGCTTGAAGTTGACTCCGAAGCTGCTAAGACAGTACGAATGATTTTTAACCTGAAAATTGAGGGAATGAATAATCAGGCAATTGGAAATTATCTGAATGAACTTGGTATAAGTTCACCGCTTGAATACAAAATTGAAAAGGGTGTTAAAGCGGTTACATCGCATTTCAGAACCGGTGAAAAAGCCTTATGGTCACCTGTCAGTGTTCGCAGAATTCTTGAAAATCCGATATATATTGGTACTCTAATACAAGGGAAAACAACGTCTTTGAGCTACCGTGACCGACAGAGATTCAAAAAAGACCCGTCTGAACTGATAGCTTTTGAAAATGCCCATGAAGCAATCATTTCCGAAACCACTTTTTTAGTGGTGCAGGATTTATTGAAAAGGGATACTTTCTGCGGAAAAAATTTGAATAAAGTCTATACTTTTTCAGGATTTGCATATTGCGGAAATTGCAGAAATGTATTGTGTCATAGACATAGCAAGGGACAAGATGTCTATTTGGAATGTCGTAATAAAGAATGTAAATGTAAGGGAAGAATAAAGGAACAGGTTCTTACGGAAGCCGTTTTTGAAACATTAAAAAAACATATGGAAGTAATCCTGAATCATTCTGAACCAGCGATTAAGTCTGATTTTATGCAGAATCTTAACATTACAAATCTGGAGCTGAAAGAACTTGAAAATCAAACTGAACAACTGAAAAGGTCGTAGGACAATCTTATTTTACAGAAAGAAAATGGCGTAATTTCTGAAAAAGATTATACTGAAATGTATGAATTTTATAGCAATAAAATCGCCAAAGTGGAATTTGAAGCAGAGGAAATACGCAACCAAAAAATCAGACTGCTTGACTGTGCTGACGAAATCAGAAATCAGTATGAAAAATATTTTGATGCTTCGGAACTTACTCGTCGTATGGTTGTGACTTTCATCGAAAAAATCGAGGTTTTTAGCAAGACAAAAATTCGTATTCATTTCAGATACGAGGATTTTTTCAGAACGGGCGGTGACATAAGTGGCACGTAAATCAAGAAAAAATCAGGTAGACAGTACTGAAAAAATAAATTTCAAGGTCTATAAAACGGCAATTTATGCACGTTTGTCAAGCGAGAATCAGGAATATGAAAAAATTGAAACTCAAGTTGAAGAAGTCCGGAATTACATAGAAAATCACCGGATTTTTGAACTTACTGACGTTTATTCAGACAACGGTTACAGCGGTACAAATTTTCAGCGACCTGAATTTGAGCGACTTATGGAAGATGTCCGCAACCGAAAAATTGACTGCATAATCGTCCGAGATTTAAGCCGTTTTGCAAGGGAACATATTGGTGCGGAAGATTATCTGAACAATATATTTCCCTTTCTTGGAGTACGATTTATAGCCATAAACGACGGCTATGACAATCTGAATCTTGAACCGCAGGAATATTTTTTAGCGTCTTTCAAAAATCTTGCACATGAATATTTCGCACAGGAAACGTCCCGAAAAGTCGGGATGGCAACACGAGAACTTCAAAAGCAAGGGAAATTCATCGGTTCTAAACCTCCATTCGGCTATCAGCGTGACCCTGATGACAAACATAAACTCATCATAAAAGAAGACGAAGCTATTATTGTCCGTGAAATTTTCAGTAGAGTTGCCAGTGGTGAAACTACTATAAAAATATCAAAAGATTTAGGTGGTATATGGAGCATTGCAAAAATATGCAATATACTGAAAAATGAAGTTTATAAAGGTGTTTTGGTACAGCATAAAACTGAAAAATCACTTTATAAAAATGAAGCATTTCATAAAATTCCGAAAAATGAACAATTCAGGTCTGATGGTGCTGTTCCGGCAATTGTAACAGCTGAACTCTGGAACAAAGTCAATTCTCTTATTTCAGAAAGAAGATTCAAAAAACATGAAGAAAGTCCTGAAAATCCGTATAAAAGCCTTGTTTTCTGTGGAAAATGCGGTAAAAGAGTTTTAAGCGGATTCAGACGTAAATGTGCGGATTTTGAATTGAATTGCAGGCATTGCAGAGGTGTTTTTTCATGTGGAAAAAATCTGAATAATATGGTGCGAAATCACCTTAAACTACCCGAAAATACGGAAATAACAAGGGATTTGCTTAATGAGAAGTTTGAAAAAATCCTTATTTTTGACAGATATAATATCACATTCATCAGCAGAGGTGACAGTGAATGACAATTGCCTGTTATGCTCGAAAATCCACCGACAAAGAGAATGACAGCATAGAAAATCAGATTTCAATAATCAGCAGTTACATAAGTAAACAAAAAGATTTTCAGGGTGCTAAAAGAGTTCAGTGTACCGACAGTGGAGCAAGCGGAATAGACATGAATCGTAACGCTTTTCAGGAGCTGTTATCCAAAGTCAGACTGCGTGAAATTGATGTTGTGATTGTAAAAGATTTATCACGTCTTGGGCGGAATTATCTTGATGTCTGCAAGCTGACGGACAGCATATTCCCGTTTATGGGAGTACGTCTGATAGCTGTTTCAGAAAATTACGATAGCAATTACAGAGTTATAAATTCTATGGATTTACCGACAGTGTTCCAGTCAGTTCTTAACGAATACTACGTTATGGAATTGTCAAAAAAAGTCAGAAATTCATGTGTATCAAGAATAAAAAACGGCGAGTTTATAGGTAGTATTCCATATGGATACATTTTAAAAGACAGATTTACGCCTGTTATTGACAAGAAAAAAGCCAAAATAGTTCGTGAAATTTTCAGTTTATATCTTGAAAAGAAAAATTGTATTGATATTGTGCGGATTCTGAATAAACGGGGAATCAAAACAAATAAAAATTCAAAATGGACTTCTGTGTACGTNCGCAAAATTNTAAAAGATGAGANGTATACCGGNAAACGTGTTGCTCTTACTCACNGAAAAGACCTGAAAACAGGAAANAAAATCCTNACTGATAAAAATGAATGGTATATTGATGANCACGCATTTCCGCCTATAATCAGCCATGAAATTTTTGAAAAAGTTCAAAAATTTATGCCAAAGGGTGAAATTCGTAATGTATCTGAAAAGCACATTATGGCACGGAAACTTTACTGTGCCAAATGTGGAAAAACACTAAAACGAAATGTACACTTTTATTGTAAGAGTGGTTATCAGACAGGTGAAAAATCGTGCTTTCAGGGTTCACTTAATATATATATTCTGACGAGGAGCAATTTTGAAGCCTTCTGATTTATTTCTTAAAGCATCTATCCACTTTATATTGTTGTCAGAAAAACCGTTAAGAAAGTTGTAGAGATAGGTTGATTGCTT
>WFLZ01000283.1 GCA_009177225.1 Clostridia bacterium
CTGGCTTGATAAATACCGTCGTCTCTGGAAAAATTGTGAACGAAAATTACAAAACTCTTTTCAGATGATTACTATTGCTTTTATTCGTATTATTTTAAAAAGATACTGAACAGGCTCTTATTTGTATAAAACTATAAAAAGCAGGCAGATATTCAGCAGGAAAGTTCTAAGCAGACAGTCTTAATTTTTTATTTTAACTTGAAATTTATCTATCCTTTTGTCTTTTCCGAACGTCTTTATTTACAGGGAGCATAAAAATATACTGAAAGAAAGGAGACAGCAGAATGAATCACGACAAAACAGCCGAGTATGTAAAGCGTACCCTTGACGGCGATACGGAGGCTTNTTNAGAANNCTACAGAATGACATACAGAAGTATATATTATATANGTATAAATTTTNTGAAAAACCGTCATGACGCTGATGACGCAGTACAGGAAACATATCTGAGTGCATACAGGAATCTTGACAGACTTGATGAACCGTCAAAATTTTCTTCATGGCTTGAAAGAACCGCAGTAAACAAGTGCATGGATTTTCTGAGAAAAAAATTTCCTGTTCCGGAAGATAACATTGAAGAAATTATCGAAGAAGAAAAAACAGACATTCTTCCTGAACAGTATATAATGAACTTTGAAAACCGTCATATTGTGATTGACATCATGCGTGAAACTCTTTCTGACTTGCAGTATCAGACCGTATTTATGTATTATTTCAATAATTTTACTATACGTGAAACGGCTGAAATCATGAATTGCAGTGAGGGAGCTGTGAAAAACCGTCTGAGTACTGCACGCTCAAAGATAAAGGCAGGAGTAGAAAAGTATCAGGACGAAAGCGGTGAAAAACTTTATACTGTTTCGGTAATACCATTTCTTTCAGCAGTTTTTAAAGAAGATTTAAAAAATACAGATGTTCCCCGAATAAAAGGATTTTCATTAAAATCTTTACCGAAATCAATGGGAAAGGCGGGTATATGTATGCTGAAAAGTAAAATTATAGTGGGTGCAGTTGTTTCAATGGTTGCAGTGGGAGGAGCAACGGCAGGATTGCTGAGTCAGAAAAGTGAAAACGTTCCGGAAGAAAGCCGGATAGCTTCGGTAGCAGTTCCGGAGGAGGAAAAGAGTGTTATTACAGAACAAACGGAAACAGGCAGATTTGTTTCAGGAACATTATCTTCCGTACAGACAACGAAAACTGTGTTGACAACAACTGTTACATCTACAGAAACAACATCATCAGCCGTAACTTCTTCATATCAGATATCTTCGGCAGTGGCGGAAACACAGACCACTAAGGAGCAGACCACGGAAATTATTACGGCAGTTACCGAACCTGTTACGGAAATTCATGAAGAACCGTTCCAGCCTGAAACAGAAAGTGTTGAAAAATACAGAAACACACTTGATGAACTGAATAATTATCAGGACAGGTTTTTTGAATACGTAAAAATAACAAATGACAGCACAAACGGTATGATTGAGATGTGCAAGGATAAACCGATTAACGAAAACTTTGAGGGTGAGGAAAGAGAAAGATTTCTTGAATATTCGTCACTCAATGATGAATATGAACAGAAAATTTATGATTTGTTTGGTGAAACAGAAGAATTTGTAAAGTCTCTTGAAAATAATCCTTATTATGATTACTATGTAAGAGCAGAGCAGGATTTGGTTGACGACAATTACGAAACTCCGCAGGGGACTTATGTCGGTGCTGTACAGCAGTGGTACGCCATAAACAGCAATTATGACAAACTTCTTGAATATCTTATGTCCGAACTTGAGGCGAAACTTCCGGCAGAAGCATTCAGTCTGATTCAGCAGTCCGAAACGGAATGGGCTGAAAAGCATGAATATTTTCTGAACAACGTCATTATATATGACGGAAACTGGGCTAATCCCAGCACAGGACAGTTTGAGGCACGAAGCAGAAAATACCGTTGTCTTATGCTTATGATGTATTATTGCAGAACCATATAAATACTTAAAAACAGCTTTTTACTTAACGAAAAGCTGTTTTTTTGTTTAATATGAATAATTTATGAACGAATTGTGTGGGGTTTTGTTGTAATACTGTTTTTGCATTCTGAAATAATTGTGCAATAGTCACAAATTATGATTAAGATTTTCTAAAGATAAATAATAAAAAATGGTTGCAATTATTTGAACATAGTGATATAATTAGTATAGTCAGTTTAGTATATGTTTCTTGTACATAAGAATATATTCCTAATCTGTTAATATATATTTTAAGAAAGGACTGTTAATATGTGAAGAAAATATTTTTTCGGAAAATCTATCAAACAAATTATGAAAGGAGAAAGTTTATATGAACAAACTTGCTAAAAGGTCACTAAGCTTTGTTACGGCAATGCTTATGTCCGTTATGAGCATGGTGACCGGTATTTCAGGGTCGTTTGCATCTAATCCGGTTCCAAATGTTTCCGGAACTGACACAAAAACAGATGATGTTACTTTGCTTGCTGGTAATAATGGTCTTAAAGGAACTAACATAGCTGATACTATCAAGAACTATGAAAAAGAGTATGCTCTTGGTATGGCTTCACAGTTTGCCGTATTCCTGTATGGTGATTTTATTCCGACTGGTTCAGATGCTGAGGGTCGTGTTGCTGTCGGCGGAAATTTTGCCCCCAACAATGAGTATGAATTGGGTAATGGTGACTTTGTTACACAGACAGCACTTGATGCACTTTTGAATAATGAAGGGTTCGCCAATTTGATTGTAAACGGAACTGCTAGAGGCTTAGTTCCTACATCATGGGAATCGTATAAGGACACAGAGGGAAATAAATCTTATTTTTCTAAGAGATTTTGGATAAAGGATAAAAATTCTGCTGAGATATCAGAAAATTTCAAAAATAATGCTGGCGGTGGCAGATGGAGCGGAAATTTTGAAGATTATCTTTATGAGGGTTCAAAAGCGTTTGACGTAAAAGCATATTTTGATACAATCATTGAAAGAAGTGAAAAATTCAAGCAACTGGGTGAAAGCAAAGGCTCTAAAGTAGACATTGACCGTGATGTTAGCTTTGAGAGGGTTAGCTTGCCATATGCTGATGTTGGTGAAGGTTCAGGCGATGAACACGCTAATTTTATGAGTGGAGACAAGGCGTATGCATTTGCAGGTTCAACTCATTTCGTATATGACGGTGTACCGAATGCAGAGACAGTATATTTTGATATTACTGAAGAACAGTGGAACGAAATTAACAAAACACAGGTTTTCTATTTTGACAACATTCCTGAAGATGCTTACATTGTTGTAAATGTTGCAGGTAAAAATATAGATATCAATAAAATTGAAGGTAGTTGGAAAGACCGTGTTACTTTAATTAATAATGTTTCAATATCAAAGGGCTTGTATACTGTTCTTGATAAAGACGGAAATATTATTAAAGATGCTGCTGAACAATTAGCAGAAGCAAAAGTATACAGCGCAAGCAATTCTAAAGAATTGAAAGAAAAAATAGAAGAAGTATTTGGTGAAGGTGCTACTATCCATGGTGTATACAATAATGACGAGGGAGTAACACATCTTCTTTATAACTTCTATGAAGCAGATAATGTAATATATGGTGCATCTTCTCAGGGTACTATTTTAGCTCCTAAGGCTAAGGTTGATTCAACAAAAGCTTCTGGTGCTGTAAATGATGGTTATGGACATCTTTCAGGTGCTTTGATTGCTAAGAGTGCAGAAGGTAACATGGAATATGGTTACAGACCGTTTACAGGTCCTTACTCAATGCTCGGCGCAACATCAGGCTATGTTATTGCTGTTAAAAAGACAGATGGCAACGAGGCTCTTGCAGGTGCAACACTTGAGCTTATAGACGACGAAACCAATAAAGCAGTTTCACAGATTGAGACTTCTAATGAAGCTTACAATTTAATTAATGTTCCTACATCTGTCGATTTTTCAGGCGATAAAAAATACACAGCAGGTAGTGAACCAATCTCAAAGACATATACATTAACAGAGACAAAAGCTCCAGCAGGATATGACCCGACAAACAAGACATACAAAATAATGGTTGATGAAAAAATCATCGGAGTTGACCCGGATACAGGAATCCCTACTGAAGTAGATGTTAAGATATCTATGCAGGAATATGATGAAGAGAACAACCCTGTTGGAGCAGTAGTAACAATAAGAGACTTAACTTTTAAAGATACTTATGTAACAACTACTACAACAACTACTACAACTACTACAACTACTACAACTACAACTACAACAACTACTACAACAACTACAACTGAGGAATCAAAAGATGATGAATCAACAACTACTACAACAGCTGAGGAAGTAATAACTCCTTCGGAAGAAAATGGAAATGAAACTCCGGTAATCCCAGATACTCAGGCGGACGACACTCCGGCAGACACCAATACTGGAAAAATCGAAAAGGTTCGTACAAAGAGAACGATTACAGTAAGTTTTACAGCTCAAAGAAATGGTGAGTTCATGGGTCGCCCTATAACATATCCACAAAATGTAAGCAATGAATTCACTCTTGCAATTTCTGACGGAAAAGTTATATCTGTTGCAGCAACCAAGAGTAATATTGGTTTGTCGAATGTGGAGTTTCCGAATGAATGGAATGAAGACTTTAAAACCGATAAAAGCAGTAATCTTTATCATGGTGATGATGTTTACTACTATGATGCTGACAGCATGATGATTAGCATTATTCCGCAGATTGATACTATGCCGGAATTTGTAAACACCGAAAAGGATATAACGCTTGTTAAGATTGATGCAATTCCTGACGATGATGGCAATTACAAGACTCTTGCAGGTGCAGTGATTGACATTTACAAAGTAGAAGAAGGCAAAGATGACACACTTGAAAAAACCGTTGAGACATCTAATGACGGTACAGCTAATCTTGGACATCTTGACCCAGGCAGATACTTTATCAGGGAGACACAAACTCCAGAAGGAAATTATATAGCACCTATAAATGATATCTATTTTACAATAGATGAAAACTACAATATTGTAAGAGACGAATTTGAAAAGTACAAGATTAGTTATAAACTTAACTATGACGGTGCAGAAGGTACAGAATATACAGCTACAGTAAATGAGGACAGTAAAATACGTTTAAAAGGCGTTGAAACCGTTGAAATCAAACCTGTTGTAGAAAAAAATATCAATGCTGATGAGGTAACAAGAGATTATGCAGGTTATGCCGATAAGAAAATTGAAAAGATTATAGTTTATGCTACTGACATTGAGTGGAATTCTGGCGGAATTAATTTTAAGCCTAATGGTAATTACACTGAAGAAAATCAGTTCCCGTTGGTTGAAGGCAAAAATGAAATCACCCCTAAAGAGCTTTATTTCGGTGACAAAGGAAATATGGAAATCTCTAAGTGGTGTGCAAAGATTACAAGTATTGAGTATATTTGTGAACCAGATGTAAACCCTGAGTCTACACTTGACAGCGTAACCATTGAATGCCCAGATTATATGGACGGCACAGTTTTTAAGCTTTATAACGGAAACGATGGTCATGAACATATAGGTAAAGTAGAAAACGGTAAGTGTACTATTATAGTAGGTCATGATGGACTTACAAATTTCCCAAAACTTCAAATAAAAGAACATGAAGACAACAGAACAAATATCGACGTAGATAATGAGACACTTACAATTGAGTTGCCTAACACAAGAGACGTATCAGGAATAAAAATCAATAAGGTTAATGTGGCAGGCAAGGAAGTTGTTGGTGCTAAACTCACACTTACAGCTATAGACGACGACGCTACAATAGATGGTAAATCAAAGGAAAAGAAGTGGACATCCGACGAAGACAAAGAGTGGGTATTGGAGAACATTAACGACGGAAATTATAAACTTCACGAAGAAGTAGCTCCGAACGGCTATGAAGTTACAGCGGACATTGTGTTTACAGTTGAAAACGGTAAAATTAAAGATGATTCTGTAAAGGCTGTTGATGCAGAAGGTAACTCCATAGAAAACTATACACTTGAACTTTCTGAAGACGGAAAAATGTCGGAACTTAACATGATTGATGAAAGAGTTCTGAAGATAAGCAAGATTGATAGTGATAAAAACCCACTTAAAGGAGCAAAATTCAAACTCACAGCTGTAGATGACGATAAAAACACTATTGAATTTAACAAAGAAAGAGTTAAATTTGATGAAAAATATGTAAGTTTCAATAATGAAGAAAATCCAACAGCAATTATATGGGATTCACAAAATACTTCAGAAGTGGAAATAAGAAATCTCCCTAACGGTACTTATACACTTGTTGAAACTGACGCTCCTGACGGATATCAGGTAACAAAAGAAATCACATTTGAAATCAAGAAAACCGACAAGGACGGCATAGTTGTTACCGGCAAACAAGTGACAGCGGCAAAAGATGAAACGACTGGTCATACTGATTATGAAGTAGTTGTTACCGATAAGGCTGCTGAACTTTTCATCAGCAAGAAAGCAGTCGGCAATACTACTACAGAACTTGCCGGAGCTGACCTTACACTTACCCGTGTAGATAAAGATGGAAATGCCATTGCTTTTGAAAAAACTGACGAATCTAAAATTACATTCTCTGATAAAGAGAATATGAAGTTTAACCCTGATAAGACAGCAATCAGCTGGAAATCTGGCGGCACTGCAAAGAAAATAACAAATATTCCTGACGGTACTTATGTACTTAAAGAAGAAAATGCTCCAAAGAAATATGAAAAAGCATCTGATATTACTTTTGTAATTGATAATGGTGTTGTAAAGAGTGCCACAACAGTTGACGAAAACGGTAAAACTGTAGACCTGTCCAAGACAAATGTTACAAACGGAAATACTGTTACTATGTTCGATAGAGAAACAGTAAAAATCAGCAAGCAGGACGTTGACGGCAACGAACTCAAGGGCGCAACACTTGTTCTTACAGGTAAGCAGACAATCAAAGGTGAGGACGGAGAAGAAACAGAAGTTGATGTTGTATTCGATGAAAGTAACGTTGAAGGCACATCTGCAAAAGCTGTAACCTTAAATGAAAACGGTGAAGTAATCACTGAGGGTAATGGAACTGCAATCCAGTGGGTATCAGACGGAGAAACAATTCTTGAAATCAAGGGTCTGCCCGACGGTAAATATACTCTTAAGGAAACAGCAGCACCTGAGGGATTTGATATTGCAACAGAAATTACTTTTGTTATTGAAAATCAAAAGCTTAAGAGTGCGGTTATTGGTGAAACTGCAGAAAAACCACTTAAAGATGGCGTTATTGTAATGGTTGACAATGCAAAAGCAACTACATCTACATCCACATCTACATCCACATCTACATCCACATCCACATCTACATCTACATCTACATCTACATCCACATCAACATCTACATCCACATCTACATCCACATCTACATCCACATCTACATCCACATCTACATC
>WFLZ01000229.1 GCA_009177225.1 Clostridia bacterium
AATATTTTTGATAGTCTTTTTCTTTTAACTTTTTTAACCTTTTTTGATTATCCATTTTTCATCACCTGTTACTATTCTATCACTTCTCTGTTTCTTTTTCANTAGNTTTAGAACAAGTCTATTCTTNTCTCATCGTTTTCCCGCTTNCATAGTTTTATTTATTCCATTATACNACTTTTTTCTCTCTTTGAAAAGATACTGAACAGGCTCTCAGATAAAAAATACAATTGTAGTTGACATTACATGGAATTGATGATATAATGAGAATATAAAAAGAAGTTATGCACGAATATGCAGAATTATCTAAGGAATCACTGATTGAAATGGTGTCAACCGCAATTCCGCTGGCTTTAGACGGTTGGTTAAGGTTGACAAATAAAAATAATTGTTATAATGTAAATCAATAAAGAAATACAATCAGGATATTGTATTTTCATTTGCCTGTATCAAAATAGAAGCGAAAAACAAGCCGTTGGTACAGAGATTTTAAGAAAGGAGTAATCATTCCCCTATGATAAGGGGGGCAGCAGACAAATCTATATTTTTATAAATAATTTATGTAGGACAGGAACTATCCGAATTTATGTCTGTGGAGACTGCAGTTACGATGTTACAGAAAAAGAAAACCAACTGGTTTTATACAATGGATAGTTCACTTTCATTTACAGCCTGAGCAGTCAGACACAATTCAATCATTGATTCTTGAATATAATTATAATTAAAAAAATTTGGAGGTAATTTATGATTCTAAAAAAGATTATTTCGGTTTTCTCAGCCAGTTTGATGTTGCTTACTTGTGTTGAATCAACAACGTATGCTTATGAAGAAATGCGTGATATTTCAACTATGGAGATAGTCAGGGATATGGGTATCGGCATCAATTTAGGCAATACATTTGAAGCCTGCCCGGACTGGTACAAAGAAGACTGGATTGCTCAATGGAGCGAAGGAAAACCAAAAGATTATGAAACTGCGTGGGGAAGTCCCGAAATTACGAAAGAAATGATTGAGGGCATTGCAAAGGAAGGCTTCGGCGTTCTGCGTATACCTGTAGCGTGGTCAAATATGATGGCTCATGACGGTACATACACAATCAATGCCGAATACGATGCACGAGTTCATGAGGTGGTTGACTGGACGCTCGAAAGCGGTATGTATGCAATCATCAATATCCACTGGGACGGCGGCTGGGTAAACAAATTTCCAGACGACAAAGAGGAAAGCATGAAACGCTATACACATATGTGGGAACAAATCGCAGACAGCTTTAAGGATTATGACGATTATCTGATATTCGAGTCACAGAACGAAGAACTTGGCTGGGAAAGCATATGGAATCCGTGGGGTGACGGCACGGGAAAATCAGAATCCTATGCACTTTGCAATGAGATAAATCAGGCGTTCGTTGATACTATAAGGCGCTCCGGCGGTAATAATCCAAAAAGACATCTGCTTATCTCCGGTTACAACACCGGTATAGACCGTACCTGTGATTCTCTTTTCAAAATGCCTGATGACCCCGCAAACCGAATGGCAGTTTCCGTACATTACTATTCTCCGGCAGGATTTGCAATTCTGGAAGAAGACGCAGATTGGGGTAAGGCAACGCCGACATGGGGAAGTGAGGAGGATTATGCTTCGCTTCGCAGTGAAATGGATATGCTGAAAACAAATTTTACAGACAAGGGTATTCCTGTTATTATAGGCGAATACGGCTGTCCGACTAAAAACAAAGAGCCGGATTCCGTACAAAGATTTTTGTCATCTGTCTGCGAGGAAGCGTATCAGCGTGGACATTGCCCTGTTATGTGGTCAACTCCGGGCGGACATTATGACCGTGATACTTGTAAAATGGCAGACCAGGAACTTCAGAAGAAACTCTTTGCAATCGGCGGAAAGGAATACTCACCCAGAGAAAATACAAAAAATCCTGTGCAGGGCGATGTAAACAAAGATGGTGAGTTCAATGTAGCCGATGTCGTTCTTTTACAGAAATGGATTCTTGCTGTACCAGGCACAACACTTGCCGATTGGAAGGCAGCGGATTTGTATGAGGATGACAGATTGGATGTATTCGACCTGTGCATGATGAAACAAATACTCAGACAGCAGATTACCATAGATATTGACTGATTCGACCTGTGTATTATGAAACAGATGATTAATCGTTAAGAAACGCTGGTATATAAGATAAAACAAAAATTGCCCACTGTTACTATTCTATCACTTTTCATTTCCTTTTTCAATAGTTTTAGAACAGGTCTAAAGGAGAACGTGGAAATAAGCCATACCTAATGGAACTGATGCTGAGAATCTTTTTGCTTCAGAATCTGTACGACCTTGCAGATATGAAAGTAATGACGGAAGTAATAGACAGCTGGGTGTTTTCAAACTTTTGTGGAGTTGTTTCACCAAAAGAGGTACCAGATGGAGATAAGCTCGGAAGATTCCGTAATCTTCTGGAAAAAACGGGATTCAGGAGAAGATATTTGCAGCAGTAGTTGAAATTCTTGAAGAGCGTAAACTGATTCTCAAAAAAGGAACTATAGTAGATTCTACCTTGATAAAAGCTCCCTGCTCAACAAAAAATCGTGAAAAGAAGCGTGATCCGGAGGCACATTCTACAAAGAAGGGAAACAACTGGCACTTCGGATATAAGGCACCCATAGGAGTGGATAAAAAGACAAGGCTTGTACACCATCTGAAAACCACCGCTGCCAACGAACACGATGTGACAGTAGCGGCAGAGCTGCTGTCAGGCAAGGAAAAAACTGTTTATGGAGACAGTGGATATCTGGGGATAGAAAAACGTCCGGAAGCAATTCTCAAGAACAAAAAAGGCAAAAAAATAAAGTACAGAATCAATCAGAGAGCATCCATGATTCAGAAATTACCAGAAAAGGAACAGTCAGAAGCAAACAAAAAAGAGCATAAAAAATCATCTGTACTCTGTAAAGTTGAGTATGTATTTGTGGTAGTGAAAAATATCTTTCATTGAACAAGTTCTAAAACATTCGCTTTAAGTGTTTCTCTTATCTGTGCAATTTATAATTTTTAACATAATCTTTGAGGTTTTAGAACAGGTCTAATGTCATTGAGTGAAATTATGACAATACTGATTATGTATCATCTGTCCGGATATAAGACATTTAAATGATATTATACGAAGCTTGTAATGCTACATCAAAGGAAAGATTATCCTGATATTGTAAGTTACAACCGATTTGTAGAAATTATGAAATTTGCACTTGTCCTACTTATATTATACACGATAAAGGCACGTTCTGGCAAGTGTTCAGGAATATCTTTTGTTGACTCCACTCATTTGAAAGTATGTGATAACCACAAAATACATAATCATCGTGTTTTCAGTGAATATGCGAAAACAGGTAAAAGTTCCAAAAGAAATATTTGGGAAACTGTTTGCTGACAGAGGCTATATTTCTCAGAAGCTGTTTGAAAAACTTCTGGAAAAAGATATTACACTTGTTACCAGAGCAAAGAAAAATATGAAAAACAGGCTGATGGATTTACACGACAAACTTATGCTCCGCAAACGTGCTGTAATTGAATCAGTAAATGATTTTCTGAAAAACATCTGTGATATAGAGAATTCCAGACATCGCAGTGTAACCAATTTCCTTGTCAATCTGATTTCTGCTCTGGCAGCTTACTCTTTTCTCCCTAAAAAGCCCCTTGTCTGTTCTGATTTTAATATGCCAAACGGCTTTTTATGCCTACTTGACTGATTTTTTCTATCGAATTCACGTTATTTAAGTAAATGAATAATAAAATAAAGCCCGTAAGCTGTTCTTATCAAATGCTTGCGGGCTATACTTCTATATGGTGATTCGTCTGAAAACCGTTCATTTTTTATTATTTGTCGGGGTTGACGTGTACCATTATATGCTTTACTTTAGGAAACTCTTTCTCTATCACTGAATGAACGTTTTCGGCTATTGCATGGCCTTCACTTAAAGTTTTGTCACCGTCTGCATTTATTTCGATATCAGCATAAATTTTGTTTCCGAAAATACGTGTGCGGAGAAGGTCAATTCCGTTTACACCGTCCTGTGCAAGAACGCATTTTTTTATTTGTGTTTCTGTTTCCTCGTCGCACGAATGGTCAATCATTTTGTCTATAGCATCTCTGAAAATATCAACAGAAGCCTTTACTATAAATAAGCAGATAACAAGGCTTGCAATCGGTTCAAGCACCGGAACGCCCATTCTTGCCCCTGCAATACCTATCAATGCACCGACCGACGAAAGTGCATCACTTCTGTGATGCCATGCGTCTGCCATTACCGCACCGGAGTCAAGTTTTTTTGCATAGTATCTCGTATACCAGAACATGAGTTCTTTTGTCACGATAGAGAATATAGCGGCAGTAAGTGCAAGTACTCCGGGAATTTCAAGCTCTTTAAAGTTTCCGTCCGTGATTTTCTTAAAAGTGTCCGCACCTATAAAAAAACCCGTAATTAGAAGANCTACCGNCAGAACAATTGCNGCAACACATTCCATTCTTTCGTGACCGTAAGGGTGTTCCTTGTCGGACGCTTTCGCCGAAAGCTTTACGCNTATTATTACAATTATACTGCTGAATACGTCAGATGCCGAATGTATTGCATCACTTACCATTGCACCAGAATGTGCAAATATACCGGCAAACATTTTGAAAACGGATAAAATAATATTACCGACAATGCTCACCATAGAAACTTTAACGGCGGTTTTTTCAAATGTTTCCATAAAATCCTCCTGCAATATTTATGCGGATTACGCTGAAAAAATCAGTTCTGATTTTCAAGAACTGCGTTTACTATTCCCTGATATAGATATGATGATTCACTTGCATATTCTAAACCATGTTCCTGTGGATTTCTGACCTGCATTACAATTATGTAAGAGCCGTTTTGATTGTAATTTGTGTAATCATAGAAATTTCCTGCGGTATCGTTTGAATTTCTGAGACAGCCTGTTATATAGAGAAAATCCCCGACCCATGTTTCTGCCGTACCTGTTTTGGCATAGAATGTAAAGTTTCCCGACGCATAAATGCCGAGTCCCGAAGCTACTCCGAGCATACCATCAAGAAGATTTCCCCTGTAATCCTCCGGAATTGAAGCAATGACCTCGTTAGGCTGAGAACCGTTTTCAAGAACCATAGCAGGATTATAAGTATCAATAACATTTTTTAGTACGAACGGTCTGACCATATCGCCGAAAACTGCCTCACGTCCGAGAGCAGCAAGATATATAGGGCAGGTAAGTATATATGACTGACCAAAAGCACTCCGTCTCAAATCATCATTGCAGGTTATTTTAATATTGTTGTGAATATCGCCAAAATCACACTTTATATCCGTCACGAAATGAAAAATTTCGTCAAGGTCTTTCAAAGCATCGTCCTTGCCTATCTGGTCAAAGGCTTTTGCAAAGAATATATTACTTGAATTTATAAATGCCGAGTACAGACTTCTTTCCATAGGATAATAGCCGTTGGTATCATGGTCCCAGTTAACAATGGTTGCACCGTCGTCCGTCCATTCACCCTCGTCCCAGACTGAATATATACCGTGTTTGTCTGCAATGACTTCCGACATTATTTTAAAGCACGAACCGGGTTCAAAGTTCTGAAAAGCCTTGTTTCCACAAGTACCCCAAGCAAGTTCTTCGTCATATTCGGTGGTTGAAACGGTTGACGGGTCGTATGACGGATATGAAACCTGTGAAAGAACAGAACCGTCCGTCCTCATCACTACTACAGAGCCGACAATGTTTGAACTTTCCATATACTGATAAACGGCGTTCTGCACGTCTGCGTCAATCGTGAGCTGAACGGATTTTCCGGTTTCTTCATTCTCGTTTTTCGGAGAACTGAGTATATCTTCAAATCTGAGGTCATAGCCGTCGGACATTTCCGTTATTATATTGGCAAACGATACAGCATACTCGTCAGCCACTTTTCTTTTTGATGAACCGTCCGCACCTGTTTCTGTATACATGAGCAGATTACCTTTTGTATCATAAATATTGCCTTTGGTAATAATTTTAGGTGGTTCGGTCGGCGGTTCTGTTGTTATTTCCGCAGTAGTTTCAGTGATAGTTTCAGTGTTAGTTTCTTCTGAATAGTTCACGAATTCTTCATGACTGCTTTCGGCAACGGAAGATTCTGTATTTTGCTGTGGAGTTGCTGAACATGATGCCGATACAGAAAGTACAGTTACTGACATTATGAGCGATATTAGTTTTTTATATATCATATAAATTCCCTTTCATATTATTATTATTATTATTCCGATAAAATTATACATCATATATGTTCTTATGTCAATAAGTTTCGGTTATCGTCAGAAAACTCTGAATTAAATATTATAGGAACGTTTCTGAAAAACTTGAGTCCAGTGAAAAATTAATCAATGAGGTGTTTTTCTCCATTCCATGAATAAGCGTATTCAGCAAGCAAGTGACGGTAAACTTTTTGATTTTGTCAATAATACTTGATACACTTTATAAAATTTATTTAAAGNTGAAACTGAATAAAAAATCAGGCAGCTTTTTTTAATGAGTTGTAATAACGTCTGCATTTAACGGCAGGAGGAAGACCGCCGTTTGCGTAACAGATACGGCGGTTGTTCCAGTAACTCATGTAATAACGCCAGATTTTTGTTTTAAGTTCTCCAAGCGTGTAGTTTTCGGGTTTATCATTTCGTGAATAAAATAATTCAACTTTCATTCTTGCCCACATACTTTCGCATCGTGCATTGTCATGACATCTTCCACCAGCACTGTTCATGCTCTGTTTCAAATTGTATGAGGCTATTTTACGCCTGTATTCGTCACTTGTGTACTGACTCCCGCGATCTGAATGAATGATTGCTCCTGTGAGTTCAGGGTGAAGTTTTAATGCATTATCAACCGTTTCCGTACACAGAATCGCTTTCATATTCGTATCCATTGCAAGTCCGCACGCAAGCAGGTCAAAACAGTCAAAAATCGCCGAAACATAGAGTTTATCGTCACTTACTTTCAGTTCTGTAATGTCTGTCACACATTTTTTATCAGGTTCATCTGCTGTAAAATTACGTTTCAGCAAATCATCGGATTTCTGCGCTTCTTTATCTGCTTTTGTCAGTCCCTTTGGTTTCCTCGGACGGTGCGATATTCCCAGTTTTTCCATGATTTTGTACACTGTCCGTTCTTTCGGANCTTCTGTTTCAAGCTTTTCCTCTTCCTTTTTCNNCAGAANTGCTTCTNGCATCCGCACTCTTNCATATNTNTCGTTATACNCATCTTCTTCTCTTATTTCTATCATCATCGCTACCAGAGCTTCGTATTTCCAGAGCTTATCCTTATATTTAAGATAATTGTAAAATCCCTGTCTTGATACATCCAATGCCTTACAGTAGAATGCTATTTTCCCCGTTATTCTGCCGTTTTCAGTCTTTAGGGCTATAAATTTCATTCTTTCCTTTTTGCATACTTCTGACGGCGCACTGCGAAAAAAGCCGACGCTTCCTCCAGAAATTCATTCAGTTCTTCAAGCTCTTTTATTCTTTTTTCAAGTGTCTTAACTCTCTTCCTTTCCTCCTTCAATTGCTGTGCAAGATTCAGGGCTTCTTCTGGATTTCTGCTTCCATTTCCAGTGCCTATTTCTCCTTTTCTCGCTTTGCTTATCTAGCCTCCCAGTGTACTTTTTTGGTATACCAAGCTCTTCCGCTGCCTTTTTGGTTCCTATTTCTTTTGCAAGCTTTATTGCCTGCAATTTGAATTTTTCATCATACTGTCTTTCTGTTCCCATTGCTGACACTCTCCTTTTTATTTTATTATACTTTGATTGTTTGGATTGTGTCAAGTTTTATTATAACATATCATTTCTCGTATTCACACTTTGCTTAAACGATTTTAGCTCTATTGGTACGCGTTCTTATAGTATATTCCAACAAAAAGCATTGTAATTATTTGTATAGTATCAACAAATCTTTTTTTTAAGTGAGAAAAATATGATTTTCAGTTGTCTAATATAAGGCACTTGACATTTAAAGCTTTTTGCATTACAATAAAAAGGATAAGAAAAAAATATTGTTCCATCTTAAATTACAAAACGGAGATGATTGATTGAAACTACTGAATTACGCAAAGCTTATGAGGATAAATCACTGGATAAAAAACGCACTTGTTGTTATACCTGCTTTTTTCGGCATGGCACTGATTCATCCGGAAATTATTTTCAGACTTCTGACAGGATTTTTTGTATTTTCATTCTGCTCGTCGGCAATCTATATCATAAACGATATATGCGATATAGAAAACGACCGTCTGCACCCTGTAAAATGCAAAAGACCACTTGCAAGTAGAGCAGTGTCCAAAACAGAAGCGTACATACTTCTTGTCGTTCTTCTGATTCTTACTTTTGCTTTGAACACCGTCATATGCGGATTTCACTTAAAGGCACTGATACCGCTGATTTATCTGATTCTTAATCTTTCATACAGCCTTGCACTTAAAAACAAACCGGTAATAGATATTGTAATTCTTGTATCCGGTTTTTTTATGCGTATATTTTACGGATCAGTTATTACAGACATAAAAATATCAGGACTGCTTTATCTTACTGTAATTTCGTTTTCGCTGTTTCTTGCTTACGGAAAACGCAGGAACGAAAAGCTTACCTGCGGAAAAACATCAAGAAAAGTTCTGCAATTCTACAATGAAAGATACCTCAACAGCAGTATGTATATGTATCTTACGCTTTTTATGATTTTTTATGCGGTATGGAGTCTTAGCCTGAAAGATTCACAGGTACTGATTTATACAACTCCGCTTATCATGATTATGTCAATGAGATATACATACCGGCTTGAAGTGGACGAACACGGCAATCCCGTAGACATGATACTGCATGACAAGGTGCTTATAATTCTCGGAATTGTCTATATGGTAATTATTTCCACAATTATATACTTTCCGGAGGTATGCTATGAATATTTACGACTTTGATGGCACAATATACAGCGGAGACAGTACTATTGATTTTTACATTTTTATCATTAAAAGACATCCTGCCGTTGCTTTATATCTCCCGAAACAGCTTTTTTCTGCACTACGCTATAAAGCCGGAAAATGTTCAGTTACTGAATTCAAGGAAAATTTCTTTGTATTTCTGTCTGTAATCAGTGATATTTCCTATGAAACAGATTTGTTCTGGAAAAAAAACATCAGAAAAATTATGCCGTGGTACTATGAAAAAAAGAAAGACGATGATGTAATTATTTCCGCTTCTCCGGAATTTCTGCTTAAACCAGCCTGTGAAATTCTCGGAAATATTTACCTGATAGCCTCAAGAACAGACCCAAAAACAGGAAAATTCACGGGCGAAAACTGTAAGGGACAGGAAAAATTAAAACGTTTCAGAGAAAAATATGGAAATTCAGTCGTTGATGATTTTTATTCAGATTCACTTTCGGATTTACCACTTGCGAAAATTGCAAAAAGAGCATTTTTTATAAAAAAAGGAAAAATACAAAACTGGAATACAGAAACATAAAAATTTATAACATAAAGGAGTTATTATGAGCAAAAAAGAATTAACCATAACACAGAATAAAACATCATCAGTATTTATCAAAATTGCATATTTATATCTTGCTCTTCCGTTTATGATATTCATATTCGGGTGGTTCAAGCTTCCGATTGCTTTAATATCAGCAGCAATCGTAATTGCAGGACTTTATTTTGCTTTCAGATATGCACCGAAAACAGATATATCACAGTTTTCACGGGAAAACATTCCTAAAATCCTGATGATAATAATAATTGCTTTTATATGGGTATATATGTCAGGTATAGGCGGATTTGCATTTCAGAATTTCGACCATATGTGGCGTAATGCAATACTTAAAAACCTTGTTGAATATGAATGGCCCATAATCATAAACGACGCTTCACCGTATTTCAGTGAACCGGTAGCCATGATATATTATTTTGCATTCTGGCTTCCATCAGCGTGTGTCGGAAAACTTATGGGACTTCACGCAGCTCATACTTTTCTTTACTTCTGGAGTGTTATCGGAATACTTATTGTATTTTATCTGATTTCGGCATTTCACAAAAAATTATCAATTCCTGTTATAATCGCATTCATATTTTTCAGCGGGCTTGATATAGTCGGTTCATTCTTATATAATAATCATGCGGATTTCACATGGTTCTCATCAGAACATATCGAACACTGGGCATACGGATTTCAGATTTCGTCTTTCACAACTCAGCTTTTCTCGTTATTTAGTCAGGGTTATCCGGCATGGAATGTCTCTTAAATGTTACCGCACTCAAGAGATTCAAAATCATTTGTATTTATTTATTCATTCAGCCTGCTCTTCTGCACGCTGCTGGCGGTTG
>WFLZ01000325.1 GCA_009177225.1 Clostridia bacterium
CTGCTTCTCTGTCTGCTATTATGATTTTTCTTACCTCTACTGGTATCATTACTATCACCCTTTCTATCCTCTATTATACCATTCTTTTTCCTATTTGTCTATAGTGGATTTGCTGTAAGTATAGCAAAATGGTTGGAGAAGAATAGAATCATAGAGCAAGATAAGCTGGTTGTTGTAATGTGGGGAATTCGGAATATTTTAGATACAGCATTTAATATATCTATATTTCTGATAATCGGTGTAACTATGCGGATGACATTAGAAACCATTGTATTCACACTGGGATATATCCCATTACGATCATTTGTTGGTGGTTATCATGCCAAAACACCAGTAAGATGTTGTATTCTGTCAAATATTATTTTATTTACTGCTTTGTTATTAGTACGCTGTGTAGGAAAACACCCGCTACTTTTGCTTGCCTTAGCAATTGTTGGTATTATTATATTGGTTGTATTAGCACCTGTATCTGATATACATAAGCCCTTAGATGAGAATGATAGAAACAAATATAGAATAAAAGGATTTGTCATTTTGCTCTGTGAAATAATCATATCTATAGTTTTTCTTATTCTGAGTAAACTTAGTTTAACTTTATCAGTTTTTAGTACATGGATTCTCATTTCACTGATGCTGATATTAGGAAAAATAAAGAATAGCAAATATAAAAAAGCACTTTGAGTGCATTTTATACCCAAAAATCATACCACTCATACCATAACTCGTTTTTTTCAGCATATATATGGTAAAATGGTAAAGGTTATAAGACCAAAATAACTTCTGTATTACAGAAGAGTGAAAGGATATTTTTTATGAAAAAACTCTATTCATTCATGACAAAGTTTGGCGGCGTTGTTGCTGCGTTTGCTGTAGTAGTGACATCTTTTACTGCAAATTCCGCTTGTGTTTGGCTTGCGTATCAGCCTGAGGAGCCGGATGAGGTTAAGGCACTTAAGAAAAACTGAATGCTGAGATGAAGCAATCACCATTATAACTTGAATCTGCAAAGTTCATCTTAGCAAAATGAAAAAGCTATACATCTATAACAGCAGCTAACTTTTCAACATCCCAAAAGCAGGAAATCTCGATTGTTTAGCTGTAGAATAGGCAATCATTTATTGATAGCCAAAGTTGAATTCTGCGGATCAGTTATAAGTAAGAATTACCAGTATTTTACTTTATGTATCGGATTCAATACATACACATATTAGACATATAGTTGAGGTACATAGGTGAGTTTACTGTCCTATGAGAAGCTATAAGGTCTTTCTTATGCAGTATGCAGAGGGACTGATGAAGAGATGCATATGACTAGGGTGCGGTTTTGTTTGAAAAGATTTTCGCTCTAAAAAGAAACATTGACTATCATATTGTAGTTCTTATATAAAATTTGTTGGATTTCTTGAATATGATAGACCTCAAGCCATTCTTTATCATACACCAGTAGTAGAAAGGATGGCATTGCAGATGGAGTTAGCCTGGCTATGGCTTTGCAATTCATATTATTGCAGGAGCGCACTGAATGTGATATGCAGAAATGAGGGGGGCAGTTACCAGNTACATTATTACAATNAGANATAGTAGGCAGGNNTTACTTTATCTCAAGAAAACTCGTACAAGCGGTTTGCTTTGCGGGACTATTTTATATAATGCTATACGAAGGGAGAATAGGCATGAAGAAACAAACAATTGTGGCTTTTCTGGTGCTGCTGCTGTCTGTTCCTTTGATGAGCGGATGCGGGAAGCAGAGTGAACTTTCAGACTCTGCTGCGGAGTTTGCGGCTGAAGAAAGCGTGCTTTCCCAGGATTCCGAGGAGACCGGGCAGGCGGATACACCGGCTGACGAGACGCTGACAGAGGATCCGCTCGTTCTTGAAATCGATGGCATTGCGCTCACGTTCCCATTCCGGGTAGAGGAGCTCGGCGAGGAGCTCGTACTAACGCCGAGGCTGTACAGCGAACCTGACAATTATACCCTATGTGATTTGAGTACTGCGTACAACACAGTAATCTGCTCCGTATTCGTGGAGGGCGAGAACCCCGAGTGCAAGAACAGCGAGATCATTGGCATTATCGTGGATGATATGAATGATAGCATTTCCTTTCACGGTCTGAACAATGATACGATGACTTCCTACATCGAACTGTACGGAGAGCCGGACGATCAGAGCGATACCCTCATCGAGTACACCTGGGAGTCGATCAATTTCCTGGTGATGTTCGACAGCGTATCTAACAAGGCAGATTACGTCAATCTGTTAATTATCCGGGAGGACTGATACTGTTTTGACGCTGCGCAGTAGTCCCTTCTCCAGATGGCACATTTCGATTACGCACATCCATCTCAGCATTTCCATTTCCAGCAACAATCATTAATTTACAGGAGGATGAAACATGGCAAATACAAAAGATTATCTCGACCAGGAAGCATACGAAGAACAGAAAGAAAACGTCAAAAATCTTATTAAAAACGTCGGCTTTGACTATACCGTAGACCAGCTCAAGGCCCTTGCCAATGCGGCAGATTGCATCATCGAGATCTCAGAGGACAGTATCAATGTAACACCGGGTCCCTACGCAGACGGCGTAGGATACGGTCTGAGCGGTGTCGCAACAGCAAAGTCTTCAATCTCGTTCCTTAAGAATATCACAAAATACATGGAGCTGGAAGAACAGTATAAGGGTAAACTGGATGACCCAAAGGTGCAGGGTATCCTCAACTCCCAGATCGCGCAGTGTGTTGCAGATGGCATCAGCATCGTGACCTCTGCATCCGGCTTCAGCAAGACTCTAAACAACATTCCGGTAGTCGGGCTGGTGATGACCACATTTACCTATGGTGCGGAGGCACTGTCTTCCGGTGCAGCCATTATCCAGTCCAGATTGACCTACCTCGAGCAACTCGACAGGGAACTCGATGAAGCACTCGGCTGGGACGATGTGGCTGATGACAGCGGTGTCCTGATCGAGACCTACGAGGATCAGGTGCATTACCGCAACGCCCTCAACAAACTCAAGTCCGCAAGATCAGAGCTTAAGTCAGCTGATATCTACGACGGCTCACTCGATGCTGCAATCAGCGACATCGAATCGAAGCTCAATGCACTCGATCAAAAAGCGAACGATGTTATTAACAAAGTAGAAGATAAGAGTGGGTATCATGCAAGCGATTTGTCCAATCTTGCTAATCATGCTACTTCGGAAAAGAATAATTCAAATGGTGGAGATTGGACTGATTCCACCACTGATGATACGAGTGATGACGCTAACGATGATTATGGAGATAGTGGAAATACTCCTGCACCACGCGATCCTCTTATCATCGATCTTGGTAAGAAAGGCATCGAACTGACAGATGTTGAAAATGGCGTTCATTTCGACATTGATAAAAACGGATTTGCTGAAAAGACCGCATGGACTGACGGAGAAGACGGTTTCCTTGTTTTAGATCGCAATGGTAATGGCTTTATTGACGACGGTGGAGAGTTGTTCAGTGACCAAGTCGTTATGAAAAACGGTGAAATCTCCAAAGATGGTTTTGAAGCCCTTTCAGATCTTGATGACAACAAAGATGGCATAATCAACATTGAGGATTCACAGTTCGCCGATTTGCGTGTATGGGTGGACAGCAACCGGGACGGTATCTCCTCTTCCGATGAACTCAAGACCCTTGAGGAACTCGGCATCACCTCGATCAGCCTCCAAGCAACAGATCCAGATACCGATACGGATGCAAATGAGTTCATCAAGACTTCCTCCGTGACCTTTGCCAACGGTGAAATCAGAGACATTCAGGAACACTGGTTCGATGTGAAAACTCACGATACAGAGGAGCGAGATGACGAAGGTCAGAAGCTCGTGACCGATTCTGTTGAGGCGTTCGGCAATGTAACAAACCTCAGCTCCGCAATCGCATCTGACGAATCTGGAAAATTGGCAACTCTTGTGGAGGGATTCAAGACCTCCTCCGATCCAGTTGAGAAGCGTATTTTCATAAAGAAAATACTCTACTTCATTACTGGTGCAGATACTATCGTTCCANANAGNCNNGGCGGTGTNATTGATGCAANAGAACTTNATNTTATCNANCAGTTTATGGGGNNAGATTTNGTTGGTGCTGAGGGCACATCTACCCCTAACTCCAATGCTGCAAAGATTCTTAAAGACGTGTACTTTAAGATTGAGAATATGTACCTAAACTTGCTCAATTTGGAAACTGATGTGCAGGATTACATCAACATGATTTATGAAAATGTCACAGAGGATGACATACGTGATTTGGATACGACTATTTTTGTAGCTAAGGTTCTCTCTGACATCCGTCATGGAAAGGATATGAACTGTATCGTTTACGGTGTCGAATCATGGCTTTATGAATATGACAACGCTTATGGTACGAGCGTTCTCAACAAAGTAAGAGCAGCACTCACCAATGATTCAATAAAAACTGAATATATCGACAATGCAATTACTGCCATTACTGTCATTGGTAACGAGTCCACGAACCACTCATACGGCACAAACAGCAATGAGATTTTTGTAGCACTTGACAACGGATACACTGTGAACGCAANCGGTGNCAACGACATCATCTATGGNGGTTCAGGAAATGATACGATNAATGCTGGTTCTGGTGACGATGTNGTTTACGGAGATGAAGGNGATGATAAAATTACTGGCGGTGACGGAAATGACATACTCTATGGTGGAGATGGTGACGATATCATCACTGGTGATTCCGGAAATGACACGATCTATGGCGGAATTGGCAATGACACTCTCATAGGCGGCATAGGTGAAGACATTCTCTACGCAGAGGGCGGAAATGATACCCTCGATGGTGGAGAAGGTAATGATATCCTTTACGGCGGAGATGGTGACGACTCTCTCAACGGCGGTACGGGAGATGATATGCTTTACGGAGATGCCGGCAACGATACTTATTATATAAACGCCGATCATGGTAATGATACTATTCACGACTCCGAAGGATTCAGCATGCTTGTGTTTGGTGATGAACTGGGTGCAGACGATTATTCCCTGCACATTGACATCAACAACGGTATTTCTCTTGTCAATACTGAGACTGGAGAAACTATTGCAATTCCAGATTTCATCAATATGCCTGAATTCTATGAATTCATATTCGACGGGGAAGCAAAGATTCTTGGAGGCGGCGATTCCCGCCAGATTATTGAAGGCACCGATGAAGACGATGTCATTACAGGCGGCGACGGTTTTAATATTATTAAGGGCAATGGCGGAAACGATATTATTACAGGCGGAGATAATCTTAACTTCATTTACGGCGGTGATGGTGACGACACTATTAACGGCGGCAACGGAACGAACATTATCCGCGGTGAAAATGGCGATGATGTCATCCGTGACGGCAGTGGCGACGGTTATCTTGACGGTGGTGACGGAAACGATACTATCTACGGCGGCGATGGCAATGATGTGATTATTGGCGGAGCAGGTGCCGACGAGCTTCATGGTGAAAATGGTGATGATGTGATCGCCGGCAATGATGGAGACGATGTACTTTACGGTGAAGATGGTAATGATACGCTTTATGCAGATGCCGGAAATGATGTACTTTATGGTGGGAATGGCAATGATTCGCTGTTTGGAGGCGACGGTGACGATATCCTTTACGGAGATGCTGGTGACGATTATATCGAAGCCGGAAACGGAACAGACACGCTTTACGGCGGTACCGGAAACGATACTTTTGTCGGCGGAGAGGGCATTAACTATATGTATGGTGAAGAGGGCGATGATACCTTCTATGGAGGAAATGCTCTGAACTATATGTATGGTGGAGATGGTGATGACAACTTTACCGGCGGAGATCTTGCTGATTACATCGAAGGTGGTGCTGGTAACGACACCATGAATGGTGGCAACGGCAACAATGAAATGNACGGCGGTGACGGAGACGACTATATCTACGGCGGTAACGATGATGACTATANCGATGGTGNCGNCGGAGACGACCATATCTACGGCGGTAACGGTGTGAATACTATTTACGGCGGTGCAGGCAACGACATCATCTACAGCGGCGACAACGGCAGCTATCTCAGCGGTGGAGACGGAGACGACTTCCTCTACGGAGGCGGCGGAGCTGACGTTCTCGACGGCGGTGCAGGAAATGATTACTTACAGGGCGATCATGGAGATGATACATATATATTTGGAAAGGGTTATGATACCGATACGATAAATGCATCTTCGGGTAACAATACAATTATTATTCACGGATACCGTGCATCTTCAATGATAAACACAAGAAATGCCCATAATGACCTTATTATCAATTTTGGCTCGGATGATTCAACAGACTGTCTCATTGTAGATCACTTCTTTGATTATAACAGCAACAGAGATTTCAATTTTGTGTTTGATGACGGTACAGTTCTTGGACAGTATGATATTACCGCTAAATACGCTCCTATTTACGGAACAGACGGTGATGACTGGCTTGCAATACAGAACAGCGATAACGGCATCATCCACGGCGGCGCAGGAAACGACGGACTCAGCGGCGGAAGCGGAAATGATGAACTTTATGGCGAGGGCGAAGACGATACGCTCTACGGAAATGACGGCAACGACATTCTGGACGGCGGAACAGGCAATGATACTCTTTGTGGAGGAAATGGCACGGATACATATATTTTCGCAAAGGGTTATGGCAATGACACCATAAATGAATGGGGCAGTGATCACAGCATTGTGAAACTGACTGACATCAACTCCGATGAAGTTACGCTCACAGATCAGTGGGGTTCAAATCTTGTTGTTTCAATTAATGAAACCGAGGATACGCTTATAATTAGCAACTTCAAGTGGGGACAGGCTACCTATTCCTTTGAGTTCGCAGACGGAGCAATTGCATCGGTCAACAAGGACACATGGGAGCTTGAATTCAGCAAGCTGCCTGATATTCCGGAAACAAGTGAAGATGACCTTGTTCAGGAAAATGCTGATATTCTCAACGAACTTTACGCGGATGACAGTCTGGCATCAGATATTCTTACAGAAACTGACAGTACAGTAATTTCCGATATTTCCGACAGCGCATCTGTTAACGAGGATTCAGACGAAATTGCAGATCAGACTGATATTCAGGTGATGATCCTGACCGAGAATATGTCTGCATTTGCAGATGAGGATAATGTTTTCGATAACGCTGACGTTCTTGATTCGACAGACGATATGTCAATGATGAATCAGCTTCTCGTTGGTTCTCAGGTGCAGTAATTTGTTTTTTTACAGTGCAGCGGCTTAGATGCTGCTGCACTTTTTTATTTAAGGGAGGTCGAAATATGCAGAAAAAGCAAGACAGCGGCTTATCCTGTTTTATGATCGTAATGAAATTTCATGGTATTCCGATTACGAAGGAACAGGCTGAAAATCTGTCCGTGCTTGATCCGGAGCAGAAAACCGGAGAAATCGAAATCATTCAGTCAGCAAAAGCATTAAAGATGAGAGCGAAGCTGTGCAGACTGAAGTTAAACAAACTGAAAGATGTGAAATCTCCTATTATAGCAAAAAATAAAGACGGTGAATTCTTCATTATTGCAAAATCCAAAGAAGATAAATTTATGATTCTTTTTGCTGATAAAACACAACCCGAAGTAAAATCCTGTGATGAACTTGCAGAAATATGGGACGGTACGTCGATTCTAATCACGAAAAAAGGAATCATGGACAGAGAAGCAGTTTTCAGTTTTAAATGGTTTATTCCAACGATTCTGAAATTCAAAAAAGAGTTCATTCAGGTTTTGATTGCTGTTTTTACAATTCAGATTCTGGGAATCCTTACACCTGTTATGACTCAGGTCGTTGTGGACAAGGTGCTTGTGCATAGAAGTATTTCAACGTTAAATGTACTTGCAATCGGAATCGGAATTGTGTACATTTACGAATTGATTCTGGGACTTGCAAAAAATTATGTGTTCACGCACACAACTAACAGAATTGATGTGATGCTCAGTTTTAAGCTGTTTAAGCACTTATTCGCACTGCCGCTTAAATATTTTGAATCACGCAGAGTCGGTGAAACTGTTGCAAGAGTTCGGGAGCTTGACAGTATACGGAGCTTTCTGACGGGAACACCGCTGTCTTCAACGATAGATCTGATTTTTATCATCGTCTACATCGTGGTGCTGTTTTTTTACAGCAAAATGCTGACAGTGATAGTTATCTGTTCAATTCCCGTGTACGCAATTCTTTCGGCAATTGTAACTCCGTTGTTCAAGAAAAGACTTGATGAAAAATTTGAAACCGGAGCGAATACGCAATCATTTTTAGTAGAATCTATCACAGGCGTGCAGACTGTAAAATCCTACGCATTAGAGCCAAAATTTGAGAAGAAATGGGGCGATTTGCAGTCCGATTATGTCAAGGCAAGTTATAGAACTTCAATGGTTTCTGCAACGGCAGGCACGACTGGGCAATTTATTCAGAAAGTATTTGATCTTCTAATTCTGTTTTTCGGAGCAAAAGCGGTAATGGACGGCAATTTTACCGTTGGACAGCTTGTGGCATTTCGTATGCTTTCAGGAAGAGTCAGCGGACCGGTTCTCAGACTGGTTCAGCTCTGGCAGGAATATCAGCAGGCATCATTGTCTGTAAAGCGAATCGGTGATATTTTCAACACTGCTCCCGAACCAATTCTGAATACCAATCAGACTGNAATGNCAAAAATCAACNGAAGAATCGTATNTGANAAGGTACATTTTCGGTATAATCCGCAGGGCAGCGAGGTCATCAAGGGCATGAGTTTTGAAATCGAACCCGGAACAATTGTCGGAGTAGTCGGACGAAGCGGTTCAGGAAAAAGTACGATTTCAAAGCTGATTCAGCGTTTGTATATTCCGGAGGGCGGCAAAATTTCTATTGATGGTATGGATAGTTCACTTGTAAATCCGGCAATGCTTAGAAAGCAGATCGGCGTGGTTTTGCAGGAAAACTTCATGTTCAACGGCACGGTTGCGGAGAATATTTCTATCCACTGCCCTACTGCAAGTATGGATCAAATCATACACTGTGCCAAAATTGCAGGCGCTCATGATTTTATTCTGGAACTGCCAAATGGCTATAATACGATAATTGGCGAAAAGGGTATGGGGCTTTCCGGTGGTCAGAAACAGCGTGTTGCCATTGCAAGAGCGATTCTTGCAAATCCGAGAATTTTGATTTTTGATGAGGCGACTTCTGCACTTGATTATGAGTCTGAGAGCATTATTCAGAATAATCTGAAAGAAATCTGCAGGGGAAGAACAGTCCTGATTATTGCTCACAGACTTTCTACACTGAAAGACGCACAGAAAATCATGGTAATTGATAAGGGAAGTCTTGTAGAATACGATACGCATGAAAATCTCATGGCACAAAAGGGAATGTACTGCCACCTGTACAATCAGCAGCAGCGAGGTGATGTTGATGGATAATAAGATGAGCGAATACGTATTGAAGCACAGCAAAAAGAAAGACAAGGAACTGAAATATGACTTCATGCCTTCACTTCTGGAAATCATTGAACGTTCTGCACATAAGGCAGGAACTGTGATTATNTTCGGNGTATTTACGCTCCTGATTGCAGCAATTGTGTGGGCTTGTTTGTCAAAGATTGATGTGGTTATTACGTCAAGTGGTAGTATACAGCCGATCGGAAATCTGAATGTTGTGGAGTCCTATGCAAATGGGGCGGTAAAGTCTATCAATGTTACCGAGGGAGCNTATGTGGAAAAAGNTGATGTTCTGATCGAACTTGATACAGAATCCCTTGAAATNGACGAAAATCAGCTGAATAGTCANAAGAAAATTCTTGAATCTCANCGTGAAGTCTATCAAAAGATAAGAAACGGTGAAGATGTATCAAAAATAAAGATTTCTGATTATGGTGCTGAACTTCAGCCGTATATACAGGTAATTCTTGATTCAGATGCAAGCTACAAAAATACACTTGCTAATCTGGAAAAAGAGAAATCCAATGCGGATTTAAATCAGCAAATGGCGCAGATTCAGCTTGAGGAATATCAAGAAAACGGTACGGAACGTCAGGCGAAGTCACAGGAACTTCTGATTCAGCAGTACGCTCTTGCTTTGGAACAGATCGACTTGCAGATTTCCGACACAAAAACGCAGTACAGCGCTAATGTGAATTCGCAAATTTCTCAGATCAACAGTCAGATTGACGAGATCAACAACAGTCTTGAAAAGTACAGACTGTCTAAGGAATATCAGAAAATTACTGCTCCTGTCAGTGGATATGTGAACAGCATTTCTGTAAATACGATTGGCGAAACGGTTACTTCGGCAGAACAGCTTGTTACAATAGTTCCTGATAATACGCCTGTTGAAATGGTGTGTTATGTGAAGAATATGGATATTGCAGACGTTGAGATTGGTATGGAAACTGAGATCAAACTGGAGGCTTATCCGTATAACAAGTATGGTACAGTTAAGGGAACAGTGAAATATATCAGTCCGAGTTCATTCAACAGCGAACAGATGGGAAGTGTTTATCTTGTCAAGCTGGAGATTGCAGATGTTCCCGATGGAATTAATGTTGTTTCCGGACTTTCGGGAAGTGTGGAAATCAAGACTGATAAACGGACTGTTATGGAGTATTTCCTTGATCCGATTATGAAAGGATTTGGGGAGAGTTTAAAGGAGAAATAAACTGATATTGGTTAAGAAAGGTGTTTTTATGGCTAAATTGAGAAATGAGAATCTTAAGTATTTGCTTAATGATATGCGAAAAAAGGAATGGACAATTGATTCTTTCCCATTTGAATACAACAAACATAAAACTATAGTGATACTTACATTGTATACAGATAAGGAAAAGAAGCCAAATGAATATGCATTAGCAAAGGTTAAATTTGTGCGCTATAATAATACAAACGATTATATTAACGCTTATATTGATTTTTTCGAGGTTCATTTCGAGAATACAATGAGATTTGTTGAGTTTTTCGGTATTCAAAATAAAAATGCCAACCGCGACTTGTTCCTTGATTTTGCTTCTTTCTTTGCGCCATTCATCCCAAAAGAGAAGGTAATTATCAAACAAGATGAGAATGAGCGTTTAATTCTTGGAGGACATACGGAAGGAAATGATCCAAATGCAATTTATTGTTATGATGTAAGGCGAAGTGGATTGAATAAAGATGGGAATCCAAAACATAGAAGACCTGAAAACAGTAACAAGGCTCAAATTCTTCGTCCTAATCTATACGAAATGTACAAAGATGATACTACTTTAAGCTTTTACTTCTGCAATGATCCATTTAGAGAATTAAGAGATGAAGAAATTATGTTCAATGTCGCTAAAAGATGATGATTAAACAAGAATGTGCAGATACATTTTTAATAAAATGCTGTTTGCACTTTATTCAAAACTGGCATTAATATGCATTTTATACCAAAAAACTATACCATTCGTACCGTAACTCGTTTTTTGGACATTTTTTGTGATATAATGAACAGAGATGTATGAGTTGTGAAAACAGAAAAAGAAACTGTTTCCTACTGATTTCTGAAACAATCTTTGTAAATTGATAGAACAAAGCAGGAAAAGTCAGTTGGGTAAAAAGTAGCCAACTGGCAGTGCCGAGTCCTTGGGGGAAAACTGGTAACATAAGCCCTAAGCGTATGACATGGAGCAACAGATCCGTAACACAAGTGAAGTGATTGAGCCGAGAAATTATTGAAAGCGAGGAAAGATCGATACGCTTTGTACCGTAGCAGACAACATTTCATTAACCACAAAAGGCAAGGTTAATGAAACATCACTCGGTTCGAGAGCATGGTGAGTTATCAAAACAGCTGAGATCTAGATGTATCTAGAAAGAGTAGACAAAATTAAGCGATGTGTGAATCGCAAGACGTTTCAATGTACGGCAGGAAGTCCGATGTCATCATAGTACAAGAGAAGTTTGTCAACATAAGCAAATGAAGGGAAGAGTGACACATCTTACAGCTCTGAATGGAATGAATGAAGTTGCTGTGCGGACACGTAGAGCCGAGAACATGTCGAGTGGACTGTTCAGAATAGATGCAGAAATGCGTTAATAGCACAAGTATGGTTCTGTGAGGGGGATGGGGAGTAATCCACATCTGTATAAAACAATTGATTATTGCGCAATATACAAACACCTATTTTGCTTTTTTTGCAATCATACAAATATTATAAAATTCGCTCGAATTTTATAACTTTTTGGTGGTGAAAATGATTATATATATTAGAGACGTTCAAAATCTTGATTTTGGACAAGCGTTCTCAAATTAAGATAATTGTATATTATCAAAAACAACTGCTTGCAATACAAGTAACCTAAGATATAGTTACATAAATCCGTATTATATATAGAAATATGGATTGAATGAATCTTGCGAGTGGAAAAGTTTCTGAACTCTAAAAACACCCAAAATGTTGCAGAAATTATGGATAGTTACTAAAGTTATCTGCTTGAATACGTTAGCATTTTTATATATTTATTTTCCACTTTTTTCTTCATTATTTCAAGAATAATGAGAAAGCAATCGCAATTAGTTGCAGGTATAAAATGACTTATAAATCTGAATAATAATAGGAGTGGGCAATGTTAAAAATATTAGAAACTATTTGGGCGTTTATGCTTACAATTGATCCTAGAGAAATAGTGTATGCTGCTGTTGGCGCATTTTTAGGTTTTTGGCTTGCAATAAAAGGTGATAATTCCCAAGAAAAGAAAAAAGAAACCGAAAATGCAATGCAATGTATCCGTGAACTGGTTAATGAACTGAATACAATTAAAGGGCAGCTAAAGGATTCAAGTTTTAATACCAACACAAAATGCTACATAGATCCATTGAAAACGCCTGTTTGGAACGGCTTGATAAGTTCGAATGGTATTCAGTTACTTTCAAAGCAAAAGCAAAAGATGGAATCAAAAGGCAAAAGTGTGGTATGGTATAAACAGCTCTTTGAGATGTACGGACAAATCAAAGAATTTAATATGTGGTGTAATTTGTTTTCTGAACAAGTTTTTTACGCATCAATATTAACTGGGAATAATAACGGAGAAAAAATAGCTGAGAAATTAAAAGCGATTACTTCTACGCTTGATATTCTAAAGATAAAATTATTACAAGAAACTGCTGACATAGGTAGTAATCCAAACGAAACAAGTCTAGAAGAGTTGATTGGTGAATTGAAAAGAGTACTAAAATAATAGAAAGTGGTGGTTTGTGATGCCGGAAGGAATCACTATATTTGGTCCGAGCGGAAATAGAGACACAGAGTTTTTTGAAAAAATAAACACAATAAAAAATTGTTCGATTCAGTTTTCGCAAGTACGAGTTCTAAATGTTACTCAACGCTATACGGTTAGGGATGTGGACGAGATTTATGTTGACTTAGAATGCGAGCCTTTCGAATTTAATACTTTGGGATACGACTCTTCATTTAAAAGCGTTGTACCGTGTTTGTCTTGTATTAATTATCATAGTATTGAGGCGAGTTTGTCTAAGAATGTTGTTATACTAGGTTTACCAGGTGCCGGAAAGACCACATTACTGAAAAAGGTATTTAAGGAATATTGTAAAACAGAAAATGTTCTCCCTATATATGTAGAATTAAAACAAGAGGATAAGAGAGGACGATTTTCGATTTTATGGAGTCATGGACAAAATGTATCCGAAACAAGCATTCGCAAATACTTAATTAAGTATTTTGAACCGTTGGGCGTAAGCGCAGATGACGATTTTTTTGATTACATCCAGAGGAAGCACATAAGGATAGTGTTTTTTTGTGATGGATTAGATGAAATAAGCAGGGAGCAATATGAATCGTTTACAAGAACTGCTCAAGCACTAAGTATATATGAAAACTATAGGCTGATAATTTCATCTAGACAAGTTGGATTTAAAAAGAGTGATTATTCTGATGAAGAATTCACTCTCTATAGCTTGATGGATTTTGATGAAAATAAACAAGAAGAGTTTATCGAAAGATATTTTAGAACTATTCTATCTAATGAAGAAGCCGATCGAAGTACGCTTGATAAACGCAAGAAAAAACTAATTCGTAGTCTTGATAATGCATCAATACAAAGAATGGCAAAAAGCCCTGTCCTCTTATCACTCTTATGTGTAACACCATCAGTTTCAAGTATTAATAACAAAGCGGAATTATTCCATAATGCGATTCAAGTCCTTCTAAACAGCAGAATGAACGGAAGAGCAACTAGCGTAACTGCGGTTAGCGAGCGCCAGTTGTTGATTGATTTTCTAAAAGAAGTCGCTGTCATTTTCTTCAAACTGGATAAGGCAGAAAATTTCGATATAAAAGAATTAGAATTCTATGCAGAAAGAAGTTTTTCACGAAAAGATGCAGCTGTTCAGGTTTGGGTAAAAGAAAATTATTTAAATTGTGGACTTTTTGACAAAATTGATGATGATATAGACGGAAACACATATAAATTCGCTCATCGTACAATATGGGAATATTTAGTTGCAGATGGTATGGCGAGTCTGGGAAGAGATAAGAATGAAATCTATAATCGTGCTAATATGGGAGTTTGGGAAGAGCCTATTAAGATGTGGCTACCTATTATTTGCCAAAAAAGCGATAGTAATAGATCTGAAATCTTCAAGGAATTGTGGAAAAGAAATAAGGCTCTGACGCTTAGCTGCATGAGCGAATTTGATCCTTTCCCACAAGATGACTTTTCAAATCTATATGGTAGCCTAACAAAACGTGATAAACTTAGGCTTATTGCAACATTGAGAGATAGTTATATTAACCCTTCATCGGATTATAGAAAGCAAGCTATCAACACGATAAAAGAGACATTAACACTTATTCATAGAGTCGAGAAGGATTGTGAGGTGATATATAATTATATAACTTTTTTAGATGAATTCAGTTCTGAAAGAACATTTGCTGATCTGTTATATAATTTCATGGACTATAAAAATTTAAAAAAACGGATTGAAAGAATGTCTGCATGTGGATTACAATTTGTTCATATTCCAGCAGGAACATACATAATGGGAAGAGAAAAAATGGAGGGCGAAGAACTTGGAGAAAATGCATCTCGAAATAGATTAATTGTTGATGAGGAAGAAACACCAGCTCATAAAGTGAGAATATCAAAGGCTTTTTTAATTTCTCAGACACTTATTACACGAGAGATGTTTTATGACTGCGGTTTTCCGTATATTTTTCTAAAACATGATGGTACTCCAATGTATAAGAATAACCCATATTCATCTTATGACACTCAACCAGCCAATTATATTACTTGGTATGAGGCTATGGTGTTTGCAAAATGGATGGGATGTACTTTGCCTACTGAAGCGGAATGGGAATATGCATGTAGAAGTTCAGGGAATGATACTATATGTATGACCGACCAAATTGCGGTATTAAAGGAGTATCTTGATCAGAAGTGCTGCTATGCATCCAATTCATCAAATAGAACAAGAACAGTTTTACCTTTATTACAACAGCATATGAACAATTGTGGTTTAATTGATATGCTAGGAAACCTGCGGGAATGGTGTCTGGACTGGTACAGTGATGATTTCTACAAAAAATGTGATGTTAGAAATTATCCCACCTTTGAATCGGACATTAATGGTCAAGAAACAGTAACATATTTTTATGATGAATGTGACCGCATTATAAGATCGCAGGAAGAAGTATCAATAGATGTTGAAACTTTTACTTTTGACAAGTTCGGCTACTGTATTGACCCATGTAAAAGACATGTTGCGGACTTTGAATCAAAAAGTCTCAGAGGTGGATGTTTTGATTGGAGCATTTCCAATTTAAGACCCACATATAGAAATCATAATCCTGCTATCAACATTTATAAGGTTAATGGGTTTAGAATAGTGTACAAGTTTTCTGAAAAAAAAGAAATAAGCAATGCATATATGCATTTAACTGTCTAAGGAGGATTTTATGGAAAAAATCAAAATTGGCATCATTGGCACTTGTGTTGGAATCAGAACTCATTTAAAGGGTTTTAGAAACTTTGTCGATAGAGCTAAAGTAATCGCAATTTCTGGAAGTTCGTTGGAACGTAGCAAGGAATTTGCAGAAAAGTTTGATATTCCCATTGCGTGTGCTGATTATCGTCAACTGTGTGATATCGAGGATTTAGATTTGGTATGCATCACAGCACCAAATCGTTTCCACAAAGAGATATTGAAGTATGCAATATCCAAGCATCTTAATATCATCTGCGAAAAACCAATTGTTGATTCCACCTCGGATTTAGACGAGATTATGGATATGGCAACTGGGTATGATAAGATACTTATAATTGATCATCAATTAAGGTTTAATCCGTATATCATTAAGATTAAGGATTTAATATCCAACGGCGATTTAGGAAAAGTATATAATGTAAGATTAAATCAGCAAGGCATGGGATTTTCTAATATCAATGCTCCGTGGAGTTGGAGCTTTGATGGATCCGAAGGTGGTGGAGTCAGACTTGCGATGGCTTCTCACTTTACTGATTTGATTTCGTATTGGTTTAATGAAAGAGAAGTCATAGATATTGTCGCTTCCATGAACCCGATTACTAAAAAGCGCAAGAACTCGAACGGAATTGATACACAGGTCACTGCAAGCACAACTTGTAATGCATTTATCAGATTGAAGGATGAGCTTACCATCCAATATTCTATAAACGCAGGAGCATACAGCGGCTCAAGATTTGATATTGATATCTTTGGCGAAAAAGCAGAGATTCATTTTGATCTTCAGAACAAGCTTCGCATTTATCATAGGACTAATACGGGTGTTCAAGAAATCATAGATGTGGATAANNTNTATGAAGACGAGANAGAAAACAAGACATCNATTTTTTCAGGCTCTTTTAGATATCTCGCACCGCTTTTAATAAGTGCAGTCTCTGAAAACGATAAGGCTCCAATTATTAGTGCTGCTACTCCGAAAGAATATTACTATTGCTTAAGAATATTGGAGGCAATAAAAGAATCGGCAAATAATAGTACAATCGTGTCCTTCGGAAAGGAACTGAATCAATATGTCTGAGAAATGGTTTTTCCTTAATGGAAAACGGGCAATGGTATCACTTGGACCTTTAACGAGAAACCATCATTGTCCTTATCAATGTGCATTTTGTTATGTTCAAGACGGTTTTAATAAGTATGCAACACTTGATGAAGACGAAATAATGAATTTTTTAAAGAAAAATCGAGATAACTACCACATCATTTATATAGTTATTCTACTTATAAACGAAACTACAAGGACATAGAAAAGCATAGTGAATGGAATCGTTTAAAGATAAGTGATAACGCAGAAATGCTTTTATTCTACGTTTTAAAACGTACCAG